>NZ_JMMA01000002.1:646444-969666 GCF_000686125.1 Ruminococcus sp. NK3A76
AACTGTATTCCATTATAATAATCACTATTACTACAAATAGGCTAATACTTCAGAGTAATAGGAGATATAAATATTGTTGGATGTAGTTGTGTTTATTGAAAAAATGACAAATAAGATGTATAAGCATTCCCAATAACCCCCGCATTAACTCCAAACCACTTAAACACCTCTATCCCCAACAAATACAAAACCAGCGGCAGCACCAGCACCGCCGTTTCAATCAGCAGCGCCGCAATAAAACTCTTTGCTTTCTTTGAAATAAAGAATATCAAAAGCATAGCTGTTATAAGCGTAAAGAACCTGACCACACAGAGCAGTATAAGATACGCCTTTATGCTTATGCTAAACCCTTTCAGATGCTCCATAGAGCAGGCAGGAGCATTTATTTCTCTTGTGCCGTAGGCTTTGAGTACTCCGTAGAAATACGGCGCATATGTCAGGATATAAACTATCGTCACTATCAGAATACCTATGATGAGCTTGCGGATAAACACCGCACCTCTGCCTTTAAGTGATGTGTGCAGCAGCACGCTTGCGCCCGTCTGATACTCAATACTGTAAACGTAAGTGAGCGTGCAGATAAGCATTGCCATTGCCGTAAGTGCCATTGTGGTGTCCTTGCTGCCTGCGCTCTCATCTCCTGTCAGCAGCTTGTAACCGCTGTCGTAAACTATCTCTCCGCCGTTTTGCTTCAGGTAGTCAATGTACTTTTTAAACGTTTCGTAAGCAGAACGCTTTTCGGCTAAGTCCTGCATTTTTATCATAGAGGATATTTCATCTCCGCTTGTGTCATATTCATCAAGCGCCTTGCCTTCAAGTGCGATAGCCTGCTCTTTTTCTTCGGTAAGCTCACCCTCATATTTGAGTATATACTGCTTTAAGTATATTTCCTCTTTTGAGTAAAATCGTTCCTTTATAGGCGTGTATGATGCATATACTAATGCCGCAAATGCAAGCAGTATAAACAGCACCTTGCCGTTTATCAGTATCTTGTAGCACTCGTGCAGAAAAAGGCTTGTGTGATGTATTTCTGGAAAATGCAGTGATATTCTCCTTGTGCGGCTTCTGATAACGCCACGCTTTGCAAAAATAACTACCGAGCAAACAGAAAACCCCGTCAGCAGAATTATGACAGAGATAAAAAAGATGTAAAAATACCCATACGGCTCACCGAATATGTTGAGATTTAGGTATTCCGAATAAAGCTGCTTTGTATCCGCAAAGGCAACAAGGTTTATGTATTTGAGCGGACAAAGATAGCTCGTCGGCTGAATGGTATAGTACAAAGCACTCTCGCCCGCAAGGATAACGGCAAGTATTGCATATACCTTTACTGCGCTGTCAGAAACAGCTGTCACAAGATAGATAAGAGCCGCAAATGTGCAGTAAACTATCAGCTTTGTCAAGAGAAAAAATACAAAATATTCGGAGACAGATATTCTCAGGTTGCTGCCGTTAAAGGAAAGCACAGACTGTATCTGTCTTGAAATGTCGCCAAAGCCGTAGGTATTGTAAGCTATTATGAAGTTGACAGAATAAAGCATCACTAAAGCCACAAAGGCCGCTGCAAAGCAGGTAAACAGCTTTGCAGTTCCGAGTGATGCCCTGCCCTTGAATGTCGTGCGTGAGAGGGTAAGCTGTTCAAGCTCTTTTTCACGGGTGACGATAGTAACGATCACCGTCATTATCATCAGAAAGGCGATAACATCTGTCGGCAGAAAGCCCGTTGCCATATCAACGCCCTTTGAGGGTGAAACTTTAAGCGCTGAGCCTTTAAGATGTGCAAAGTCATCAGGCGTTTTGGCAATGTTCTTGTAGCTGAATGAATCGGGATCGGAAAAAATGGAAATAGCGGTCATTTTCTTTGCTCGCTCGTCAATTCCCGATAAATAATCATCATACCCTGAGACTGCTTCGACCTCTGTAAGTACCGTTTCAGTCAGCTCAAGCTGCACAAGGTCGCTGTCGTTTTCTTCGAGGGCGGTTTTCCTATCACACAGTTCAGTATATACATCAGCCGCAGGTCTGCCTGAGATCTCGGCATACATCTCCCCGTACTGCTTAGGGGTGTAGAGTGCATCGGTGCTGTTCTCGTTAACATACAGCATAACGCCGTTTAAGACGATGAGCGCTATAAATATACCTATGGTGCTTTTTCGGAAGATTGCCTTGATAAGCTCGTTAAAATATATCCTCATACTCTCACCTCAATCAAAATAGTAAAGATAGAGGTCTTCAAGGTCAGGCTTGCAGAGGGTGTGCTCAAAGTCTGTCGGCTCGCTGTCAGAGATAACTCTTACATAAATATTCTGCATATCCTTTGAGATATTGCCGACTTTGTATTTGTCTGTTATTTTGGATAGTTTGCTTTCGTCTGCTTTTATCTCAAACACCTTGCCCGACAGCTTTTCACACAGCTCATAGGGCTTGCCCGAATCTATTATCTCACCGTGCGAGAGCAGCAGAACTTCTTTTGCGATAAACTCGATATCAGGCACAACGTGCGTTGCTATTATGACTATTTTCTCAAAGGCTATCTCTGCGATAAGGTTGCGTATCCTTATCCTCTCTTTCGGGTCAAGCCCTGCGGTAGGCTCATCAAGGATTATTATCTCAGGTCTGCCGAGCATTGCCTGTGCGATAAGCGCACGCTGCTTCATTCCGCCCGAAAAGCCGCCGAGCCGCTTTGTGCGTGCATCATTCAGATTTACAAGCCCTATAAGGCGCTCTATATCCGCCTTTGCCTGAGCCTTGCTCATACCCTTCAAGGCTGTCATATAGTAAAGAAATCTCTCCAGCGTAAAGCCCGGGTACAGCCCCTGCTGCTGCGGCATAAAGCCTAAAAGTCTGCGAAACTCAGAACCCATAGATACAGTATCCTGTCCGTTATACATAACGCTGCCGGAGGTGGGCTTTAAGTTATCTGTAATGATATTCATAAGTGTTGATTTACCTGCGCCGTTTGGTCCGAGCAAGCCATAAACACCGGGGGTGAACTCATAGCTCAGGCCTTTAAGGGCGGTGAAGGTGCCGTATTGTTTGGTGAGGTTGCAAAGAGACAGTGTCATTTCTTAGCTCCTTGTTTTATCTTTTCGTTTATGCTTGACAGTATATCCTCTATCCCTGCGTCTGACAGCTCTTTGTTTAAGGCGGCTATATCGCTGTCTAAGTCCTTGCTTTTCCATATATTCTGGTATTTATTCATTACCGTGTTTATCTCCTTGCAGTCTGTTGTGATATCTATCCCTGCCAGCGGAGATACGATGACGTTTTCATCATAATATGCTTTCTTTTCATCAGGTGAGCTAAACTGCATTAGCATATCTGCGCCATACAGCACATTGGTGTCTATGCCAAATACCAGCTTGTTTATAAAGCCATATATCTTCTCACCCGATGCGTCATAAGCATATCCGTCCTTTTCTGTAAACTCATTACCATAGACCAACAGATCAGCTATCTCGGGATCGGTATGAATTACCTCCAGCAGTTTAAATGCCTCTTGTTTCTTCTCACTTGTATTTATTATACCTGTCGATGCTCCGAACCTTTGACCAACTATGGCCTTGGTTTTGTAAATATAGATGTTCTCTTTACTAATCGGAACAGTATCTTTTGTTATGAGCACGCTCCAGTCGCATTCTATATCGGTAGCTTTTCCTTTGTTAAAGAGTGAGTTCATTTCCTTTAGCCAGGCCATACATTCGGCATCACCTGTAATGCTTTTTGCAACGCCCTCGGGAGTGGTTATAATACCATTGCTGTAATAATCACCATAAAACGAAGAATAGTCAAAACCACTCAGCCCATAGTACAGCATATCATTATCGCTTAATAATCCGTCAAGCTGCGTAATATCCCCGTTAAATGCCTTGGCTTTCTCAGCAGGTATCTTATCAAGATCAAATACTACGCACACCCCTATATCCTGCATTGCCTCGCTCGGTATAGTATAAATGCTGCCGTTTGACTTTGTTGTTTTCCAAAGCTCCTCGGGGATAAGCGAATAAAGCTCGCTGCCCTTTAGCATATCATCAAGCGGCGCAAAATACCTCTCGGCAATAAGCCATTCGCAGGGCTTGTCATCATCTGAATCAAATCCTGCAAATGCTATATCAGCATCAGCCTTTATAAGCTCCGAGTGATAATCTATCTCGCCCGGTATATCACTGATAGGCACAAATCTTACTCCAAGCCCATATTTCTCGTCAAGTAAAGCATTAACTTTGTCATTCACTTCATCGGATATGATTATGCTGTCGGGAATTGCCCACTTGATATAGAAATCATCATCATGTGTCTGCGGTGCAGGAGTTGTTATGCTTTCTGGCAGAGAGCTTATGCTATCAATATTTGATGTATTGCCGCTGCACCCTGATAAAGCAGATAGAGAAAACACCATAGCTGAAATTATTGCTGCTCTTTTAAACAAATCCATATTCACACCGCCTTGATCTTTGTAAGCTCACATTCTTTACCGCTTAATAACGCTGCTTTTTCAACAAAACCTAAAAATGTATCCTTGCCAACGCTGTAATACATATATACATAGCTGTCTGTTATAGCAGCTATCGAAGTGTTTTTATCCTTGATGCCAAGCTTAGTCATTTTGTCTGAGGATATGTCGAAAAGAGCAAGAGAGTAATCGTCTTTACTGTAAACGAGTACGCCCTTGTCTGTTATAAGATATGGAGAGTACTGACTGTCAAGTATCTTCCTGCTGCCGTCTGAAAGTGAGATAAGTGCAGGCTCGTCCTCGTCTGAAAGTGCATAGTCGAAGCCAATATCCGTAATATTTGCATCTAAAGTACAGATACTTTCAGCCTTGCTGCTGCCGATATCAAAGCGTATAAGCTCTGTCTTTATTATGCCTTTCAGATATTCTTCATAATCACTATCACTCTGCTTTGAAAGGTCAATGTCTTCTGTGGTGTATGTATATGCAAATACCGCACTTTCCCCGTCAAAGCATATTTTATTGATTATGCCCTGAGTGTTTTCGTATGAGGGGGTGGTGCATATCCTCCCGCTGTCAAGGTCTATCACACTTAATTTGCACACACGCTTATCAAGCGACTGACCGTTATCATCAAAGCTGTTATAGTAAGCACAGGCATAGTAATGTCCGCTGTATGCCGATGCACTTATTGTCTGAGCATTGTCAAGCCTTGCTATCTCGCTTCTGTTTGTGCCGTCTTTATCCGCCTTGCACAGTACCTTTGTTGACAGGTCTGCATAGCTGCTTTCCTTTTTGTCGGGGGTGTATAGGAAATACAGATCATCACCGTATATCGCAGGCGAATAGCAACTCCCTTCAACATATCCGTCACAGGTGGGCTTGGGGTTTGCTGCACTTACTCCTTCGTGCTTGCAGTTGGCTTTTGAGCACAGCGCTGTATCATACCCGCTTGCGAGGTCATAGAAGTGAAGTATGCCGCTGTCGCTTACATATGTCACACCCATATCAGAATAGCTTTGCGCTGATGTGAAGTCGATAGATACAGATTGCTTTTCTGTGCTGCTCTGTGGATCATTATCATTACTCTTGCCGCATGATGTAAGCAGCAAAAGTGTTATCACAAGAATAAAAAGTCGTTTCATACGCCGCCTCCTTTTATTTATATATACGTTTACCGGAGATGATTTCACTCGATTGTTCAAATGGATTTGTAAATAAGGACAAAAAATTTGGTTGTTTATTGTGATAAATAATAGAAAGCATTTGATCGTATTTACAGATCCATTAAAACATATATTAAATCATCAAATATAGGAGCTGATTGCAAGATTAAAAGCACTCAGCTCCATATTATTCTGTATGACACTTAAATATTCAGCTATATTGTGAGTGCATAATGCTATGTATTGATTATGCTATTAGTATATTACACTAGTCGGCTGAGACCATGCGCCAACTGTATGTGTTGCTGATTCACTATAGCTTCTATTACCACTAGGTGCTGTGAAGCTTACTGATGCCGAATAAAGTGCGCCATTATTTGCAGTTTTAGTTGTTCGTACAGCTGTAGATATATTAATATAAATGTATTTACCTTGAACAACTGCAGTCGCATACGGTTTTGTAGTGTTTGTTGAACTGCTACCGGTACTATATGTCACAGTAGATGTTCCTGTATTGGTATATCCCGGGAATGTCGCAGTAACTGTATCGCTTTTTGCACTTGCTCCAATGGCAGTAACAGAAGCTATCATAATAATAGCAGTACTCATAGCAACTAATCTTTTTCTGATTTTCATAACGAAACCTCCATAATACTATTTGCATATCATTCTGAAAAAGTCAATGCATTTATTACTTGACTTAAAGTCAATACTCCTATAATTTGCTTAAAGCAAAAGTCTTAAACCAAGTACTTATACATACAAGTACACAGCCGTAATATTACACTCAAAACATCGGACTCATCCTCCTCTCTGCATAAAGCATAATTCATATTGTTTTTTCGGCACTATACTTTAGCAGTGTCTCAAAACTGCTTCCTGCATACACCACAAAGGACGATTTCAACCGATATGTACCGCTTGATAGCCCGGTATAGGTCTTTGTAAATGACCCTTTATAATAGTTGATAGTCGTGCTTGCGCTCTTGACAGTTGTCCAGTTACCCGAAGAACTTTTCTTCTGTAAATACTGTCCGATAACAATTTGTGTGGTTTCTCCATAGTATCCTGTTAATGCGCTTTTACAGGTTGCTGTATTCCCTGAAACAAGCAATGTGGAACTGTAAGATTCTGTATACAATAGTTTTTCACCATTATCCGGCGTTTTTGCTAAGGCATTAAGAGGAAAGGCAATTAAAAGAACCATTACCATTAGAAGAGAAATACTCTTTTTCAAAAACAAAACCTCCAATCGTCATGTATTAAAAGCATTAACCGCTTTCATATACTATGACTTTTTGAAGGTCTCATTTCTGACAGTTATTTTATCAAAACTACACTATTCTACTTTTTGCACAGTTTCTGCCATGCTGATTAGTTCATCTTTACCAATATTAGAACTAATTTTAATCATATAATCACCATTATCCCATATTAAATGATTATAATTGTGATTATCTGTATAGAACATTGCTTCGTATCCGTTTATTTCGACTGTGATGGTTTTAGCATTCTCTGTGTTTATCGCAATATCGAATTCATTTTTTGTGAATTGAGAGAAATCTATAATCCTATTGTTACTGCTTTTATATGTTATATTATATGAAACGTCATCTTTTTCTTCATAAGTAACCGAATAATCCTTTATCAGTTCTTGCGATATACCATAAATATCTTTGATAGTTTCAGGGACACTGCTATCTTCATCATTTGATCTTACAACAGAATACTTTTCAAATGTATTAACGATAAATGATTTAAAAGCCTCTCTGAATGACGCCACGCTCATAACAGTTGTAAATGAAGCGATAAGTATGATCCCGATAATACAGGCAGCACGCTTTGCGGCG
Source organism: Ruminococcus sp. NK3A76 (assembly GCF_000686125.1). Lineage (NCBI taxonomy): Bacteria > Bacillati > Bacillota > Clostridia > Eubacteriales > Oscillospiraceae > Ruminococcus > Ruminococcus sp. NK3A76. The sequence goes on from NZ_JMMA01000002.1 coordinate 653,917, forward strand.
GTATTGATCATCATATAGTATGGCTTGCTCCTTCGCTTGACGAGCTTATCCATACGCTTTTCAAACCCCTTTGAAAATGTATGCTCGTTTTCTACCTGCGGCAGCATATCATCATATTCGGGAGTAAGTGCATCAAATATTGCTCTTTTGTAATTGCTTTCATTCATCTTGATCACCCTTTTCAAGCAGCTTTTTTAGTAACATTCTTGCTCTTGATACTCGCTTATAAACAGTATCATCAGATATTTTTAGAGTTTTAGCTGTCGCCTTTGTGCCTATATCCAGAAGATCATATAGATAAATAATGTCCTTATACTTTTGCGGCAGCTTTTTTATTGCATCATAAAGATCATCATATTCATAGCTGTCAAAATAACTTGAATCAATTATTTCTTCTAAAGGAGTATCATCTTTCTTTTCAAGGCTCTTTTTATTCTTATTATATCTGTCTATTGCGTTGTTCCTATTTATTATGACTATGTAGGCACGCATTTTCTGACGATTTTTTTGTGAAATTTCTGTAAAGCTATCAGCGACTTTCAAAAAGGTGTCTTCGACAACATCTTCGGCGTCCTCGGGATTCTTAACAATGGAAAGTGCATCAAGGTAGAGTGACTGCTTAAAATCCTCATATATTTCTTTAAACTTGTTTCTGTCATTGTCTGTTTCAATGACAGACATATATACTATCATCATTTTGTCACTTCCTATTAGTATTTTATATTGTATCATATAAGCCGAATTTTTGCAAGTATACTTATTATTTTTAATTATGACATAACAAAGCACAGCTTAGTATAAACTGAGCTGTGCTTTTATAGCATAATAAATCAATATAGGATCATTCAGACTTAGCAGGTGCAGGTATTACTATACTTTGTTATAGTCTCATAGTCGTCACCACTGTATACCTTTGCAATGGTCTTGAGACGATATGTGCCGCTTTGTAAGTCAGATTTCTGAGTTGAATATATTGCAATATATGTATTATAGGTATTTATAAAATACACTTTATTAGACCATGATGACCCATTTTTCTTTTGGAGTATTTGTTCAATCCTAATTTTTGTTGTTACATCAGGATATCCCATTACAGTACTTAAACATGAAGCTGTATTATTTGATATAGATAAATAATTACTTATCTGTCGAGTATAAATATACTCTTCTGTTGTTATTTCGTCTTCATGTGTATCATATTCACCTTCTGCGAATGCTGCCGAACCACAATTAAAAACCAAGACTAATGATAAAATCGCTGAAATGATCTTTTTCATAATATAATCACCCTTCAAAATAAAAAATGGCAGAGATTAATCTCTACCATTATTAACAGCTTAATTATATTATATGTAAGAATCAGCCTTTAGCTTTTGTTGAATTGCATAAATTGAGCGACGATTCTTTGTCTAAATTGCTTGTCATTTCAAATATGTAATAACCATTATCCCAAATGTATGTTGTATCTTTGTCTGATTCAATAATTAAGTATTCCTGTCCGTTATAAGTGGTTTTAAACTCATTAAGATGGTTGTCATAATTAGTTTCATACTCTGTTTTAGTTTCTTGAGTAAACAAAATATAATCTCCATTATTATTAGAATAAAATACAGATAAGGCTACATTTGATAAACCATACTGAGTCTGATTGAATCCTTCCGGCAACTCAGAAATATAATACTCTTCCTCTATCGTATCCGGATAACCTGTATCAGTCCCACTTTCGGTTGAGACAATAGTATAATCAGAGAATGCTTTCATAATAAAGTCGAAAATCGCTTCACGAATAGCTTTTACACTTAACGCAGAAGCGGACAGTATTATTATAGTCGCAATAATACAAGCCACTCTTCGTCCTGTGGTACAGATAAGCATAAAGTAAGGCTTTTTCTGATTCTTTATCAGTTTGGCCATTCGTTTATTATGTTTTCACTAAAGATGTGTGGTTCCTCGTCTTCAAGCTCCTTCATTTCTTCTTCAAATCTCTCATTGAATACTTCCTGAATGGCTTGTAAAACAAGAGGGTTTTCAAACATTTTGTTCTCCTTCCGCTGATAACAGCTTTTGCAGATTGTTCTTAGCAGTCCAATGCCTTTGCTTGGCGGCGGCATAGCTTATACCGAAAGAATCGGCTATTGTTTTGTATTCTATCCCTCGAATATCCTTCCAATATATTATTTCCAGATCTGTCTTATTTAATTGGTTAGCTATTTCTTTTAACTCGATAAGCTTTAATTCTGAAAAGCTATTGCTTGATAGTATTGTATCATCATAAGAAATGCTTTCTCTCGAAATCTTCTCTTTTTTAATTATGTTGACTGCCCTGTTCCTAATACTACTAACAATATATTTGCTCTGTTCGTCAGTGTTTAATTTATTAACTTTTTGAAAATTTCGAGCAATGGCAAGAAAAACCTCAGAAACGCAATCCTCAGCGAGTGTACTGTCCTTTATTATTCTATATGCCGTTTTATAGGCTTTATCCTTGTTTGACTCATATAGTTTTTCAAAAGCCGGAATATCGCTTTCATCGACCAAGTCCATGAATATTATTGGCAGCATTACTATACCTCCATGTTAATAATTGTAAGATTTACTGTTATTCTACTGATTATATCACAACGGTAATAATAAGTAAATATAAAAGCAATCATAGATGTGGTAATTATTGAATTGATTTTATTATCCTACTGATACGTTATCAAGAGAGTGATTTTAGGTTATACTATAATTATACTATTTTTAATGTATCCTCAATTAGTTATTGGGTAGGTGATATTATGGAGTTTAAAGATGCGTTGTATTATTGGCGTAAGAAAAAGAATACTAGTAAATATAGATTATCCGATTTGTCAGGTATAAGTGTGGCACATTTAAGAAATCTGGAAAATGGTATCAAGCAGCCGAATTTCTCTACAATTGTGATCATAGCGGACGCTTTAAACCTGTCTTTAGCAGAGTTTTTCAATATAGATGATTCCGGTATGTTATATTATTCTGAAAAGGATAAAAAGCTAATAGAACTATTCAGACGTATGTCAAAAGACAAGGGCCAGCTTCTTTTGGATTATATTGAAAAAGCTCTTGATCTGGAGGAAGAGATAAAGAGCTGATCAATGCAATTATATGTATGTATTAAAGCCGTAGATGAAATCTGCGGCTTTTTGTTATTGGCAGTTTTAGCGTAAATAACCCCCCGGTTCTACCGGGGGGACATAAAAAAGCTTCAGCGAGCGCTTTGAAATAACCTCCGAATATGATAAAATAGTAGTGGCTTGGCGACCGCATTACTAAATTAAAATAAACGGAGGTTATAAACTAATGAAAAACGAAATAAAACATCTATCCCATTCAAATTACAGATGCCAGTATCACATAGTGTTTGCACCCAAATACCGCAGAAAGGTGATATATGGACAGCTAAAGGCAGACATAGGACAAATACTGAGAAAACTGTGTGAACAGAAAGTCGTGGAGATATTGGAAGCCAAAGCAATGCCAGACCATATCCATATGTTGGTGAGCATACCGCCATATATAAGTATAGCACAGTTTATGGGATGATATCTTGGCTAAATAAATTTAGCCCGGGCAAGAGTACCCTGATGATATTTGACAGGCACGCAAATTTGAAATATAAGTATGGTAGCCGACATTTTTGGTGCAGAGGATAATATGTTGACACCGTGGGGCGCAATGAAAAAGTCATACGAGAATACATATAGAATCAAACCGAAGAAGATCATATGCAATATCAGATGAGCCTAAAGGAATTTATGGACCCGTTTACGGGTAGTAAGACCAAGTAGGCAAAAAAGAACAGCAGCTTTGCGGCTGCCTGTGAATGTAATGCGGTGCTAAACCCTCGGCGCCCCTTGAGGGGCTAAGCCAGTAATAGCCCCTTTTAGGGGCAGAGCAAACCACCGCTTTAGTGGTAGTTATGATTATGTAAAGAATACAAGATGAAATTAGAGATACTTCAATGAATACTACGAATCTGAGTTTTATATTCTGTGTATTATAGGTATTTATAGTTGAAGTCAAAACAATACTATTATTGATAAAAGATTTTACATTATTGCCTATATGAATCACCTTATGATGTCATTGTAAACAAACAATCTTTACTGGAATTGTGTATTTATACAATTTTTGTTGCTTGCTTCTTACTTTTGTTATAAGATTCTTGTTAAAAATTTATAGGGAGTTAGTAAAGAATACGAGAGAATGCGTAAATAGAACTATTTGATTTCAGGAGGTTAGACTATGAGAAAAGCATTAATTGTTGGTATAAATGATTATCCAGGTTCCCATCTAGATGGCTGCGAAAACGATGCCATAGAAATATCCAGACTCTTGCAAAAGCATGATGATGGATCGAGAAATTTTGATATAAAAACAGATTTGTCAATACAAACCAAAGGAGAACTAAAAGGAAAAATCAAAGCTCTATTCTCAGGCGGAAATGATATTGAACTACTATACTTTTCAGGACATGGTCATTGTGATAAAACAGGGGGTTATCTTGTTACACCTGATTATGCTATAAATGATTGGGGAGTATCAATGAAAGATATCCTTAAGATGGCTAATGATTCAAGTAGTACCAATAGAATAGTGATATTTGATTGTTGTTACTCAGGTAGTATGGGTACATCACCAATTAATCAAAGCATTAGTGAAATAGGAAAAGGTGTAACGATTCTTACTTCGAGTAGAGATACAGAGATTTCTGAAGAAATAGATGGACATGGAGTATTCACTGCACTATTGTTAGAAGCTTTGAAAGGCGGTGCAGCTAATATATTGGGAGATATAACTCCTGGCAGTATTTACGCATATATTGATCAATCATTAGGCACATGGCACCAGAGACCAATTTTTAAAACCAATATTTCAAAGTTTGTTTCTCTTAGAAAGGCTAAGTCGAGAGTTTCATTTGATGATCTAAAGATGCTTCTGAAGTGCTTTGATAATGAAAATAGTGTATTCAGCTTAGACCCTTCTTTTGAATTTACAAATAAACCTGATTATGAAAACAAAACTATTAAACCATATGCGGATGATGATAATGTCAATACTTTCAAAGTGCTACAAAGGCTTGAAAGCGTTGATATTGTTGAGCCTGTCAAAGAGGAGCATATGTACTTTGCAGCAATGAAGTCAGGTGGTTGTAGACTTACACCGATTGGAAAGTATTACTGGAAATTACTGGTCAATAATCGTATATAGTAGATGAGGAGGTATTATGAAAGTATTTATTTCACATAAACAAGAAGATTCGTCGATTGCACAAGGCATTCAAATGGCATTAAAGGGATATGGGGTTGATACTTATTTGGATTTGCTGGATGATACACTTATTGGAAATGGAAAACAGTTGACTGAACATATTCGTGCGAAAATGGGAGAGTGTTCAGATGTGTTTGTTGTGATGTCTAAGAATACAAAAGACTCTTGGTGGGTTCCTTTTGAAATAGGTATAGCTTCAGAAAAAACAATACCTATAGCTAATTATCTTGTATCGTCTGTTTCTTTACCAGAATATCTTGATTATTGGCCAAGACTTAAGGATGGAAATGATATTTATAAATATATTATGGTGCGTGGAAGGGTTTCTGAATCTTACGAAAGAACAAGAGTTTTATTTGAATCAGTTAGTTCAGAATTAAAAGAAATGGAAGTTCAAGAGTTTTATCAAGAACTAAAGAAAGAACTAAACAGATAATAAATGGAGGTAAAAAATGATATACAATCTTTTTATTAGTCATTCCTGGTCATATAGCAAAATGTACAATGAGTTACTTGATCTCCTAGATGAAGATCCTTTTTTTGAGTACAAGAATTATTCTGTTCCCAAAGATGATCCTATACATAATGCCCCTAATGAACAATTATTAAAAGCTGCAATTAGAGAGCAAATGTCTCATGCAAGTTGTGTATTAATATTGGCAGGTGTCTACGCAACATACAGTAAATGGATCAATATTGAGATGGATCTTGCTAAGAAAGGTTTTACACATCCTAAAAGAATAATCGCAGTTGAACCTTGGGGATCTGAGCGAACATCTTGGGTTGTTAAAAGTAAGGCTGACAGTATAGTTAGATGGCAGAGTAAGTCAATTATCAATGCGATTAAGAGGTAATTATTTATTATAAAATTGGTAATTATAGTTTTGATTAGTAAGCTATTTTTTTATTACTGTTAATGATATATTATGATATAGAATAAGAATCCCTGAAGTAGAATGATTTGTTAATTGCTATTACAGGGATTCATAGTATTTAATGATATAATTCATTATGATATAGGTAAAAGATTGAATCCATTTGAGACTAGCAAAATGAACGTTCAATGTTTTTTAGATAAATGTGTAAATCTAAGAAACAAATATATGATATATATATTATAAATTATTAGTTATTTAGTATTAATAATACTAATAGTGAGATTAAGAATGATTTACAGATGCTAAGGGAGAATTATATGTTAAGGATAGATAAAGCAATTCTTGATGCTGATGCTGTAATATGTAAGAACATTTCTAAATTTGATGATTCAGAAAGAGGTTTATTATCACAAAATATTCTTTCACAGCTTCGAAATCTTGTTGAGTATATTGCTCAGAAAGTATATTCTAATGGTCAAGATTCAGATCCAAATGATTATAGAATAAAAATAGATGCATTGGACTTCATAAAAACAAAGGGGCAATTACGTTTCTTATCAAGTTTTCATGTGTTATTGCAAAAGTCGGTTTCCCATTATACTTTTGATGAAGGTGGATCTGAAAGGTTGATGCTTAAGTATTATGAGCATCTGTTAAAGATAAAGGAATTCTTGAGGGCAAACTATAATATAGAAGTTTTAAGGAATATAGATGATTTCCCATTAAACCTTGACCCTCAACTATCTGAATACTATCAAAAGATTAGTGAAAGAATTAAAGTCCCAAGTCAATATGCGTATAAAGATCAATATGATGATAGAGTATATATACAGAAGAAAAAAGCTTTTTTTATAGGAAGTCAAATATTCTACGAAGTGACATTTACTATTGCAGATGATAATGTGAGTAAATTTGATAGGGTGATTTGTTTCACGAATCTAGATATATTCGATAATTATGCTGTTAAGCTATCATTACATAATGATACAATTAATGTAATGGGTAAATCAATGCCAATAAAAGTTATTGATTCATGGAAAGTATCAATACGTCAATGTGAATTTAATAATTTTGCTAGAATACTTGGTGATAATGAAAAAAGAGTCAATACAAAACAGAAAGAATATTCTTCATTAATGGATCATATATCAGAGAATCATCAAAGTTTAGTGGATTTAATTGCATCCTCAGATGATTATTATGAATACATAAAGCAAAAATGCACGGAGAATTCCCAAACGACACCAATATTTGATGTTCTTGATTCTGCACGAAGTATTATAAACAACAATCATTCAGGATCAAATGTTTTGCGTTATTTGCTTAATAATATGAATAATAGAATCATCAAAAAACAGTATAATGTTGAGACATGTCCTTATTTATCTGATTTGAACTTATGTTGGGGGTGTATTCCCTTTGACAAAATGCCTTATACAACGTCTCTTGTTAATCACAATCCTAAGCTTTATGATTTATTTGATTGTATTGATACTACAGGGCGTGATCATGAGTTTTTAGCTAGAATAATAACGAATAATACTGAACAAAATGGAGTATTATTCACCCCAAAGAATGATTTATCTCGTTTTGATGATATTCAAGAATTAATCAATAAGTATAATTCAAAGTTGTATTATAAGCATTCTCATCGTAACCTATTAACCTATAAAGATTATGTATATATTAAAGGATTTGCAGATGATACATCAGAAATAATAGAAAGAATCATAGAACTATCTCAAAACGGTGTTGATGATTATAAAGAGTTTGTTACATCATGGTTGATTAGTAACCCGGAGTATGTTATTGATTGTAAAGAAAAACTTCAGGCATTAGAGAGCATGTTTGAAAACTCTAATGTCTCATTAATATATGGTTCAGCAGGAACCGGTAAATCTACTCTTATAAATCATATTTCACATTTATATGAAGATAAAAAGAAACTCTTTATTGCTAATACTAATCCAGCTGTTGATAATATGAGACGTAAAGTGACTGTTGATAAGAATAACTGTAAGTTTATGACTATAAAAAAATTCAATTCAAAGCATACTGTTTTTTCTAAATATGATATTGTTGTAATAGATGAATGTAGTACTGTAAGCAATTCTGATATGAAGGAGTTTTTAAGTAAGGCATCTTTTTCTCAGCTTGTTTTAGTTGGAGATGTATTTCAAATTGAGTCTATTCGATTCGGTAATTGGTTTAGTATAGCTCGTTGCTTTGTTCCACAGACATCGGTTACTGAATTGACTAAACCTTTTCGCACAACAGAAGAAAGCTTGTTAACCGTATGGGAGAGAGTGAGAAATCTTGATGATGCCATTTTAGAACCTATGCTAAAAGCGGGATATACAGTTAATCTTGATGATTCTATTTTTGAAAGCGTTGATAAGGATGAAATAGTTTTATGTCTCAATTATGATGGCCTTTATGGAATCAATAATATAAACAGACTATTGCAGAGTAATAACCCCAATAAAGAGTATATCTGGAGAATCAATACATATAAAATCGACGATCCTGTTCTATTTAATGAATCGGACAGATTTGCACCTTTGATTTATAATAATATGAAAGGAAGAATAGTTGGAATATCTCCGGGGGAGAATAAAATCACATTTGAAATTGAACTTGATCATATAATAAATGGATTTGAGGCCAATATGTATGGTATTAAAGTGTTAAAAGATACCTTAAATAATCATTCAGTTATTAGTTTCAGTGTAGATAAGTATAGATCTACTGATGAAGATGATCAATCCAATAATGCTATTGTACCATTTCAAGTTGCATATGCGGTTTCAATTCATAAAGCACAAGGGTTAGAGTATAGTTCTGTTAAAATAGTTATTACAAATGAAGTTGAAGAATTGATAACTCATAATATTTTTTATACAGCAATCACAAGAGCCAAACAAAGCCTAAGAATCTATTGGTCTCCGGAAACAGAAAAAAAGATATTAGAAAGCTTTTCTAAAAAGAACTATAATAGGGATGCATCACTTATTAAGACATTATATGATTTGAATTAATATTCGTTATTTGCTGATTCATGAGGAATGGTTATATGTTTTAGTATCTTTAGGAGGGTTTATGGCGGTTTCTGGTTGCAGACAATTACATATTCTAAAATATCTTTATAAGATGACGGATGAAGAACACTATTTGACTGTGCATCAAATTGTTGAGTATCTTGATTCTATTGGCTTTCATACTCATAGACAGACGATATGCTCTGATATAGATGAGCTGAACAAATGCGGTTTTGAAGTGGTTTGTGTCAAGAGCTCACAGAATAGATATCATATTAAGAATAGAGTGTTTTCAATGTCTGAGCTTACTCTTTTGATTGATGCAGTATCAGCTGCAAGAACAATTACTGTTGAGCAGAGTAATGAACTGATAAAAAAGCTATCAGGTCTTGAAAGTAAGTATAATGCTGATAAGTTGCTCAAAAATGTAGGAAAAAACTGTATCAAGTCAGAGAATCACGATATAATGGATATAATTGAGGTTATTAATCGTGGGATTGATAGTCATAAGCAGATATCATATAAGTATTATGATAATGATGAAAACCTTTTGCCCGATTATCGTTATGATGGAAAAAGTGTTAAGATAAGTCCGTATGATCTTGTATGGTTGGATGACAGATACTATCTTATTGGTTTTTCAGTTAAGCATAAAAAAGTGATTACTATTCGAGTTGATAGAATGAGTGATGTAAAGATCACAAAAGACACATGTGTTCCTTCGCCGTCCGATTATGATGTGAATTACTATATAAAACACGTTTTTAAAATGTTTGACGGTATAATGCAAAGTGTTGAGCTTAAATGCTTTTCCAAAGATGTGTATAATGCTGTTATAGACAGATTCGGTTCGGATATCTATGTACAGTCTGATGAGTCGGACAATTATATAGTTATTACTGTCAAAGCGAGTGTAAGCAAGACTTTTTACAGTTGGGTGTTTCAGTTTGACGATGATATAGAGATACTCTCTCCCAAAACTGTCAGACTTGAGTACAAAAAGATTTGTCAAGGGATTCTTAAGCAGTATAAGTAAGTGGGAGATATTATTCTCTTTTAAAATGTTTTTTGCCTCTGGTGATGTAAAAAGACATCACCAGAGGCTTTTTATTTTTTTCTGGCTATTGACACAAATAGAACATATGTAGTAAAATGATGATACAGAAAGAGATGTCTCGCAAGACTTTGTGTGTGAAAATATGGGCGTTTTATTGTGAAACGGAGGACGATAATGGCATATAAATCTAAATTTATGGTATGGCTGGAGGGTCAGAGCGAGCTTATGTGTATTGATATTGAGAATAGTTATACAAAGATAAAGATCATTCTCGAACAGTACAAAGCTTTTAGCTGGACAAATAATACAGGTGTAAATCTGTTGAATATAGATGATTATGATATTTATGAACAGGTTTATGGCGAGGATAGGTTTTCATTTCTGATTGGTTATCTGTCAAATGACGATATGAGATCATTCAGAGTAAGGTTAAAGACTGCTGTTCAGACAAAGGAGTTTTCTGAGCTTATTCAAGCCGCTGTCCGAAAGGTGAAAGAATACCCGAAAATGGGTGAAGAATACTATAAGATACTCGATATGAAGTATCTGAACTATTTTGACTATAATGAAGACGATATTCTGGAACAGCTTGAAATAGAGCGCAGCACATATTACAGAAAGAAGAAGGAGGCGATGTATCTGCTGGGTTATGTTCTGTTTGGTTTTACAATACCGACGTATATCATAAAGACAAACTCGGCATGAATTCAAAAATGGTTTACAATAAGTCGCAAAAACATGCGACTTTAATGCGACTGGAATGCGACGTAATTCCTACAACATTCCTACTCGTTTGGTACTGCTTTTTGCTGCATATGATGATATAATGAGTTTACAACATTAAAGATAAACGCATTGGAATTATCCTTATGCAGCAGCTGAGCATTAAGAATATTACGGCAATAAGCCTTTCATCAGGGTGAACTGCCGACAAGGTGCGCACTTTCCTGCCCTGCGTCTTTTTGACGCAGGCAGAGGGTGTATTTTTTTGTGCCTTTTTCGACTGGTAATATATACTAATTAGTGCTCCGGTGTGTTTGATTCTGTTGAATTTAAATGCGCCGGAGTGATTCTGTGTTTAGATATGCTCACTATCCTTAGCGAAGATCTGAAATTTAAAGGACCAACAACTTTAATTTTAGATTTTCGGAGGATATAAAAATGATAATTGATAACAAGGGTTTTGTTGAGGAATATAAGAATGTATTGGATAAAGTATCTATCATCTTCAAGGCAGATAATGTCAGCGTAATAAATATCAGAGACTATTATGAGGACAACTGCTCTGAGCAGGAAACAGAAGAGGTAAGTGATAAGGTGCTTATCGAGCTTCTTGACTATAAAAGAGAAAAGGAAAGGGAAAGAAATGAAAAAAGACGTCATCATGCAGGATCGATTGATGTTCCCCATAGTATGGAGGAGTACTCAGCAGTAGACTTGGATGATAGCAACGAAAAAATCTATCTGCGTGAATGGATAAAAAACGAACTCAGTAATTGCAGCAAGGCAGTAGTAAGAAGAATGATACTTAGGTATGTCGAAAACTATTCCATAAAGGACATCGCTGAAATAGAGGCTGTTCATTATACAAGTGTGAGATGGACCTTAAATAAAGCAAAAGAAATATTGTCTAACAAATACAATTCCAGAAATGACATTACATTTTGATTTGTGCATATCCCCAAACTTTTGCATTTGCTACTAAAAAAGCGCCTCAAAGTGACCTATATAACGAAACCGCATATTTGGCGATTAGCGGTTGTATTTAAAACGAAAGGAGGAATGACCATGCACGGCGATGATGTTGCCAGCGCAGGAGTAACTGTCAGCGTTGATATTATCTCAAAGGCGAATGAGATATTACTGGAGCTTATCAAGATAAACATTGATAAGGAGCGTGACAAGGCTCAGGCGAAGGCTATGAAGGGCAAAAAGCTCAAGCTGTCAGGCGGCGAGGTCAGCTTCAAACGGCTCAAAGAGGGCGGCGAGATAGGTATGCTGCCGAGCTTTGATAAGGCTGATTTCAAGGAGCTTGTAAAAAGGGCAAAATCACTTGACATACCGCTTGCAGGCGTTCAGGAAAAGGACAAGGATAACACGCTGTCGGTGTTCTTTAATAAAAAGGATAAGGCAGCCCTTGACAGTATCGTGCGTGACATAGTACAGCAGAAACTAAACCAACCTGCACAGGCAGAAAAGATGATAACCATCGAAAAAACGCAGGTCGAGGGGTTTCAGATGTACTGTTCCGACCACGATATACCTGTCAGCTTTATGGAAACGCAGGAGGATGTCAAGTGCATTTTCAATGCGGCTTACGAGCAGCAGATCGGTCGGGCTATGGAGAACTACCGCAGGATGCAGAGCGAGCTGTCTAAAATATCAGTCGAGGTGGTAAAGGAAAAGGACAAGCCTAAGATCATTGTTACGGATATGAATGACGGCAAAAAGATCACAATGAATTTCTGCACAAAGGCAAGGCTTGAACGTATGCTTGGCGAGCGTATGGGCTTTGAGCCTTTCAAGGCGGCAGAGGTGGCGAATATCTTGGCTGACAGGCTGACCGATGAGCAGAAGCAGTTTTACTACAGCGGCTCACGAACTGTCGAGCAGCTTGAATACTTTGCAAAGGATATCCGGCTTGATGATGACAATATCCTCACCGAGAATTACAGCTTTGCAAAGATGAAGTTCAGAAATGAGGAAACTCCCAAGCTTACGATCACCGATAAGGACGGCAACTTTGTGGTGCTGTCAGGTGCGAATATCAGGCGTGAGGACGTTGAGCGTGACATTGTGAACTATCTCAAAGTCAGCGATACCGAAACGATCGCAGCGATCATGTCTAAAGCCGAAAAGCTGGGCTTTGCTGAAAAGGCTGTAACGCTGAATTTCAAGGAATACGCTATTGAGCGTGAATCTCAGAACAGCTTTACGGTAACAGGCGGTTCTACCGTTTTAAGGCTTGACCTGTCGGATAAGGACTCGGCAATAAAGCAGATGACCGATACTTTTGGTATGAGCAAAAATAAGGCTGAGAGGATAATAGGTAAGGCGAGCAAGCAGAGCGTTTCGATGAATACGCTCCAGCGTGTCAAGGCAAAGCTGCCTAAGCCCGGAAATACGCTTGACCATAAGACAAGAGACAGGGGGTCGAGAAAATAAGTCGGGAGCCAAAGAAACCGGACTTTATCACAGTAAGTATCTACTCGGCTCTCGCAGGGTTCGCTCTGTATTTTTCGGCAGCGGTCGGTGCATCATTTGATCTTGTTACCGACGAGAACGGCAAGACGAATATTGAAATGCTTTCAAAGACCTTGGACAGCACCTTAAAGAATACCGAGCTTGTATTTGAGTTTGTTAAGGCTGGAGGATATGCTGTTAAACTGCCAATGTTTACAGCATTCGGTATAGGGCTTTATGCGCTTAATAAGTACACAAGCAGAAAGAGATTTCACCGAAAGGGCGAGGAACACGGCTCGGCAAGGTGGGCGAATAAGAAGGAGATACAAAGCCTTGCGGACAAGCCTAAGAAGGTAAAGCTGCCGTTCAAGATCAAAGTACATAACTTCTTTGAACGGTTAAAGTTCTGGAAACGACGGGAACTCAGCTTTGAGCAGGACAATAACGTTGTCCTTACAAACGAAGTCAAGATGTCGCTGAATACAAGGCAGACGAGGAAAAACCTGAATGTTATGGTCATAGGCGGATCGGGGTCCGGCAAATCCCGATTTTACGTCAAGCCTAATCTTATGCAGGCAAATACCTCCTATGTCTGTACCGATCCGAAGGGTGAGCTGCTGCGGTCAACGGGTAAAATGCTTGAAAGCTACGGCTATGATATTCGGGTTTTCAACCTTATAGATATGGCTCACAGCAACAACTACAACCCCTTTGAGTACATCTATGATGTTGACGGTAATTATTCTGCAACAGCAGTAATCAAGATGGTTAATGTTCTGATGAAGAACACCTCAAAGGAAAACAGTGGCGGAGATCAGTTCTGGGACGACAGCACAAAGGCTTTGCTTGCAGCACTCTGCTTCTATTTAGTAGAGTGCGAAGATAAGTCAAGACAGAACTTTTCAGAGGTAATGAAGCTGCTGAAAAAGGCGGAGGTCAAAGAGGGCGACGAGGCATATATGTCAGACCTCGACCTCATATTCGACGCTTTGGAGGAGCCCGAAAAATATACCGAGGAGGCGGGAGGAATTGATAAGAGGGTCAAGGAGCTAAATCTGATCGACCTTGCGCAGAAAAGCCAAAAGTCTCACGAGTATATGTGCCTGAAATACTACAAGGATTTCAAAAAGGCAGCAGGAGATACGGCAAAGTCGATACTGATCTCAACGGCGGTGCGCTTGCAGGCGTTCAATATTCCCGAAGTAATGGATTTGACCTGCTGTGATAACATTCACCTTGAAACGATAGGCGACAGACCGACAGCAATGTTCATTATCATACCAAGCTCGGACGATACCTTCAATTTCTTGGCGGCGATGATGTACACTCAGCTTTTTGATGTGCTCTATGACAGGGCAAATTTCAAGTACAAAGGCAGGCTGCCCGTTCATGTCAGGTGTCTGCTTGATGAGTTTGCGAACATAGGCAATATACCGAGATTTGAGGAACTGCTGGCAACAATGCGTTCAATGGAGATCTCGGCAAATGTTATCATACAGAACTTGTCACAGCTTAAAAAGATGTACAAGGATAGCTGGGAGAATGTCTTGGGCAACTGTGACAGCCTGCTGTTCTTGGGCGGTCAGGAGCCGACAACTCTTGAACATATTTCAAAGACGCTGGGCAAGGAAACAATAGATACAAGGTCGCATAACCGCACCAGAGGAAGGCAGGGCTCGACCTCCGAAAATGACAGTATTCTTGGGCGTGAGCTTATGACGGTGGACGAGCTGAAAACTATGAAGGACAATGAGTGTATTCTTTTTGTTCGTGGCATTTATCCGTTTTTCTGCAACAAATACAAGATCGAGCGTCACCCGAATTACAAGCTGCTGGAGGATTTCAATGACGATAATGCCTACCTTATCAGCGACATAAATACGGTGAAGTTTGGTCATGAATCAGAGGACGAGAGTGATCTTCACAGTGAGCCGGTTGAAGATACCGAGCATGGAGCAGTTCCCGAAAAGATAGAAATGGTAGAAAACGAGCTTGACTGCCATGTGGAGAGTATCGACGTGGGTTCGCAGCAGCCGCATAGCCGTATTGCAGAAATGCAGGCGGCAGAGGCTTTTATGAAGAGAATGCCGAAAGTGCCGGAGGACGGACAGCCGGAGCCTGTAATCGTTGATGGTACGGAAAGCCTTGTCGCAGCAGAGCCGATGGTCACAGATAACAGCAGATATATCGAGGTGTATGAAGATAATTACCTTGATGATTTTTATGATGATTTTTAGGGAGATGATATTTACGAAGTGGATAAGAAATAAGGCGGCTCAGATAAAGGCCGCTTTCAAGGAAGATCTTACAAAGAACAGTGATCTGACGGTAGAGCAGTGTGAGAGCAAGCGTATCAGAATGGTGCGGCGTATAAGCTTTGCCGTTACATTTGGTCTTATGGCAGCAAATCTTATGGGTATTACAGCGTTTGCTGATGATTCCTCCGGCTCTTCGGGCAGTACAGAGGGTGTCGATACCTTTAACACCGTTGTGCAGTTCATCGTTGACTGGGTCGCCCGTATCGGTCTGGTGATAGGATTTATCGGTGCGATACAATTTGCTATGGGGTTCAAGGACGATTCCGCCGACGGCAAGACAAGAGGACTTATGTGCCTTGCATCGGGCTTTATAGTGTTTGCTGTAGCAAAGGCCTACGATATGTTTACTGTCTGATACCGGCTCTGTATGGAAAGGAGTTGGTGGCGTGAGTATTATAGATTGGGATACTGTCGATGAATGGCTTGATGATTGGCTTAGTATGATAAATAAGGCATTTGATAATGCTATGCAGATCTTGTTAGTGTCTCCATTTGACAGTAGTATTACAGCTATTGATACAGCACTTGCTGCTGTAGAGGGTGTAGCGCTTGTTATGGTGTCTATGTTCTTTGCTATACAGCTCTGTAACGAGGCCATGCTTCTTAGGATACAATCATACGAACAGGTTTTCAAGATATTTTTCAAGTTCATTCTGGCGAAAGTTATCGTGCAGAATGCCCGAGGTCTGATGGCTATCATATATAACAGTTTCAATACTGTGGCATCTGACCTGATAGAGGACAGCTATGGTTTTCTATCTGGCTTTACGACGAGTGACCTGCTGCCAGAGCCTGACGATGAGGGCTTTTTAGGGCTTAACTATCTTGTTAAATACTTGGAAACTATGCCCACATTACTTATTCTTATGGGTGCGTGCTGGGTAATAAACCTTATCCTCATAGGCAGGATTTTTGAGATCGTGGTATATACTGCAGTATCGCCTATTCCGCTTGCTACATTTGCAGCGGAGGGCTGGCACGATACTGCAAAGGGATTTATAAAATCGTATGCTGCGGTGTGCTTGCAGGGGTTGGTGGTGGTGCTGATGTTTTATTCTTTTTCACAGGTTGTAGATCTTCTTGGAGGAGAAAGCACAATAGGCATAACAATAGTTGCCCTGTCTTTAGCACTCGGTGTAGCAAAATCCGGTCAGTGGGCAAGACAAGCACTTGGCTGCGTGTAGGAAGGGAGGTGAGGCTGTATGTGTAGGTATCTTGGAATCAAAGCATACTTAGTTAGGAGGGGATAAATATGTCATTCATTCTATGGCTTGCGGTGTTTATTGGTATTTTGAGTATTGGCTATACTGCCTACGGACTCGTCAAGCTGACAGACTATTTCAATGAGGTGTACGGATATGATAGAGATTCGCATACCTAAAGAAATAAAGAATTACAGGGAAAAGTTGTTTTTCGGGCTGACTCTGCGGCAAAGTATCTGTGTTGCGATTGCTCTGCTCGTATGTGTTCCAATATATATATGGGGACACCACTTTCTGCCGCAGGAGGCTATTTCCTGGATAGTTGTTTTCATAGCTGTTCCGCTTATGCTGACAGGCTTTTTCAGATATAACGATATGGCTGCCGAGCAGTTTGCTCTTGAAGTGATACATTTCTATGCTTATCCGCAGAAGCGGGTCTATTCCTATGAGCCGCCGTTTATGGAGCTTAGAAATGCGTATCTGCTGGAGGAGCTTACAGAGGAATATGCAGCTAAAGGAAAACGTTTCAAGAAGAACAGGATATAAAGGGGGCGATAGAGATTCCTAAATATAATGACAGTTCAAAGGCGGAGACGACTAAGGCGACTACTACTAAAAAGACAACCACATCGGTCGCAAAAACAGCTCAGCCAAAAACGACGACAACTAATACAACAACGGTGACAACTACTGCACCGATATATACATCGGAGCAGAGTGTCACCGAGATCATTTATGAGGGAGATGAAAGTTATGCACAGACCGGAGTATCGCAAACAACAGTTTATCCGCAGACCTCGTATTCCGGTCATATCGAAACTGCACCGCATGAGGGCGGATACTCGTCGGAAGAAGAAAAATCCGGTACAGTTTCATCGGAGGCAGGGGTAGAGGACAGTGTTTCGGAAGATAGCGAAACTGTATCTTCTGTTGCAGAGCAGCCCGTTATATCTCTGAACGTAAAGCAGGCTCAGGCATTTACCTTGCTTGCAGGCACATTTGGATTAGTGATCGCAGCAGCAGTCATTATGATGAAAATGAAGGGCAAGAAAAAAACAGCCAAAGATGACCTGTCGGCACTTACTGCCAAAGAGCGTGATGATATAAGGATCAAGGAGGAAAATAAGAAAAAGCCGAAGGAGTGGAAGCTGAAGAAAAAGCGACCTGCTCCGAGAACTGTGCAGAAAACGCTGCCTTACAGAAAAGTGTGTGATGACTACATATTCAAGGTCGATGACAACAAGTTTTCAAAGACCTACAAGTTTGAGGACATCAACTACCAGATAGCAAGACAGGACGAGCAGGAGAGCATTTTCTTGGGCTACTGCTCGGTGCTCAACAGCTTTGACACCAATGCCGATATTCAGCTTACTGTTCACAATAATAGGGTGAATAAGGCTGATTTTGATCGTATGGTGCTTATTGGTCACAAGGGCGACGGTTTTGACCATTATCGTGACGCATATAACGAAATGCTTATTGAGAAGATGGAGCAGGGGCAGAACGGTATCATCAGAAATAAATATATTACCGTCACCTTGCAGGCGGCTGATTTGGAAAATGCTCAGACAAAGTTCAACACTATTGATCTTGAATTGTTAAACGCTTTCAAGAAGATAGGCTCGGCAATTAAACCGCTGACCTCCAATGAGAGGATAGTTCTGCTAAAGGATATTTTTCGTAATGTTGATGAGGAGATACCACAGCTTACAGACAAGCATTTTAAGCGGCAGGCGGAGCGTGCCTATTGCTGCCCCGATTATCTGGAGTTCAAGAAGGACTACTTTATGTGGGGGGATAAGTATGCTCGTACCATGTTCATCAAGGATATGCCTGCAAGCCTTAAAGACAATATGCTTACGGATATTGCAAACACCAATCTTGATGTGATGATAAGTGTGAACATAGCCCCTGTTGACCCGTACAAGGCTTTGAAGATAGTAAATCATCAGCTCACATCAATGAGGGCAAATAAGCTGCAAGCTGAGAAAAAGGCGATACAGTCGGGCTACACTTCGGACGTTATCAACGAGGACTTGAAGCACTCGCTGATGGAAGCCGAGGAACTGCTTGATGACCTGAGAAGCAAGAATCAGAAGATGTTTCTTGATAACATAATCATAATGGTGACGGCAAAGGATATGGACGAGCTTGAAAGCAATACCGAGGCAATAGAAGCTGTGGTACGAAAGCACATCTGCTCGCTGTCCACGCTGAAATTTCAGCAGGAGAAAGGCTTACAGAGTGTTCTTCCTCTCGGCAACTGCACCTTGAAGATAAGACGCACACTCACTACCGAAAGCACGGCAGTGCTTATGCCGTTCAGCGGCAAGGAGATAAACCATAAAAACGGCAAATACTACGGCTTGAATGCCTTGTCGAATAATATGATACTTTTTGACCGCTTGCAGCTTAAAAATCCTAACGGCTTTATCTTAGGCTCTCCCGGCTCGGGCAAGAGCTTTAGTGCTAAGCGAGAAATGCTCAATGTGTTCTTGGCGACCGATGACGATATAATCATCATCGACCCGGAACGTGAGTACACAAATCTTGTGGCTGCTCTTGGCGGTGAAACGATCTTTGTTTCTCCGGGCAGTACGAATTACATCAATCCGCTGGATATGTCGAAAGACTATTCCGATGATGAAAGCCCTCTGGTTATGAAATCCGACTTTATTCTTTCGTTCTGCGAATGTCTTATCGGCAAGCAGGGGCTTACGGCAAAGGAGAAAGCTATTATCGACCGCTGCCTTACAATGACCTACGGTGAGTATCTTATCAAGTTTGACCCCGAAAAGCTGCCGACGCTTATGGAGTTCTATGAGAATATCAAAGCACAGCCCGAAAAGGAGGCTAAGGGTCTGGCACTTTCCTTTGAGCTTTACATCAAGGGTAATCTTAATGTGTTTGCACACCATACAAATGTTGACGTTAAAAACCGTGTGGTTTCTTACGACATAAAGGACCTTGGCAAGCAGCTTAAAACGCTGGGTATGCTGATAGTGCTTGATTATGTATGGAACAGAATAACCGTCAACAGAGCGCAGGGCAAGAGAACATGGATATACTTAGATGAAATATATCTGCTGTTTGCAAATGAGTATTCCGCTAACTTCCTCTATGAGCTTTACAAGAGAGCAAGAAAATGGGGCGGCATACCTACGGGTATAACGCAGAATGTGGAGGACTTGCTGAAATCGGAAACAGCAAGGTCAATGCTTTCAAATACCGACTTTGTTATGATGCTCAATCAGGCAACAAGCGACAGAGAGCAGCTTGCAAGGATACTGAATATCTCGGACAATCTGCTGTCCTATGTTACCAACAGCGACAGCGGACAGGGGCTTATCTGCTGCGGTGGTTCAATTATTCCATTCAGAGATAAGTTCCCGCATAATGAGCTCTATGACTTAATGACAACAAAATTATCAGAGATAGCCGAGAACGAGCACAAGAAGGAGTGATTTGAATACAGATAGAGACTAAAAGGGCAAGAGATGCACCTCAGACGAATATAGAGCGAGAGGGCATTGAGACCGGACATGAAAAGATAGGGGTCGGGAATAAGTATCATATAAAGTCGGTCAAAAAGGGGAGTATTCAGACTTCCTGGGGCGGAAAAGATGTGGTGCTTAAAAATCCAAACGTCAACCGAGAGGAACGAATAAGACAGCTTCGGGGTATAAAGCGGCGAAAGGACTATTTCAAAAGCCGTAAGTTTACTCTTTCAAGGCGGAAATATACTGCCGCTAAAGGCGATGAAGAAAGCCCGAACAACATAACTACAGTACAAAGCACAGTAAATGTTGCACAGGGCGTTATGCAGACAGGCGGTGTTATACGCACTGCTGTGGGCGGTACTCGGAATACGGCAGGCAGGATACAGACCGCTGTGAATCGTGGTGTAAGCGTCGGTTCGGTAAAAGATGTGGGTAAAATGGCAACTGTTGCAAAAAATGCAACAACCGGTGTTGTTAAGGAAGCAGGTCATTCTCTGTTGAGAACAAGGGTAGATAAGACCACCACCACCGATACCGGAACTGAGGCTATTAAGCAAGGGCTTACTGACATAAGTTATGCAGATAATGCCCGAAAAGCGGTCGGAAATACTGTAAAAGGCGGAATAAAGACTGCACGTTCGGTCAAGGAAACGCCAAAGGCTGTGGGGCGTGATGTGCAGAGGATAAGAGAAAAGCTTATCCGAAAGCACAGAGCTAAACAGATAGTAAAGGCTAAGAAAACAGGCAAGGCAGCAGGGCAAACTGCGAAGAAGGGCGCAAGTGTGATCGGAAAGGTCGTTACCTCAAAGGGGTTTATCATAGCAGCTCTTGGGGCAGGACTTGTGCTATTAACAGCAACACTGCTTTCAAGCTTTATATCTTTGATAATCTCTGCTATATCCTCAATGTTTTCATGGCTCATACCCGGTGACGGCACAAGTCAGTATGATTATCTCCAGATGTATCATACTCAGGTGCAGGAAATACAAAGCCGTTTGCAGGAAGAAATAGACGGCAATTATGAATATACTCCTGAATACAGGTATGATGATACCGAGATCACAAGTTTGAACCAATATGGAAATCTCACGCTTTCAGTCGATGAGAATGCGGTCATAGCTGCTTGTGCGGCAAAGGAGTTTCAAGTCGGAAATGACACTCTGACTGATGAAATGTTAAGTGAGGTAATTGAGAACTTTTATTCATACTCTCACGAAACAGAGAACGGGTATTGTCCGGATCACGACTGTATGATTGATGAAAATACTGAGCTCGTCGTTAATGACGGATTTAGTATCAAAAGTCGGGAATACATAGCGGCGGAGGATAAATATGCAGTTACATTCACCGGAGATTGTTATGAGCACACATCATCTGTTTTTACCGATCTGACTATTGGTACAAGTGACGGGGATATAACCGGAACAGGATATGCGCAAATTGATGGCTCTGCTTGGGAAATAACATATAACATTGACAGCGACAGCTATTCGGATATTGATTGGGACGATATATCCATAAAGACCACAACAATATACTGCGATAACCCCGATCACGTTATTTACTACGGTGAGGTAGTGAATTTCGACGCAGAGACCGGGCTTGAGAATATGAACTTTACTGATGATGTAGAGGGAATGTTTTGGACTTTCTATTCAATCTTACAGCAAGGAGGGTTTTGATGTTCGGCTCACTTAAAAGACTAAGAAACAGCTTAAAAATGACAGACCTTTCTTCAAGGCAGGAGTCACAGGAAAGTGATGAGGGCAAGGATCATAGGGCGGTCATTATAATGGCAGCAATGCTTGCCGTTGCGATCACACTTACACTTGTAAAGGCTACTTATGACCCGGTAACTCAGGCAGAGCTTAATAGTCTGAGGATAAGTGCCTTTGACGTTATATTATTCCTAACGGCTGTTATAGGGTATTTTGTAATGAAGAAAAGGGGGAAGAAATGACAGAAAGGAAAGAAAAGCTGACAGCAAGGCTTGATAAAGTTCGCAAGAATATCGAGGACACCAAGCGGCTGATAGCTTATCACAAGAAGATGCTGAAGATATATCAGCGTAAGGAAACGGAGCTTTGCGACAGGCTCGAAAAGGAGCAGCTAAGTGACCTGTTCAAGACTGTCAAGGATAAAGGCTGCGATATTGAAGCTATAAATACGGCTATCAATAATGGGGAGTTTTCATCAAGCGTTAATGAGGTTATCGCACCAAAAGCGAATGAAGAAAATATTGATGTATACTATGATGATAAAAGGGAGGTTAGGATAGTTGAAGATAAATAAAGCTTTTAAACGTGGAGTGTCAGGTATGCTTGCGGCTGCAATAGCATTAAGTACGCTTGCAACATCAGTAACTGCTGCAAGCACAGGTGTTACTATCGGATATACCTGGGACAGCTCGGTCAATCCGACCTTATACACAAATAAATATGCTGCAAGCGGCGGCAAGGGCTCGCTTACCTACGGAGAGCAGATCGCAAGGTTTGTTCCGAGTACAGACAGCGATGTATGGGCGTTCTGTATTGAGCCCGGTGCAAGCCTTACGGGTCAGTCATACGGAAGCTGGGTAAGTGCAAACGGCTTTACCGAGTATGACACCTTTGACCTTAATGATAAGAACAAAGCAGATACAGCGGCATATTGGAAGTCTATAGGAGGAACAGACGGAGATATTGCAAAATATCTTGCACTTGTTCAGTATTATGGGTTTTCTTCACATAAAAACGGCAATTATTTCGCAGCCACTCAGTGCTTGCTTTGGGAAATAGCTATGAACTACAGAGGACATACACCAAGTACCTTTGCAACGTGCTCTGATCAGTTATGGAATGACTTTACTTACCCTTCGGGCGGTTGGTGTACAAAAGCCGGAGTTGAGGCAGCGTATAAGGATATAGTTGCAAATGTAAAGGCACATTATAACCTTCCTGCGGCAATGCAGAAAACTGCGGCGCTTGCAAAGGATAATGCAAAGGTAATGAAATTTAATGCTTCAAATATGCGTTATGAGGCTAAGTTTACCATAAACTCAGCATATGTTGACAAGACAAGCCTTGCCCACAATTTCAGTACATATAAGTCTGCACTTGAAGCACTTGTAAAGAGCAGGTTTAAAGGTACTTACGGTAAGGATTACGGTATTGATACCACTACAAGCGGAAATAACACAGTTTATACTGTATGGTCAAATGAGAGGCAGTTTACAAGCAGCTCTGACAGCAGTATATATGCGACCTCTGCTATTCCCATGCAGCTTAAAAGCGGATTAAAGCAAAAGGAATCGCTTTTTTGCAAGTCATATTATCAGACCTGCATGTCAGCTACGACCTTTGATCCGGTCAAGGGCTATTCAGCGCTCGCAAGCTATAACGAGCCTAATTTAAAGGTGGAAAAGACATATACCGACAGCAGCAACAAGGCTATAACTGCGACTGAGTTGAATGATCTGCTTGGTAAGACCTCTTTTGTTATCTCAGCTACTATAAACAGCAAAAAATACTATGTTGTTGCAGATAAGGATAATGATAAAAACAGATATGTGTTTAGAAAATATACCACATCTGAATCAGAGGCTACAAAGTTTAAAACAATTGATAATTCAACTAAAAAGGGTGTGTTTTCTGTATTTGATCTGCCTACCTCAGCTTCATCAGGCAGAACATATACTGTAAAAGAATACAGCGTACCCGATACAGAACGATATGAAAAGCTTTCAAAGTCTGTTAAGCTGCCTTCACCAACCTCTGAATTTATGACAAATGCAGGAACGGGAACGGTCAAGCTTAATAACAACGAGGAAAGCTATGACGCTAAATTTGGTTCAGCCACACTTGATAAGATCGTAGAAAATGGTGACGGCAAGGTGCTTTCCGATGATAATGAAAGAGATATAGCTGCTCTGTCGGATATATACAAGTCAACTAAGTTTATCGTCGGCTTCTGGGACGGAACTACAATGCGATATCTGACAACTGCACATAAGTCTGCATCAAAGGCTTTAAACGGCGATCTTGCTGACCTTAAAAACTACAATGATACAACTTATGAAACAGGTGACGGAAAATACTATATGCCTACAACTCTTAATAAGGCTCACGAAGTAATATTTGATGAAAGCCGTACAAGTACGGACATATCAAAGGCACAGATCCTTTCAGCAGGATACCTATATACGGGTACAGATACCTGTGATTATTTCGGACAGATATTTTTAAATCTTTTACCGCTTGATTCTTCAGGCAATGCTCAGGAGATAGTGTTTATTGAGATAAATGGTGCTAAGGGCTATGGCTATGATGATACTGTAAAGGAATCAGGCGCAGTAATGCTTAGCACGATAGGCTCATATAAGGATAAAAGAAATATCTCGGGAGTAATGAAGAATGATACGGGAAAAAGCTATACTATCACAAGCTCTACGGGTAAGGAGTATGTTATATCCTCCGGTAAATATTACCCTATAAGCGGCAACAAGCTTGAAAGCAACAAGCTGCGTTCAAGTGCTGAGATAGTAAATGAGCTTGTAAACTATGAGCTTATCCTAACTAAAAAGGATGATAAAAACACTATTCTCCCGGGGGCAACTTACGGCTTATACAACAGCAGCAAGAAACTGTTAAAAACAGCGGTAACAGGTAATGACGGAAAGGCCAAATTTGAGTATAACCTTATCCAAAACACCGACTATTATGTGCATGAGATAACTGCACCTGACGGGTATGTGTTGGATACTCAGTATTACAAGGTAAACCGCAGCAATGCTGTAGGTGATGACCTTGACAATTTCCAGAACGCAAAGCTTAATGATTACGGCTATGAGGTAAAGGATAAGCCATATACGTTAAAAATCGAGCTCAACAAGTATGATATTATAAACAACATCAAGATCGAAGGTATAACCTTTGATGTTTCTCTAAACGGTAAAACTGTTGCAAGTATCAAAACCGATAAGAACGGCTATGCAAGTATATCCGATCTTCCCCTCGGAAAACTGAAGGATAAAACATTTGAAAACATATATACAGTTACAGAGCGAGAGAATGACAAGTATATTATGCTTGATGATGAAGGCAATGCCTCAAAGGAGATAAAGATCGTTACTACTGTAGGCGATATAGAGAGCA
Organism: Ruminococcus sp. NK3A76; assembly: GCF_000686125.1. Classification (NCBI taxonomy): domain Bacteria; kingdom Bacillati; phylum Bacillota; class Clostridia; order Eubacteriales; family Oscillospiraceae; genus Ruminococcus; species Ruminococcus sp. NK3A76. Next base: position 679,517 of record NZ_JMMA01000002.1, read on the forward strand.
AGACTGATCCTGTTATTACTTATACAGCAGATATTCCAAATACCTTACAGCTTGTGGATCTTAAAGTAAGTAAGGTGGATGAGTATGATAATCCTGTAAAGGGAGTAACATTTGACCTTGCACCGGCACAGGATATAGTTTTTAACGGCAAGACAGTTCAGAAGAAGGGTGAAAAGATAGGAACACTTGTAACTGACGAAAAGGGTGTTGCATCTTCAAAGTATATCGAATATGCTACAGAGGGTACAAAGGGCTATGAGAAGATCCTTCCTATTTATCCGAACTTTGAGTATATGTTGACCGAAAGGTCAGCTCCGGAGCCTTATATAGTTCCAAAAAACAATGTAACAAGATTTATTGCCAAGTCTGATAAGGCAACTACATTGACGATCCCTCACGAGATAAAAATCAAGGACAATGTTCAGACCGGCATACTTGATGTATATAAACAGGATAAAGACACTAAGAAGCCTTTGCAGGGCGCTGTGTTTGAGGTCAGAGCAGCTAAGGATCATTTTATCGGAACAAAGCAGATACACAAAACAGGGGATCTTATCTGTACAATGACAACAGGTGCAGACGGACACGCTACAAGCGGTGATGCAAAAATGTATATAGGAGCACAATATTCTCTCACAGAGAAAACAGCCCCAAAGGGATATTCGCTTAAGTCAGACAGTAAAACATTCACATTCAGTTTTGCAGGAAACAACGCTGAGTATTCAAAGCTTGGAATTGATGTTGATAATTCGAGCCAGCAGGGAAGAATATCTGTTCATAAGACGGGTGATGTATTTACATCTGTAAATCCATCTATGTCAGCTATTAAGGAGGAAAACGGTGTTGTTATGACAACTCCCGTTACATATGATTTGGTTTTTACAAATGGTGATCTTGAGGGCGCTGTATTTGATGTCATAGCAGACGAGGATATCATAACCGCAGACGGAACGATAAGAGCGCACAAGGGCGATCTTGTAGCTCAGATAAAAACTGATAAGAAAGGATATGCACAAACAGATATGCTTTATCTTGGAAAATATAAGGTTTGCGAAAAGCAGGCGGCCTATGGTTATATCAACAAAAGTGAGCCGCAGCTTGTAGAGCTTAAATATGCAGGACAGGAAGCATCGGTCAGCGATACGGTAAATACTGATTTTGTAAACGAGTATCAGAGTGTAAGGGTACACCTTGCTAAAGCTATGGAGCGTGACGAAACCTATGGTATCGGACAGAACAAGGAATATACAAAGGTGCGTTTCGGACTATTTGCTGATGAGAAGATAACCGCAGCAGACGGTACCTTCGTCCCCGAAGGAGGACTTATATCAGAGCTTTCTTTAGGAGAAGATATGACGGCAGAGTTTAACGCCAAGATTCCATTCGGAAAATATTACATTCAGGAGATAGCTACTGATGATCATTATATCCTAAACGGGGAAAAGTATCTTGTCACATATGAATATGCAGGACAGAGTATAGATACCGTTGAGATAGACTGCGGTAAGTTTACAAATGAGATAAAGCGTGGCTCTGTTAAGGGTTTAAAGGTCAACGAGCATGATGAGCCGCTTGCAAATGCAGTATTTGGTCTGTTTAAAGCGGATACAAAGGATTTTTCAGAGGCTAATGCTGTTAAAACATCTGTTTCTGACGAAAACGGCAGCTTTGGCTTTGATAATATTCCCTATGGAAAGTATATCGTTACAGAGCTTTCTTCACCTGCTGGATATGTTTTTGATGATAAAAAGCATGATGTGAATATAGCTAAAGATGGTGATGAGGTATATCTGAAGGCCATAAACAAAGCAACTCAGCTAAATGTATCAAAAATAGATATATACGGAAGTGAACTAAAGGGCGCTTTAATGCAGATAACCGATACAGATGGAAAAGTATTTGCCGAGTGGACTTCAAACGGTAATACAAGGTGCATAACTAAAATCCCGGCAGGCAGCTATGTTTTAAAGGAAACAGCAAGCCCGGACGGTTATGTGATCGCAGCACAGATCAGCTTTACAATTGATAGGTATAACCGTGTGACTGTTGATGATATAAAAACTCTTTCAACTGACAGTAATGGTGTTCCTACAATTACTATGATAGATGATACAACAAAGGTTTCATTAACAAAGTTTGATATTACAGGTAATAAGGAGCTTGCAGGTGCGCTGATGCAGATCATTGACAAGGATGGCTGTATTATAGACGAATGGACAAGTACAAATGAGTCACACTATATCGAAGCTGTTCTCAAAGCAGGAGAATCATATATTCTTCACGAGGTCAGTGCTCCGACAGGTTATGTGCTGGCAAATGATATATCGTTTACTGTATCGACAGACGGAAGTGTAGATAAGGTAAATATGACAGACGATATCACTAAGGTATCTGTGACTAAGTATGATATAACCGGTGAAAAGGAGATCAGCGGAGCAAAGCTTCAGGTGATCGACAGTGAGGGTAATATCATAGATGAGTGGATATCATCAGATGTTGCACACGAGATAAATGGAGTATTAAAGGCGAGTGGTGAATATATACTTCACGAAGAGATCTCTGCTGACGGCTATGTAATAGCAAATGACGTTTCTTTCGTTGTTGATGATAAGGGGGAGATAACCAAAGTCTATATGTATGACGATACTACAAAGGTCAAGATCAGCAAGCTTGACATTACAAATGATGAAGAGCTTGCAGGTGCTTACTTGCAGATTATTGATAAGGACGGGAATATCGTTGATGAATGGGTAAGCACTAATGAACCACACTATATAGAGGCACTCCTTATATCAGGTGAAACCTACACGCTTCACGAAACGATCCCTGCGGAGGGGTATGTTGTAGCTGATGATGTTACCTTTACAGTAAATGACAAGGGTGAAGTGACTGAGGTGAAAATGTATGATGATACTACAAAGGTCAAGATCAGCAAGCGTGACATTACAAATGATGAAGAGCTTGCAGGAGCTTACTTGCAGGTAATTGATAAGGACGGGAATATCGTTGATGAATGGGTAAGCACTAATGAACCGCACTATATAGAGGCACTCCTTATATCAGGCGAAACCTACACGCTTCACGAAACGATCCCTGCGGAGGGGCATGTTGTAGCTGATGATGTTACCTTCACGGTAAATGACAAGGGTGAAGTGACTGAGGTGAAAATGTATGACGATACTACAAAGGTACACATTACAAAGCTTGATATAACTACAAAGAAGGAGCTGCCAGGTGCAAAGCTCCAGATAATTGACGGAGAAACAGTTGTTGAGGAGTGGACAAGCACTGATAAAGCTCATATTATCGAGGGTAAGCTTATAGCAGGAAAAGAGTACACTCTCCGTGAGATAACAGCACCCAAGGGATATGAGATCTCTGATGATATTAAGTTTAAAGTAAATGAGGATGGTAGCGTTACAAGTGTTGTAATGTATGATGAGCACACACCCGATACATCTACACATATTCAGACGCCTAAGACATCTATTCCGTTTATAGGCAACCCTCAGACAGGCTCGGCAGTAGAGAATACTGCTTTTGCTGGAATTGCTGCTACGCTGCTTATTATGATAGTATGCTCTGTAAGGAAAAAAGAATAATAAAGACTAATTATCAAGAATATCCCTGCGGTGTATTCCGCAGGGTGATATTCAAAAAAGGAAGGAAGATGTAAGTGCTTAGAACAATAAAACCTATCAAAGATGTAAGAAGGGGTGATTCTAATTGCGTTTGATACTTTGTGAAAAGCCCTCTGTGGCGATGTCAATTGCCTACTGCGTAGGTGCAACTGAAAAAATATCCGAGGGGAAACGTTTCTACTGGCAGGGTGATGACTACATCGTTACCAATGCTCTTGGTCATCTGGTGGGTATAGGTATCCCCGAAGATTACGGGTACAAGAAGTGGAAGCTTTCTGATCTCCCTATTATCCCTGATTTCAAGCTGTTTTTGTTAAACGGCTGCGGCACGCAGATGGGAATGCTCAGAAAGCTCTTTGAACGTGAAGATGTGACGGAGATAATCAATGCCTGTGATGCCGGTCGTGAGGGCGAGTGTATTTTCAGATACATATATAACTATCTCGGCAGCAATAAGCCCGTAAAGCGTCTTTGGATTAACTCGCTGACAGACGATGCTATTCGTGACGGTATGGCGAAATTACTTGATCCTGCGAAGCTTGACGGTATGTTTGCGGCAGGCTATGCAAGAGCCAAGTCGGACTGGATATTCGGTATCAACCTTTCAAGGTTTTACAGCCTCATATCCAATCAGCGGCATAAGTCGGGCAGGGTCAAAAATGCGGTGCTGGGCATCATAGCTGAGCGTGAAGCGCAGATAGCTGCTTTTGAGAAAAAGCCCTACTTCAAGCTAATCCTTGATAACGGTGCAGAGTGTACCCGTACCTTTGATACAAGAGAAGAAGCGGAAAGTGTTGCAAATAGCTGTATCGGCAAAACTGCTACAGTATGCTTTGCACTTGCGGAGGAAAAGAAAGAGAATAGACCTCTGCTGCACAGCCTGACTTCTTTACAGAGAGAGGCTAATGACATCTTTGGTCTTACGGCAGCGTTAACATTAAGGGCAGCCCAGAGCCTTTACGAAAAGAAGCTCATAACATATCCCCGCACAGACAGTAATTTCATCAGCGAGGATATGATCGGCTATGCTGAAAGCGTTGTAAAATGCCTTACAAGTTATAACAAGGAAAGGACAGACAAGCTGCTTTCACAGGGGCTTAACTTTGACAAGCGTGTAGTCAACAATGCAAAGATAACAGATCATCACGCTATCATACCCACAAACATCATAGGAAAGCTGGCTGAAACAGAGCTTAACGATACCGAGAAAAAGATAATCGGCTTGGTGATAAACCGCTTTTTGTCGGCAATTGATAAGCCGTACACCTATCTTGAAAAGCGTTTTGAGTTTGAGGTAGAGGGCGAGCTGTTCCGCTTGACTACAAGAACACCCGTTGAGCTCGGCTGGAGAGAATACAGCCGAAAGGGTGCAGATCAGCAGGCAGCTCCGGCATATTTCAAGAACCAGACGGTACTTGTTAATGCCGTCAGTATTCGTGACTGCGAAACAAAGCCGCCTGCACATTTTACGGAAGCAAGTCTGTTAGCTGTCATGGAGAACATAGACCGCAGAATTGATGATAAGGAGCTCAAAACCTATGTCAAAGATCGTGGGCTTGGAACGCCTGCGACAAGGGCTGACATTATCGAAGGTCTTATTTCAGCCAAATACATCAAGCGGAAAAAGAAACAGATATACATTACCGATTTCGGTAAGAAATTTATACGCATACTGCCCGATAATCTAAAGTCGGCGGAGCTTACTGCCCATTGGGAGCAGGAGCTTGCGGACATTGAGCAGGGCAAATGCGGAGAGGAGGATTTTATGAGTGAGATAATCAAGAACGTAAATGATGTGATCGAAAATGACGAGGTTACAGCCGCTGAAACAAGTGCAGATAATACAGAAACAGAACAGCCTATGGAGGTCGGCAAGTGTCCCTGGTGCGGCAGTCCTGTGAGAGAAGGACCGAAGGCTTTTTACTGCTCGGACAGAGAAAACTGCGATTTCTTCATCTACAAACACGATAAGCGTATCGGCAGAAGCTACAAGGCGGCTGAGATAAGTGAGCTGCTGGCAAACGGCAAGGTAATGCTGAGGGGCTGCACATCTTCAAAGGGGAATAAGTATGCGGCGGTGTTCGAGCTTGATGATTCGGGGGAGTATGTAAATCTCAAGTTTGTAGAGTATGTCAAATCAAATAGAAAGCGTGATCCAAATCGCTCATAATAATACGCCGCTGAACGGCGGCGTATTGGATAAATAATTATATATCGTCATCAGGTTCTTCGGTGAGGTTGTCACCAAAAAGAATACGAATATAATCTCGTCTTCCATATATGATCCTATGAATCTCAATGTTTTCTGTGATCTTATAGAAGATAAGATAATTTCCGCTTATGAGATAATGAAAGGGAACGTCTAATCTTATACTCTGACTTAGAGTTGTACCCATAAGAGGGGTGTCTATAAGCTTTTTGTAGGTCGATATAATTTTTCTAATGGTGTTTTCAGCAGCCTTTGGACTTGCAAGTTCATCAGAAATGTATTTCCTTATATCTTTCAAATCTTGAAGAGCTGCAGGAGTGACGATTAAATTCATAAAAGACCAAGCTCCCTTTCAACATCTTCTTGCGAGAGCCAACCTTTTTCTCTGACCGACTTTTCGCCTTTAGCGAGTTCGGATAGCAGCTTGATTTCAGCTTGCTTTCTTTCATATTCCTCCATATCGAGGATAACAAAGCGGCCTCTACCGTTTTTAGTGAGAAATACAGGTTCACCTACAGCAATGTCACGAAGTACATCGGTGTAGTTTCTAAGATCGGAAACGGGTTTGATATTTGGCATAATAAAACCTCCTTTAACTTGATAGATAATCTGCTGTAATTATTGTAGCATAATTTGCAGCAAAAATCAACAGCAAAAATAAAAATTTACAATTAGAAAGGTATTGAAATATATGAGAAGAACAAATATAAAGTACATTTTAGAGTTGCTTATAAATTCAGCAGCAATTGTCGCTGCATACAAGCTCGGTAACAGCAAGGGCTATGATGAAGGCTGGAATGACGGTGCTTTGGCAGGTGCCTGTGCAAAGGATAGTTCTGACGATAACAGCAGCGACATTACAGATTTTGAGGAGCTTTTTAACTGACTTATCAGCAAAATACGGAGGAAAGGAGACAACATTTATTGAATAATCGGTATCAAAGCGTATGCTACAACTGGTCGGACGTGACCGAAAGGCTCAGACGGGATAAGCAGACACTTGCTCGTTTTCTGCGTTTTTCGGCTTCTCTTTACAAAATGGGATTCCCCGATGCGGCACTTGTTTTCTATCACGATCCCAATGCCACAAAGGTCGCTGAGCTTGAAACTTGGAACAGGCTGGGCAGGTTTGTAAACAAGGGCGCAAGGTCGATAGCCGTTTTTGGTGAAGGCGACAGGTGCAGACACCTTTTCGATATTTCACAGACCAACGGTAAGCCGATTCCTAACGGCTGGCGGCTGACGGAAGATGTGGCGGCGGAGCTTGTTGATGTCATTAGTGAGAATTACGGCAGGGAGTGTAAGGATATTCACGAGGTGCTTGCCGCTGTTGCGGTGGATAATATCAAGGCTCATAGCCCCGAAATGCAGTACACCATAGAGCAGATGAATTTGTCGCAGAAGGAAACTGCGGAATATCAGAGGTCTGTGGTGTCGGCGGTGCGTTTCGTAGTCGAAAACCGCTGCGAGCAGAACGGCGGTATGCCGCTTTCGGGAAACATCAATCTCAACGCTGCTGACTATTTCAAGGATACAAGAGATGTTATTCGTTTCTGTGACCTTGTTCAGAGAAGTGCTAAGGACAGCCTGCTTGAAATAGAGCGTGAGGTCATTCAGATTCTTAGGAAAAGGAGAGAAAGAGAGCATGAATTACAAGTTAAGCCCGACCGGACAGATGTTAGCAGAGGTAGCATACACGGACGACCCGCAGGAAATCGAAATGCTCAAAACACCGATAGGCAGGTGGGGCAGAATGTGGCAGGAGTGGGTGAGAACAGAGTACCCGACCGAGGAGACGGTGCTGATAGTAACGGGCAGGTGGAACATAATACCGAGGGAGATAGACAGACAGGCAGAAGCCCGGTTCACAGAGCTGGACGCACTCTACCGAAAAGAGAACCCTCGCCCCGTAACATTCAGCGAAATGCAGAAGTGGGAGAAAGACCGTCTGCTGACGATAGAGCACAGGATAATGGAGGAGATAGTTTATCAGCCGAGGAGCTGACCGCTGATACCCTTATACAGCGTTACCTTCAAAGTGACTTTAACCGTCGCCCCGACAGCTATGAGATAGCAGGGCGTTTTCTTGCTGATTTCCTTGATACCGATGTAGACATAGTAGAATTTTTTAGAAAGCACGAAGCCTACAAGTATTCCGAGAGACAGCAGGCGGAGATAATTCTCCTAATTGAAAACGCACTCCGTCTGCGTGAACAGGAACAGAAAAAGGCAGAGCAGACACCCTCGGAAGGTGATGACGGCTTTGTACTTATTGGAACATCGGGCATAGCTGTTCCGACAAATATGGAGCCAGTTTTCCCGACGGAGATAGTAGAGGATATTACTCCGCCGGAGGAAACTCCCGAAATTGATCTGTCAAGGCCAACCGAGGAAGAAGTCGAAACCGTTACACAGAATCAGCCTGCCAATGATACTGTTATTGTCAAAAATGAGACTGTTGTAACGACCGACCTGCCGCCTATTACAGATGAAAATATCATATTCGGAGTATTAAAGCAAGATCAGTTTTTCCATATAAAGAAAGATCGGATAGAGGCATTTTTCGAGAACAACACCGACCATGACGAGCGTGTGGAGTTTGTCAAACAGATATTTAATTCCGATTATTCGGAGGTGCTGCTTGGCGATACGGAAGAAAGCAGATATGGATATAAGACCTATGATGAGGGAATACATATCTGGAAAGGCAGCTATCTGAGCCGAACAATGGAATCGGGATTTAGCTGGGAGCAAATACAGAGCTTTTATGCCGATATGGTCGAGCGTGGGCTGCTGCTTGATACTCATGTGTCAGAAATTGACGAGCCTATTTTTACAGAGCCGACAGAGAAAAAAAGTTACCCCGAACCCGAAGAAGAAACTACTGAAACGCCCAACGAAAATGAAGGTGCAGAACAGCTTTCATTCTTCGGTGAGCCTGTTCCTGTGGAGCAGACAGCTAAAAAGGCTAAAAAGTCAAGCAAGACAAAAGTTCTGGCTAAAACACCAATGCCCAATTTCCTTATCACCGAAGATATGAAAAAGTATGTGCTGCGGTGCGGTAGTCCCGAAAGAGGCAGTTTGTCAAGGATAGTCGCTCAGCTTCAAAAGGGAAAGTCGATTGCGGAAAATGCCGAGTTTCTCAGAAATGAATTTGGCTCTGACGGCCGAGGATATGTGTATAATACTTCCGACTTTTCGGAAACTAAAAACATCTGCTCTTGGTTTGACGATAACGGAATAATCATCAGCGCAGGCGAGAACGTTGTAAATCCGTATTCTTCTGCAAAAATGCCTTGGGAAAGTGCGGCAGCAAGAATTGCGGATATGCTTGATAACGGCGAATTCTGTTCACAGGATATTATCGACGGTGCTGCCGAAAAAGAGATAAAGGATATTGCGGATAGATTGTGGTATCTTCATCAGGATACCGACAAAAGCGTCTATCAGTATTTTATCCCGGACGAGATGTTCAAAGGTGGATTCCCCGACAGCACCGAAAGAATAAAACTTGCTCTGCTGGATAAGGACACCTTGCAGGAATATATCAACGGCTTGGAGCAGTTTGTTACCGACTATGAGCAAAATCGTGACATAATGCGTTTCCATTTCCATAAGCCGAAAGAGCTTTTGTATAGGCTCAAAGACTTGCAGATAGAGCGTAAGCAGTTTATCACCAAGCCCGATTTTTCTTTCAAGGGATACTATTTCATTTCCGAACGAGAAAAGGACGCTCTGCTTGGATACGGCAGCGGCTTTTCTGACGGCAAGTTCAGAATAGAAAAGTTCTTCAAGGAAGATCACAGCCTGCCCGAGCAGATAAAGTTTCTGAAAAAAGAATACGGAACCGGTGGAGGGTCACGCCGTGGCGGTGATGAGTGGCACGATGCTAAGGGTATAGCATATATGCGTGGCGAAAGCATAGGTAAGCCCGATACCAAAATACTTATGAAATGGAATGAGGTAGCAAACCGCATATCAAGGCTCGTATCCGAAGGGAAATATATAACTCAAAAGGATATTGAGGATAAGATCCGTGACTGCAAGCGGATAGTGCAGAATTATGACCCCGACAGCTATTCTGATTTTGACAAGGAGTATGAACGCAGACAGTATCATGAAGCCCAGCAATTCTTGGGTGAGCAGGGTGTCGCAGTTGAAAGGCCTATAGACGGTCTGATCAAAAGAGCACAGGATACGGGAATTCCTGTGGAAATAAAGAATAGTCAGCCCGCCGAAGATGCGGCGGAGCAGGCTGTATATATGGATATTCGTGATGAAAGTTTCATTGAGCTGCACCAGACCGATGAGGGTATCTCATATACGCTTTATGCACCCGATCTGACAATTGTTGACGGCGGCGTGTGGGAAATGGAAGAATCCATGTCATTGATGACCGCAGCGGCTGAGATACTTGCAACGACAAGTAACGCACTTGCCGAGGTCGAGGACTATAACCACTTTATGGCTCTCGTGGATATGGACGCAAGACTTGATATTCCTGCGGAACTTGCATTGCTTAAAGCTCACATTTTAGAGGAACTAAGTGATGAAGCGGCAGAAATTCTCGATGCAGAGCCTACAGAGCTTGTGGCTGATGATGATATAGATGAGCCTGAACCTAAAAAGGTGGCTGTCAATACTCTCGAAAAGATAACTGCCGTACCTGTTATTCCGAAAAGCGGAACGCCTGTTACATATCATTTCAGCGAAAGTGATATTGTGCAGGGCGGTGCAAAATCGAAGTTTAAGGCAAATATTGAAGCAATAAAAACCTTGCAAAAAATCGAAGCCGAGAACAGATATGCAACCCCGGAGGAACAGTCTGTCCTTGCAGGCTATGTGGGCTGGGGAGGTATTCCGCAGGCGTTTATAACTGACCGTGCTGCTGATAATATCGGCGGTAATTTGGGCGATGCCGCACCGACGGGCTGGGAGGAGGAACAGCAGGAACTCAGACAGCTTTTGTCCGATGATGAATACAAGGCGGCAAGAGCGTCAACGCTCACAAGCTTTTATACTCCTCCAGAGGTAACGGACGGCGTGTTTCAGGCACTCAGACAGTTTGGTTTTGAGGGTGGAAACATCTTAGAACCTTCAATGGGTGTCGGCAATTTCTTTGCCAAAATGCCAGATGATATGCGTGACGGTTCAAAGCTGTACGGTGTAGAGCTTGATTCGATAAGCGGCAGGATAGCACAGCTTTTGAACCCTGAGGACAGAATACAGATCACAGGCTTTGAAAAGACAAGGTTCAATAACAACTCTTTCGATGTGGTGATCGGTAATGTGCCATTTGGTGACTATAAGGTATCGGATAAAGCGTATGACAAACTCGGATTCAATATACACGATTACTTTGCCGTAAAAAGCATAGATAAGGTCAAGCCCGGCGGTGTTGTGGCTATCGTAACAAGCAAGTTCACAATGGACAAGATGAACGATAAGGCAAGGCGTTACCTTGCTGAACGCTGTGATCTGCTTGGTGCTGTGCGTCTGCCGAATAACGCATTTAAGAAAAATGCCGGAACGGAGACTACTACAGATATTCTGTTTTTCCAAAAGCGTGAAACGCTGACGGTGCAGGTGCCGAGCTGGGTGCATTTCGGTGAAACGGCTGACGGCATACCCTGCAATCAGTATTTTGTCGATAATCCCGATATGGTGCTTGGCACAATGGCATGGGACGAGCGTATGAAGGGCAGATATGGTGATGACAGCAGGGTGACGACTTGTCTGCCGAACACCGAAACACCTTTGTCAGAGCAGTTAAAAGCGGCTATATCCAAAATCAAGGGCAAGATCGAAACTATCACCATTGCCGAAGAAGGCAAGCAGGATATTGAGATAATTCTCGCCGATCCGAGTGTGCGAAACTACACTCACACCATTGTTGACGGCAAGCTCTTTTTCAGAGAGAATGAAATAATGACCAAGGTTCAGGAAACCGGCAAGACCCTTGACAGAATGATGGGTATGCACTTTATTCGTCAGAAAACTATGGCGGTGATAGACGCTCAGGCAAGGGGCTGTGATGATGCAGAGCTGAAACGCTTGCAGGCTGATCTCAATTACACTTATGATATATTCAAGCGTGCTTACGGTGCAATAACTGACAGAGCAAACGAGCGAGTATTTCAGCACGATGATGACTACAACACTATTGCGGCACTTGAAATAGTTGATACCGAGAAAAAGACGGTAGAGAAAGCAGAGATTTTTAGCAAGAGGACTATCCTGCCCGAAACCGAAATAGTATCCTGTGAAACTCCGCAGGAAGCACTGCAAATATCCATTGACCGCAAGGGTAAGGTCGATCTGGCATTTATGGCAAAGCTTGTGGGTGTTGAGCCCGATGAGATAATCAAAGAGCTTGGCAATGATATTTTCAGAAACCCTAAGTTTATTAAGGATAACGATCCGTTATCGGGCTATGAAGATGCAAGCGAGTATTTGTCCGGTAATGTCCGTGAAAAGCTGCGTATAGCTACTGAGTATGCAGAGCATATAGACAAAAGCTTTGAAAAGAACGTCGAGGCACTTAAAACCGTTATCCCGAAAGACCTTGAAGCAAGCGAAATATCCGTGCGTATCGGTGCAAATTGGGTCGATGTTGAGGATTACAACCTCTTTTTGCGTGAGGTGCTGAGAGGTCAGCCATTTGCCCACCCGATCACCCGTACAAAAATGGGCGAATACAAGATTGAAGGCAAGTATCAGGACAGGTCGCTGGCATCTATGCAGACCTACGGTACAAGCAGAATGAGCAGCTATCATATCCTTGAAAATCTGCTCAATCAGCGTGATGTGGTGGTGCGTGATCGTCACGAGGAAGAAGGCAGAGTGTGGTATGAGGTCAACGCTAAGGAAACACAGCTTGCAAAGGACAAGGCTCGTATCATCAAGGAAGCCTTTAAGAACTGGCTGTGGGAGGATATGTCAAGGAGAGAAAAGTATGTAGATAAGTACAATAACCTTTTCAACGCTATTCGTGGGCGTGAGTATGACGGCTCACACCAGACCTATCCCGGCAAAAATCCTGCAATAAATATGCGCCCTCATCAGGCAAACGCTATTATGCGTGGAAAGCTTGGCGGCAACACCTTGCTTGCTCACTGTGTAGGTGCAGGAAAGAGCTTTGAGATGATCGCTATAACTATGGAGAAAAAGCGTTTGGGATTGATAAATAAAGCCTGTGTGGTTGTTCCAAAGCACTTGACTTTGCAAATGGCAAGTGAGTGGATGAGGCTTTATCCTAATGCAAAGCTGCTTGTCGCAAGACCGGAGGACTTCACAAAGGACAACAGGCAGAAATTCATAGCAAGGTGTGTTACGGGCGATTATGATGCGGTCATAATGTCTTTCACTCAGTTTGAAAGAATTCCTATGTCCGATGAATATCGCAGGCAGTTTATGGAGAATGAGCTGAATGAGTTAATGGAAGCTCTTGAAGATGTTGACAGCAGCGACAGAGTTTCCGTCAAGGCATTGGAGCGTCAGCAGAAAAAGCTGGAGGAAAGGCTTGAAAAGCTGATGAGTTCCAAAAAAGATAACAGCCTGTGCTTTGAAAAGCTGGGCTTTGATTACCTCGTCTGTGATGAAGCTCACTATTACAAGAACTGCTTTGTTGCAACAAAAATGTCCAACGTGGCAGGTGTGCAGACTACAGCCGCACAAAAGAGTGAGGATATGCTTATGAAAACGCAGTATCTTAATAACAAATACGGCTGCAATAATATCCTCTACGCTACGGGAACTCCCTGCACGAACAGTATGGTGGAGTTTTACGTTATGCAGAGGTATCTTCGCCCCGATCTTTTGGAAAAGGCAGGGCTTGAAACATTCGATGACTGGGCCTCGACGTTCGGTGAGGTAGTTTCACAGCTTGAAATAAAGCCTGCGGGAAACGGCTTTCAGATGAAAAATCGTTTTTCAAAGTTTGTAAATATCCCGGAGCTTATGATGATGTATAAGGAGTTTGCGGATATTCAGACACCCGATATGATACGCTTGCCTGTGCCGGAGCTTAAAACCGGCAAGCCTATAGTTGTTTCAGCAAAGCCCGACGATTATCAGAAGGAATATATGAAACAGCTTGCTCAGCGAGCAGAAATGATACACGGCGGAAACGTTGATCCGAGAGAGGATAATATGCTGAAGATAACCCACGAAGCAAGGCTGTTAGGTCTTGACTGTCGCTGTATGAACCCAGAGGTAGTACCTGCGCCGGACAGCAAGGTGAACAAGCTGCTTGATAACCTTGTTCGGAATTACAATGATACAATGGCTGAGCGTGGAGTGCAGATCGTTTTCTGCGATATAGCTATCAATGAAGATGCTGAGCATTTTTCCATTTATGAAGCGATAAAAAAAGATTTGGTCGAGCGAGGTATTCCGAGGGAGGAGATCTGCTTTGCAGGAGATGCCAAAACAGACAAGGCAAGAGCAGAGATGTTTGAGCAGCTTAGAAAGGGTGAAAAGCGTTTTATCCTTGCAAGTACATCAAAGCTCGGAACAGGTGCGAATATTCAAGACCGTATCTGTGCTATACATCATCTTGATATCCCGTGGAAGCCTGCCGATCTGACACAGCAGGATGGTCGTGGTGTGCGTCAGGGCAATATGTTCCCGGAGGTGGGTATCTATCATTATCTGACCGAAAACACCTTTGATGCATATATGATGGGCATAATCACAAACAAGGCTAAGTTCATAAATCAGATAATGACCTCAAAAGACCCTGTGCGTATTTCCGAGGACGTTGATGAAATGGTGTTGACCTATTCCGAAATGCAGGCTATTGCAAGCGGCAACCCTATGATAAAAGAGAAGATACAGCTTGATAACGATATTCAGACGTTAAAAATGCTTGAAAGCGAATACAAGAAATCGCTGTTTAGGTATCAGGAGCAGGCGGAGAGAACGCTGCCGCAGCGTATCGAGCAATACACCACTTATCTTGAAAAGGCAACGGAAGATCAGGAGAGCTTTATGACAAATCACCCCGAAGGAACTGCCTTCCAAATAGAGATTGACGGGAAGGTCTACTCGGAAGCGACTTCCGAGCACGTTCGTGAGGAAGCAGGTGAAGCCCTTGAAAAGCTTATAATCAAGGTTTCAACTACAGGAGAATCAATGAAGGTCGGAAAGTATTTCGGCTTTGACCTGCTGCTTGAACAGAATCCGCAAAACCTGAGTTTCTTTGAGCAGGGAGCGCCCTGTATCATATCCCTCTGCGGTTTACTGAAATACACAACCGAGGTCAATCTGCAAAATCATCAGGGCAATATGCGTAGAATAGAAAACCTTGCGGCAAACTCAATATCAAACCGTATCGTTCAGTATAAAGCCGATATTGAAAGGGCGCAGGCTAATCTTGCCGAGGCTAAGGAAAACATAACAAAGCCCTTTGACAGAGCAGAGGAGCTTGCTCAGAAGCAGGCAAGGCTTGAAGTGGTGAACGAAGCTTTGAGTAAGGGCGATGATGTTGTTCCGACGGTGGTAGAGGAGGTAGCTGACCAGCCAAATTTTAAGCCTAAAAATATGAAAAGAAGGTGAGTTATGACAACAAATCGTGAGGACAGCATCGCTGAGCTTGCCGAGGTGCTCACAAAGGAACAACTTGCAAATATCATATCCCATAATTATTCCGATCAGGCTCTTGCGGTAATGGCGGAGTTTGACAGGGGATATGTTGAACGCTTTGCCAATACCCTCTATGAAACCGAGAGTATGGAAAAGATCATAGTGGCATACCGCAACAGAATAATCGACTGGAAAGACATTTTGCATATTGCAGAATACTCCTGTTACGACTATTCAAGTGAAGAATACATAGATCAGTTTATTCGCTCTATTGAATCCAAAGAGGTCAATCATACCACCGCTGCACGGATACTTACCGCAACAGCCTATGAGCCCGATACATACAAGGGTCTGGTGGAGCTTGTAAAAAGCGGTGCATATTACCCAACGCAGTATGCAAGTATCGGGCTCAACTACAGGGTCGCTGCACAGCTGCGTGATATGGGTATTCCTCTTACTGCTATGCGAAAGGAAGGAATATACTATAATCTTGCAGATAAGTCTGAGTTTGATGAAGCTGTCAAAAACGGTGACAGAATAAAGCTTGTAAAGTTCCCTAAGCTGGCGGTCACGGTCAATGAAATGATGACCTATCCCGACTGGCAGGATTTCAAGGCTTGGTTCATAAGGCATACAGCTATCGACAGAGAAACGCTTACAAGCATAGGGCTGTCCGATCAGTACAGATATTTCTCTATGGAGCGTTATGCCGACAAGCTGGTGGAAAAGGTCGCAGCAGAGCATACTGCATTTATATCGGATATGAAACAGCGGCAGCCGGAGGAAATAATCGGGTCTGCTTATGAGATAGTCATCAAGGAGCAGATAAAGGCTTTTATGACCGAGGTGCCGCAGATAATACACGAAAACAAGGTAGATGCACTTATGTCAAGCAGGAACACGCTTGACGATATTTACAAGGAATGGCTTAGTGACGATGTTTTTGCTGATACCGACATTGAGATCATAGTGGATAATACAGCCGATAAGCTGATTGCCGCAAAAGAGCGTGAACAAAAGCTGGCGGCAGAGCTTGCAAAAAAGGCAGTTACAGAGGATATGCAGGACAAGCCACGTTTCAAGCCCGGTAAGAAAACACGGAGGTGATAATGATAACAAGGGGAGAGTGTTACAAAAAGATCGGGGAGATGGTCGATAATGTTGAGTTTTTCAAGATAGCACAGCACCGCTTCTCCGATTACACATTAAGCGTTATAGCTGAAAACAGCAGGGAGCTTGCTGACAGGCTGGCACATACAAAACTCAGCAGCGAGGCAGTTGAGCGCCTTGTAAAGGCTTATGATACCAATATTATATCCTACGGTGATCTGCTGCACATAGCTAATTACAGCCTTGTTTCGGGCGGCAGCGAGAAGTATCTCAATGATTACTTTTCTTCAATAGCCGCAGGGCTGGACACAAAGACCGCTTCACAGATCTTGGTGGCTTCAAAGTTTGAGGACTGGTCATATAACGAGATATATTCTCTCGTAAAGTCGGGAACATACACAGTGGACGACAACACCTTTGTTGCCCTTAATCCCGATGTTGCAAGAGAGATAGACAGGCTGGGGTTGGAGCTTTACGCCTATGACAAGACAAACGATTTTTACCTTGTCAAGGACATTGACAAAACAATTGCCGATGGTGACGCTATTACTTTTTCAAAAAGTGCGCTGGCAGTCAGGATAAATGAAATGCGTAACGATCCCGACTGGAACGCTTTTCGTGACTATATCGCTGAGGATATGGACGACATAAACAGTTTGACAGTCGATAGCTTGATTGAAGCCTATGAGGATTACCGCAAGGAAGAACTGAATATAGAACTCAGCCGTAAGGTGGATAAGTATTTTGAAGCCTTTATCTATGACATCAGAGAAAAGGGCGTTGATGAAGCCATTAAATGCTGCTATGAGATAACGGTAAAGACCAATATTCAAAGCTTTATTGAATCCGAGCCTGCGGATATATCACCGGAGCAGTACGGTGCGCTGCTGTCGGCAGATAATCCACTTGATGTTATATATGGTTCGTGGCTGAAACGGGAGTATCTGAGGACTTATGATGATATTCCGAAGGCAATGGAGTATGCGGCGGATAGTATTCTGGAATCAAAGAAAAGGTCGCAAGCAAAAGATAACGAAACGATATCCGATAAACCGCAGATACCTAAAAAGAAAGGCGGTGCAAGATGAATATGACAGATAATGATTTTGAGCCGCTGTACAAGCGGCAAGAGGGCGATAGTGCTTTTGATACTGCACGAAAGGAACGTCTGAAAAGTACTTTTGATGAGCTTTCTCACGAACCCGATTGGTCGGGCTTCAAGGACTACCTCAAAGCACAGCTTGGGGATAATATGGACAAGCTGACCCCATATATCTTGAATGATATGCGGAACAAATACCACGCTGAATTGTCAATGAACAGCCTCGCAGATAAGGTGGCAGATGAGTATGACCGCTTTATCAAGGATATAAAACAACAGCCTGCCGACAGGATCGTGGAGACTGCTTATGAGATAGTTCAGAAGGACGATATACGGGAGTATTGCAGCGGAACGGACTATGTTTTATCTCAGCAGGAGCTTGATGAGCTGCTTGCTGCGGATAACCTGCTTGACCGTCTTTACGATAAGTGGGACGAGCTTTCAGAGGTGCATAGTTTATATGATATGGATATGATGCTCGAAGAAACTGCATCCGATCTGAAAGCCGAAAGGCTGGAGAGGGAAAGGAAAGCAGAAATGTCAGAGTCAAAGCCTGATGACCTGACGGACAAACCGCATAAGCCAATGAAGCACGGCAGGAGGTGAGTAAATGGCTTGGAAGAAATCATACACCCCCGAAGAGCGAGCCGAGTACAAACGCAAGCAGGCAGAGGAAATGCAGGATGTTTTCAAGCGAATCGACAAGGGAGTTGAGGAGGTTTTTAACTCCGACAAATACAAGGAATACTTGAAATTCGTATCAAAATTCACGGACTATTCCGCCAGAAACACCATGCTTATAAACCTCCAGCGCCCCGATGCAACACTTGTAGGCTCCTACGGCTTGTGGAAAAGGCTCGGTCGCTCCGTCATTAAGGGAGAAAACGGAATAATGATAATGTCACCCGTACCGCACAAGACAAATCAGTATGTCGAGATCGAGCGTCAAGCAGAGGACGAGTGGGGCAACAAGCTATATAATGAGGACGGCACCGAGAAAATGGAAACGGTCGAAAAGGCTATTGTGGAAATAGCTTTCAGAAAGCAGTACGTTTTCGACCTGTCACAGACCGACGGCAAGCCCATTCCCGATCCTGTTCAGGAACTTTCGGGAGAGATAGACGAGGAAAAGCTTAATGTCATTTTCAAGGCAGTCAAAAAGGCTACGAGGATAGCCCCGGAGTATCGTAATATTACAGGCGGAGCAAAGGGATATTATTCTCCGAGTTCTAATTCCATTATCATAAAGTCTGGAATGAGTGGTGAGCAGGTGCTAAAGACTGTTGTTCACGAATCGGCGCACTGTCTGCTGCATGATCCCGATAAAAAGATCGTTACAACAAAGTCGCCCCGAAACGAAAAAGAGGTGCAGGCGGAAAGTATTGCCTTTATCGTATGCGAAAAGCTGGGCGTGGATACCTCGGAATACTCTTTTCCCTACATAGCCTCTTGGTCGGAGGGTAAGCAGCTTGACCAGCTCAACAAGTTTCTTGATGAGATACAGAAAGCCTCACAAACTATCTTTGAGTCCATAGATTCCGAACTGCTGAAATACAAAAAGCGTGATCTTACAGTTAATGAGATAATGGACGATACCGAGCTTTCAAATGTTCAGAAAGCCGAGATGTACCTTGATATAGTAACGCAAAACGGCATTGTCTTTTCCGAGGAAGAAACAGCAAAGATCACAGAGCAGGCAGAAAAGGAAACAGATATTGGTGCTGTTTTTAAGCAGATAGACGATACTGCCAATACCATAAATCAGCGTAACAGCTATGGCTATGATTTTCAGTATATGGATCCTATCGACACTACAGAGGAAGCACTTGCGGCTTTTGACAGGGGAGAGGCGGTCTATCTTCTTTATCCCGACGGTACAGAGGGTATGGCTGAAAATCGTGAGGAGATAGAGAACTTTTCCGGTCTGTTCGGTCTTGAAAAAGAGAAAAAGCAGGTGGTGGCTGTCGAGGATAATCCCGATCTGTATCCTGTTTCAAAGACAGAAGCGATAGAAATGTGGAGCAGAGGACTTGATGTTTTTATAGACGGAGTGCAGGCTGAGAGCTTAGAGCAGGTGGAAAACGCACCCGATTCAGCCCGTATCTGTCTTAGTGAATTTCAGTATTCGGCGGAACTTGATTTCGACAAAGGAGGTTTAGGAAACGTGAGAAATCAGCAGTTTTATGATAATTACAATCAGCAGAACTATCCTCAGCAGAGGAATAACAATATAATCGGGAACACGCCATATGATCAGCTTGGAGGCAGGGGAGAATTGCAGTATTATCGTGGTTTGAACACTCGGCACGCTCAGAATATAGCAAGACAGCTTGAAGCAGACGGTGTGCGTTTCAGCGGTGTTATCAAGGGCGGAACGACTACTATTACTATCAATCGTATGGATATACAGCGTTATGAAGCGGCTGTTGACAAGGTTAAGCAGACCTACGATCAGCGTAACAACAGGCAGGGAGGTTATATGAATAACGTTCCTTATCAGCAGAACGGTGATAGCCCTCAGCAGCTTGCTAAGGATATAGAGAATTTCCTGTATAACCACAACGCAAACGGCTATCGTAGCATTGCTCAGGACAGAGCAGTCTCGGCTCGCAGTATTCAGAATGATATTGCGACTGGAAATGTCGGTACGATAAATGAGTATCTTGGAATGGTAGTAAACAATGTGGGTAATGCACAGGTTTCCGGTGAGGCAAATGAGCTGCTCACAAGAGTTGGCAATATGGTGAACGCAAGACAGCAGGGGTATCTGCAAAACAGCTTTCAGAATAATCAGCCGCAGCAGACAAACCCAAATGTCATTGGCAATACGCCCTATGAGCAGCTTGGTGCTCGGAATGAGCTGCAATACTACACTAAGCTCAAAAACCGCCATGCTGACAACATAGCTGCAAAACTGAATGAGTACGGTGTGCGTTTCAGCGGTCTGCGAAAAGGATTCAGTACAACGATCACAATAAACAAGGCGGATATTCCGAGATATGAAGCGGCTGTCGCAGAGGTGAAGCAGAGCTACCAGCAGAACAGCAGAGTCAATAATCAGAATAATTATCGACAGAGCAGTTATCAGCCAGCCTTTGCTGCACCTGCTTATGCTGACAGAGGCGGCTTTGGAAACGCCAGACCGTTTATAGGGGATTTTGATAATATCCCACGTCAAGGCGGCAGTATGCCCGATGCTCTTTTCGATACGCTCTCAAATATGCCGCAGAGGTCAAATGCGGCTTTTGATTACAAGTCGGTGCCTATCGTGGTGGAATCATATATGGATGCGAAAATGAACGGGCGTTTGTCGGAGCTGCAAGCAAGCATTAAGGCTTCACAGGCTTGCAGGGATTACATAGAGCAGAATATCCACTCGGCTTATGAGAACAGGAATCTGTCGGGCTTTGTTCAGAATTTGGTTGATAAGTTCGGCATTGACCGTGCTATGTACACAGTTGCAGCAACTATTCAGCTTAAAATGCAGGACGGGCGCTTTACCAATGAGGTCAAGGACATGGCTCGTCAGTATATGTTCGATTCTGATAAGACAAGGCTGAAATTCTTGACCGAAACTCACCCTGTAATCGTGAATCATCTATTTGAGGAAATGATCGACAAGAAATTCCACTTGCAGAGAGAACACGCTGTGATCGAGGAAAAGACAGAGCTGCCCGATTATTTCAAGGACAAGTATCTGCTGCCTGTGGAAAAAGTGTCGCTTGTAGATGACTTTCGTGGAATCCCCGAAACCAAGTATTATGAAACCTCGGCAAACGAGTATTATGTTGAGGGTATCGGCTGGCTTGACAATGACGCTTATGACCGTGAGCAGAAGGAATCGGGGCTTGATGCTGACGAGTTTTACAAGAGGGTCACTAAGATCAATGCTCACTACATCGACGCTATGGGTATTCCCGGTGACGGTGATATGACACCGGAGGTATTTGATCTGATGCAGCAAAAGACCTATTCTCCCGAAAACAAGGAGGAATATGAGTGTTTCAAGGAGGCTCACAAGCGCCGCATTGCTACGGCAGGAGTTGCTGATCTACCTACCGAGTATTACGGTGTTAGGCAGAATAACAACGGAAAGTACGCTGTGGTCGGTATTGCTGCTGACGGTATCGTTACAGTTGTCAAGAGGAACTTATCTACTATACCGGAGGCAAAGACAGCTCTGCTTGATGTATATGAACAGCGCAAGACACAGGCTCATGTGGAGCTTACCCACCCGCAGACTATTGATGAAATATCTGCAAAAATGTACGATCCTTCGCAGGGTATGCAAAAATATCAGTACAGGATAGATAAGTGTGACGATAAGCCCGATTCCACACATATGCTTGTGAAATACACCCTTGATGAAAAAGAGGGCAGCTATTCGCAGACTGGTATTCTGTGTTATGGTGACTATTTCAAGTGCAATGAAGCATTAAAGGCTGCAATAGCTGCACCTACACCTCCCACACCACCGAAAGACAAGCCTACATTTGAGATCTATCAGTTCAAATCCGGTGATGATACGAGGAATATTCGTTTCATTAGTCTTGCCAGTCTTGCAGAACATGGGAGAAAGCCTGAGCTTTCGACCTATGATAAGGTCTATGAGGGGGATTTTTCAGAGTATGAGAAAAAAGGCGGAGACATAGCAAAGCAGCTTGAAGCGTTATATACCAAGTTCAACATAGATCACCCTGCGGATTTCAAGGGGCATAGTTTGTCCGTTAGCGATGTTGTGATTGCAAAGGGCAAGCCCTACTATATTGATACTTTCGGCTTCAAGGAGCTGACGGATTTTAAGACCGAGCCTGAACGTGAGCAGAAACAGGAGGAGCAGAAGAAGGCAGCAGCTAAAAAGCCTAAGAGATAATACAAATATCCGAGGTCGGTGACGAGCCGCCCTCGGAAAAATTTTATAAAAATAACCCGACAGCAGCGAGAAGATACTGTGCGGGATTTCGCAAATTCTGTACCTTTGCGAAAGTACACAAAGGCAATTTTAAGTATCAAATTAACGAATATGATAGAATTTTAAATAAAGTATATCATATAAAACGGCTTTTGTAAACCCTTTTTGCCAAATTTAATGTGAAAATAAGATAAAATCAGTCGGCTTAAAGTATATAAGCCGTCAGTTTAACAGTATGAAAAGGAGATAAACTTATGAGAAACGCATTTAATATTTACAAGAGAAAAGACGGTCGCTATGAGGGGCGTATCCCCTTTGGGCGCAATGATAACGGCAGCTTAAAATATAAGTATTTTTATTCGAGAGACCTTAACAATCTAAAAGAGAAAATGCTTTCGGCTTACACCTCTGCCGAAAAATACTCAGAGATAGCCTGCACTAAGACTCTATCCGAACTTTGTGGTGAATGGCTTGCTTGTGCAAAGCTGCGTGTAAAACAATCAAGCTACTGCTGCTACGAAAGAAACTTCAGAACTCACATTGCTCCGTTCTTTAAGAACGCTAAATACAGTGAGCTGAACTCGGTAAAAATCAATACTTTCATCGAATATCTCATTAATTACGGCAATAAAAACGGCGGAGGATTATCATCAAAAACAATACATGACATTATTGTGCTATTACGTTCTGTAGCCAAATATGCCGAAAGCGAATACGGATACAGAAATCCTATGAGAAATATAAATACGCCTAAACAGAATAAGAGATCAACAGCGGTTCTTGACAGAACTGAGCGCCAGAAGCTGCAATCATACCTTATAAACAACCTTGATAAAACAAATATCGGAATATTGCTCGCTATGTACACAGGAATGCGTATAGGCGAGCTTTGTGCTGTAACGGCGGGAGATATTGACATTTGCAATGGTGTGCTCCATATAACAAAAACCATTCAGCGTATTCCGGACAGTATGGGCATCAGCAAAACAAAAGTTATAGTTAGCTCTCCAAAGAGTAAAAGTTCGGAGCGAGATATTCCTTTGCCTGATTTTTTGATAGAAATTCTGAAGAACAATTTTTGTAAGAACGGGTATTTGTTGTCTGGTACAGCTAAGCCCATAGAACCGAGAACCATGCAAAATAGGTTTAAATCTGTTCTGAAGCAGTGTGGCTTAAGAAATGTTAGTTTTCATTTGCTGCGTCACACATATGCAACGGTATGTATCGAAAATGGTTTTGATGCAAAGACGGTCAGCGAACTGCTTGGACACTCGAGCGTTCAGATCACGCTTAACCGTTATATGCATTCAAATATGGAGATGAAGAGGCGGTGTGTTGCAAATCTGAATCTTGCTTCATAAAAAAGCTTCCAGCCGTCAGATTTCTTATCTTAGGCTGCCGAAAATCGCAATTATGCCTGTATTTACGATGGTTTTGCTCAAAGGTACAGAATTTGCGAAAGGGATCAGCTCTTCCTATATCGTATATTATACCACAATTCTTAAGGAAAGTGTATTGATTTTTGAAGAAATATTTGGTATAATGGCGTAAAGGCGGTGGGACTATGATAAGGATCGCAATAGTAGATGATGAACCTAATATTCTCGATAGGATAAAACAAAGTATCTGTAGTCAGTTTAAAGAACGCAATATAGCAATAACTGTAGTCAAATATACGAATGGAAGTGATTTGCTTAATGCTGTCGAAACAGGCTATTTGTTTGATGTAGTGTTTCTTGATATCGAATTACCAGATGGACTTGGGTTAAATGTTGCGAAACAACTCAGAAATTCATATCGTAATATAATAATTGCTTTTGTTACATCATTTGACAACTACGTTTATGATGCATTTGATTACGATGTAATTGGATACATCAGAAAACACGAACTGGATTCAAGACTTGGTACCGTCATAGATAGAGTAATAAAGAAATTTAGGGAAATATCTAATGAAAAGATCTTTAAAAACTCAACAGGGCAGTGCAGAGAGTCTACTGAAAATATTGTTTACTTTGAATCTGACAATCACAATATTACAATTTTTTTCAATAATGGTAAAGAGTTTTCTTATACGGATTCTCTGAAAAGGCTTGAGGATGAGTACGCAATTCATGGTTTTATTCGTATTCACTCAGGATACCTTGTTAACTTAAAATACGTTTACTCTATAGAAAAAGATTATGTAGTATTAAAATATGCAGAAAAGAACGAAAAATTGTCTGTGAGCAGAGGGCGAGCTAAAGAACTAAAAAAGGCGTTTCAACAATATTTCCGAGGTGGATTATGAGTATAGTATATTTTGGAATTGAAGTAATTGCTACTTTTTTTGAAGCATTCATAATTATGAGTACAATTTCTCATTTATTTTATATAAGAAGAGGCTCTGCGAAAAAAACTCTGTAAATTCAAAAACTGTGATAAAAACGTTAAGTTGTGAGCGGCTTGAAAATAGCCGCTCCAATTTTTTTACAGTATACAATAGATACTGTAATTTGTCAAGGTTCTTTGGATATCAGCCGATCCTGTCGGGGTACATGATCTCAAGCTCGCCCAGAACTTTGCCCCAGTTTCGCAGCGGCATGGTCCATTTCTTAGCTATCTCATGCGTTGCAAGATACAAAGCCTTCAGGAGCGCTGTATCGCTTGGAAATACGCTTCTCTGCTTGTTCAGACGGCGATAGCCGCTGTTAAGACTCTCTATTGCGTTGGTGGTATAAATCACCTTTCTGACATCAGCTGAGAACTTGAAGATCGGTGATATTACGTCCCAGTTCTTGTACCAGCTCTTCATAGCGTTAGGATAATCGTCTTCCCATTTTTCAGTAACACAGTCGAGAGCTTCCAGAGCAGCATCCTCGGAAGGCGCATGATAGATCGTTTTCAGGTCGTTTGCGAACTCCTTCTTGTTCTTCTCTCCAACGTATTTCAGCGTATTTCTTACCTGATGAACGATGCAGCGCTGTAGCTCAGTTTGCGGAAAAGCTGCTGATACAGCTTCTTTCATGCCTGTAAGACCGTCTGCGCAGATGACGAGAATATCCTTAACTCCGCGATTTTTCAGCTCGTTCAGAACGCCGAGCCAGTACTTGGCGCTCTCGTTTTCACCGATATGTATTGAAAGAACTTCCTTGTGACCTGTCATGCTGACAGCAAGGATCACATATGCGGCAAGCTTCCTGATCTGTCCGTTATCACGCACTGAGAAGTGTACAGCATCGATGAATACTATCGGATATACTTCGTCCAATGGACGTTTCTGCCAGTCCTCTATCTGCGGCAGAAGGCGGTCTGTGATATCTGATACCATACCGTCGCTGACTTCAAATCCGTAGATATCTTCGATAGTTTCGCTTATTTGGCGTGTGGTCATTCCTTTGGCATACAGAGCAATTATCTTCTGCTCAATACCTGAGATGTCCTTCTGTCGCTTCTTTACGACCTTTGGCTCAAAACTGCCGTCACGATCCTGCGGCACTTCTATTTCCGTTTCGCCGAAGCTCCCGCGTATCTTCTTGGTTTTCTTTCCGTTGCGAGAGTCAGGATTGTCGGAACGTTCATATTCCTGATATCCAAGATGCTCGTCCATTTCGGATTCAAGCATTTCCTGGATCGTTCCTCCGAGAAGGTCTTTCAGGGCATCCTCAATATCCTTAGCCGACTTGATGTCGTATTCCTCAAGCAGCATTCCTATTATGTTCTTCTTGCCCTCGCTCATCGGTTCTCTTTTTCTTCTTGCCATAAAAAATCAGCCTCCTGTGATATTAATTCTATTTTATCACAGTTTGCTGACTTTTTACAGACTTTTTTTCAGAGGCTCTAAGAAGAATTAATAAGCCTCTTATTCTTTTAAAGACATTGCCATTTATTTTTGTCGGTTCAATTACAGTTATATGCAATTACTTTGGACCTCACTATAGAGATATTTTGGATTTGGGAATTGTTGCTATATATGTTTTTCTTTGTTTGCTGCTATATGAGGGAAACCCGTTTTTTAGAATACTTGTACCCATTATATTGACCATTATCATTATGATAATAAACATATCCGTTAATATTTTTATGTCTCGAATATATGGCGTTCCATCTGAATATCTTATACAACCGGGAAGTAATTTGCGTGTTCTAGGTCTTTTTGTGACAAAAATTTCTTTTTTCTTAGTTACTCAAATTATTATAAAGAAAGTGAAAAACAGTAATTATGTTTTAAAAATAGACGAGTGGTTAGGAATGACCGTCATATTTCTGATCTCGGCGGGAATATTATTTACAGTGGGGGAAATACAATACAAGCACACTGATAAGAATTTTAATATGCTTCTTTTAATTATAGGAATTTTAATTATTAATATATGCGTGTTTTTCTTTTTTAATAAGATGACAAAGAAAAACAAAGAGCTTACTCTACTGCAGATATCACACATGCACTTTGAGGAAAACTTAAAAGCACTCCGATCTATTGAGAGTATTTATAACGAGATGAAAATATTAAAGCACAATATGAAAAATGAATGGTTTATCATATACGACGCATTACAGAAAGGAGATAGTATGAGAGCCAAGCAACTATTAAATGATATAATTGATAAAACAGACGGTGCATTTGCAGAAATGGTAACTTTATCCCAGCCGTCTATTAATTCTATAATTAACTATAAGTTAAATTGTGCAAAACAGCATGGAATCTACTGTACAAGCATGATACAAGATGATTTCAGCAGCTTTGATGAATATGATATTGTTATGCTTATTGCAAATCTAATGGATAATGCCATTGAAGCAAGCAAAGACTTAGAAAATTCAAGACTTGATGTGATGATAACAACAAAGATGAATTATCTTAATATAGTTATTAGCAATACCATAAAGAATAGCGTACTTGAAGGCAACTCTCAGCTTGATACATCAAAAAACGATAAGGATAATCATGGATTTGGAATTCAGTCGGTTCGACAAATTTCTGAGAAATATGACGGTATGCTTGATTTTTATGAGCAAGATAATATGTTTTTTGCAGATGTGTTATTGAAGAAAGAAACTCCGATTTTAGACAAAATAATACCAAATACGAATTGAGAAATACCAAACACGAATTATATATTGACTTTACGAAAAAAATTGGTTACAATTTTTTGCGAGGTGATTTGATGATTGCCGGTTTAGCAAAAATTGTGACCGATTTTTTTTTGAAAAACAATGTAATCGGCCCTGAAGATACTGACGTATATCAGTATGGCAATGAAATAATAATAAGTTCCCTTTTGGATTTACTTATAGTGTTAGTCGTTGGTCTAATATATAATGCATTGATTAACTCATTACTGTTTTTTGTGCCTTTTTTTCTGCTAAGAAGTTTTTCAGGAGGGTATCATGCTAACACCTATTTAAAATGCAAAATTGTCTTTTTAATAAATATATTCTTATCATTATTTTTATCAACTTCCGCAAGCAGTATTTATGGAATTTATTCACTGGTACTTCTATTATTATTCTCAATTTTTGTCATTTGGGGATTCGCACCTATCGAGAATGAAAACAAACCGCTTTCAGAAGAAGAATTTATTATAAATTCCAAACGTTCGAAAATCATAGGTGTCATTTTAATTGTATCAATTATTATTACATATTATTATAATAAGAATATTTCATTATCACTGTTATTGTCATTTTTTTCGGTAGCAGTTGGTATGATAATAGAATATTTTAGAAAAGGAGGTTTGCTTTATGAAAATGGTAAAGAAACTGGCAAGTGGAATGGCAAAAGCAAGTCTTAAGACTGCCAAGAGCGTAAGCTGCAGTGCATCGCTTTTCAGCTATCATCAGCCCAAAGAGCCAAAGTCGTTAAAGACTAAGAAGTAATCGGCGACTATACAAGTACAGATGGTGTGCCGGAATAAACCTTATAATTCAATAAGTTTGTTTTGGCACACTTTATCGTACTGTGTAATCGTTTTAAACAAATGAAATAAGAGGAAATTGTATGAAAAAACTTAGCAAGAAACAAATTACAATAGGTGTGGGTTCAATTGCAGCAGTTCTTGCCGGTGCAATTGTTGTATTTGCAAATATTTCAGCATCTGTTGACGACAATCCCTGGGCTCACGCGCTCCTTGCCGGAAAAACAGGCGGAAGTATAGCTGCTGAAAGTAATAAAATAACCGTGAATGGAGATCTCCGTTCAAACGGAAAAATAAGTATAGAATCTGATACGGTTGCAGTAAATGGATATGCTGCTGCCGTTTCTTCTGTTAATGCAGATATTTCAGAAGATAATATATATGATAATATTGATAGTGTTGCTTTTCCGAATGTATATGACAATGTCTATGAGATTGCCGGTGAGTATTCCGTATCCGAAAATGATGCAGTATCATATTCCTCGGATAATCTGATATTGCCGGATATGGCAAATTCCTCGGAACAACTGAACATAAATGTCAGTGCCGAAACTGCTCCATCAGCTGATGCAGGATTAAGTATTGGCGGCAAGATAGGTGCCTTTGGTGCAGGATTTTTTGCCAAAACATATTCTAATCATGAAAAATGGAATAAAATATTCCCGGTGTTATATAAAACAGA
The DNA here is from genome assembly GCF_000686125.1 of Ruminococcus sp. NK3A76. Taxonomy (NCBI): domain Bacteria; kingdom Bacillati; phylum Bacillota; class Clostridia; order Eubacteriales; family Oscillospiraceae; genus Ruminococcus; species Ruminococcus sp. NK3A76. The sequence goes on from NZ_JMMA01000002.1 coordinate 708,655, forward strand.
AAATGGAGAAACCAATTCTCTTGTGGAACTTGGACGGAACAGTAATTTTATACCTCTTAAGGAACAAGGTGTTGGCGATTCTTGGAGTGACTGTGATGAACTCCCCAATGATGCAATATCCAACAATTTTACAGAGACACAGCTAACTGAATATATATCGTCTCTAAAAACGGATAATCCTGTGACCTCTATATGTTCAGAGGGCAGCGTAATTATACAAGCAAATAACACAGTTAATCCTGAAAGTGCAGAAGATGCCAAAAAAATCGTTGTTGAAGGCGGACATTTTTCACTCGATGGCGATTATAGTTCTCTTGAAGAGATAAGATTTGATTCTTGGGGTGGATCTCAGCTTATCGGCAGCTATCCAAATTTAAAATACATATATAAATCATCATGGTCTGATCTGAATCTTGTTGGTGATTTTCCTTCTCTTGAATGTATATACATGGTAGGTGGACAGCTTTTGCTCGGCTCGGGAGACCAAGGTTTTAGTGCAGACGGGGTAAGAATAATAAACGATTATGGCCCTATTGCTATATATACAGCAAAAGATGTAAACATTACTAATAGCGAGATCGTTACCTCTCAGATGATACTTATGAGAGGGGCAGGTGCAGATAAGCCGGGATCGGTTTTTAACTCAGAAAACACGATAATGGCAGCAAAATACGGGATTATGTTTGAGGATATGAATGATTTAAATGTTAGACGCTACAGCAAGTTGCCTGTGTATTATTCGGTATATCCTATGTCAGTTATAAATTGTAATTTCAGACTTCTGCAAGGCACATTTGTCATTAATAATAATGCAATTATAATGACAAATGCCAATATAGACAAATTTAGAGGATTTATGTTTTCTCCCGAAGGTATAGATGAATACAGAAATTCTTCTGCTGTTGGATTCTATCTGAATACTTATGCATATAACATATCTCCAAATATCAATAATCTAAATAAGCAGCCGAATGGAAGTGAGGAGATTGGTAGGATAAGCAGCTTTGAATATGCCGAATTTCCTCGTGAGCTGATAGATAAGATCTCAGATTCTACGGTATTTCTCGCAGATCTTAGTGATCCAGATAATGAATTTGAGATCGGCGAATCCAATAAAAAGCCGGGAGAGCTTTCTATCGGTAAATTCATTTTTGCTGATGGTAATATAAGCATATCAGCAGATACGCTTGTTGATCAGGACAACAGCTTTACTGTTATTGCTTCAAAACATGGAAATATAACTATCAATGTGACTGACAGTGCGGATATAACTGCTATAATATATGCGCCGAATGGAAAAGTTACAATAACAGGCGGAGCATATAATATCAAAGGAAGAATATTTGCATGTGACATTGAGATAAATACAGATACTTTTGAAATAACCTCAGGTGACGAGGATATTTCAAATCTTGGATTCACTTACGATAATAATAATATCAACAACTCATCTGATAATGAAAGCTCTAATAATAGTGACAGTGGTGAGGATGACAATATCGAAGATTCATCCAAGACTGATTCGGGAGACGATCACAATTATGACGATTCTAGTGACGCCGATTCAAATAGTGATGTGAGTTCGGATGACAATTCGTCAACAGACGCAAATGACGATAGCTCAAATTCATCCCCCGATGATAGCATAGATGATTCAAGTTCTGATACAGATGACAGTTCAAGTGTGGATCATAATCACAGAGAAGGCTTTACAGAACCCGAATATGAATACGATCTGCTCAACAGACTCATTAAGGTTACTTATGATGAAAATAATTATATTGAATACGAATACGATGCTAATGGAAATATAACTGAAATAGTTACCGTAAAGGATGGAGAAATTCAACATTTGGAGGATGAGGAATGAAAGGATTATCAAAGAGGATAGCTGCACAGGCTGTTGCATTTGCTATGACTTTTCAAATGGTAGGACAGATAAGTTTGCCGTTCAAGACCACAAAAGCATATGCAGATGATGATTTGCAGCAAGACAATAAGTCCGAAGAGTCGGGATCGACGGAGCTGGAAAACGACGAGACAATCGACGAGGACGAAGATATTGATGAAGAACCTCAATATGAGGACATGACTATTTCAAGCGGTACCACATTAAGCACATTGACAGAGGTGCAGAATCTCTACATAAATTACGGTACGCTTGATCTCAACGGAAACACCCTTATAGTTCATGGTGACGTAGTCATTACAAATCGAGGTGAGCTTAACTTTAATAGAGGCGAGTTGATTTGTGATAATTTTTCAATAAGCGGAACATATTATACCCATTATATGTATATGCAAAATCCTAATGACAAGCTCACCGTAAACGGCAATTTTGATTTTACAGGCGGTAATTTTTCGGGAAGTAATGCAAGTGCGGGAACTATTGATGTAAGGGGCAATGTGAATATCAAAAGCGGATTCAATCCGACAAATAACAACAAGTTTATTCTCAGCGGATTGGAGCAGCAGACTCTTTACATCAATGGACAGAACTGCAGCTTTAATATTCTTGATGTAGCAAACACCGGAGAGGGCGGCGTCGTCTGCACCTCTCCCATAAGTGCAGACAGAACCACGGGTTCGCTTGGGCAGCTGCATTTTACGACCGGCGGTGTTGAAGGCACTAAGCTGATCAGTGATTCCGATACTGTAGAAATAGACGAAAGCTATTATCTTGCAGCAGGTGACCTCGACCTCAATGGCAAAACTTTGATCATCAATGGTGACTTCATACAGTCAGGCGGTAATGTTCTTCTCAACGGAGGACATCTTATCGTTAAAGGAGACTATAGGATTCAGACGAAGAACGGTGATGATAAATACACCTACAGCACCGGAACTCTGAGTATGACAAACGAATCTGATATCGTAGAGGTATCGGGTGACTTTGTCATGGGCTCGACTAAGAGCCATGAAGGCAAGCTTACCAACGGTACGCTGATTGTTGGCGGGAACTTTTCGCAGGTAAATGTAGGTTCAGACTCTGTGTATAATTTTAAAACAAGCGGCAATCATACAACGGTATTTAACGCTAATGAGAACGGACACACCATTATCTTTGCAAATGCTTCATATGGAAACTCGCATTTTACAAATCTTACATTCGGCAAAGACAGTGAGATCACAATTTCCAACACAGCTGTTGTGACCGGAGTCCTTGACGGAACAGATTGTACAGTAAGTGGATATATTAACATTGTTGGAGCTGCAAGTACCAATGGTAAGTATTGTGGAGATCTCAGGATCGGTGAATATTGTACTCTGCAAAACGATATTAAGAGTGCAGGCAATTTGTACATAAGCTCAACCCTGAATCTCGACTCACACGAAATTGAAGTTGATGGAAATATAACAAATGACAGTTATCTGTATCTAGGCAGCGGAAAACTGAACTGTGGTGGAAACTTCAGCTCTTTATATTACGGACGTTTGTTTATGCAGGATTCAAACTGTGAGCTTCATGTAGGTGGAAGCTTTACATTTGACAGCGGATACAGAAATTGTGAATTCACTGCTGGGAAAATATATATTTTCGGAGATCTGAATGCGTCTACAGGCTATCTTAGCTGTGGTTCAAACTGTGAAGTGATATTTGACGGTGATAAAAAACAGATCATCAATATTACTGATTCTAATGCGAAGCTTTCAAAGATAATAATAAGGAACACCAGTGAAGATGGTATAGAAATTTCACAGATGTTTAATTATGATACTATTACTAACGAGAGCAATGCTAAGATCTCTTTTGCGAATGGAGGAATTGTTGCAACAGGAGAACCTCAGACTGAGGACACCAAGACCATAGAGGGAGACTACAATCTCGCAATGGGCGACCTCGACCTTAACGGCAAGACCCTTATCATCAACGGTGACTTCATACAATCAGGCGGTAACGTTCTTCTCAACGGAGGACACCTTATCGTTAAAGGAGACTATAGGATTCAGACGAAGAACGGTGATGATAATTACACCTACAGCACCGGAACTCTGAATATGACAAACGAATCTGATATCGTAGAGGTATCGGGTGACTTTGTCATGGGTTCGACCAAGAGCCATGAAGGCAAGCTTACCAACGGTACGCTGATTGTTGGCGGGAACTTTTCGCAGGTAAATGTAGGTTCAGACTCTGTGTATAATTTTAAAACAAGCGGCAATCATACAACGGTATTTAACGCTAATGAGAACGGACACACCATTATCTTTGCAAATGCTTCATATGGAAACTCGCATTTTACAAATCTTACATTCGGCAAAGACAGTGAGATCACAATTTCCAACACAGCTGTTGTGACCGGAGTCCTTGACGGAACAGATTGTACAGTAAGTGGATATATTAACATTGTTGGAGCTGCAAGTACCAATGGTAAGTATTGTGGAGATCTCAGGATCGGTGAATATTGTACTCTGCAAAACGATATTAAGAGTGCAGGCAATTTGTACATAAGCTCAACCCTGAATCTCGACTCACACGAAATTGAAGTTGATGGAAATATAACAAATGACAGTTATCTGTATCTAGGCAGCGGAAAACTGAACTGTGGTGGAAACTTCAGCTCTTTATATTACGGACGTTTGTTTATGCAGGATTCAAACTGTGAGCTTCATGTAGGTGGAAGCTTTACATTTGACAGCGGATACAGAAATTGTGAATTCACTGCTGGGAAAATATATATTTTCGGAGATCTGAATGCGTCTACAGGCTATCTTAGCTGTGGTTCAAACTGTGAAGTGATATTTGACGGTGATAAAAAACAGATCATCAATATTACTGATTCTAATGCGAAGCTTTCAAAGATAATAATAAGGAACACCAGTGAAGATGGTATAGAAATTTCACAGATGTTCAATTATGATACTATTACTAACGAGAGCAATGCTAAGATCTCTTTTGCGAATGGAGGAATTGTTGCAACAGGAGAACCTCAGACTGAGGACACCAAGACCATAGAGGGAGACTACAATCTCGCAATGGGCGACCTCGACCTTAACGGCAAGACCCTTATCATCAACGGTGACTTCATACAATCAGGCGGTAACGTTCTTCTCAACGGAGGACACCTTATCGTTAAAGGAGACTATAGGATTCAGACGAAGAACGGTGATGATAATTACACCTACAGCACCGGAACTCTGAATATGACAAACGAATCTGATATCGTAGAGGTATCGGGTGACTTTGTCATGGGTTCGACCAAGAGCCATGAAGGCAAGCTTACCAACGGTACGCTGATTGTTGGCGGGGATTTTTCGCAGGTAAATGTAGGTTCTAATTCTGCGTACAACTTCAAGACGAGTGGGAATCATACAACGGTATTTAATGCTAATGATGACGGTCATAGGATTAGTTTTGATTATGCTGCAAGTTCATATTCGCATTTTACAAATCTTACATTTGGCAAGGACAGCGAGATCAAAACTTCCAACACCGCTGTTGTGACCGGAGTTCTTGATGGGACAGACTGTACTGTAACAGGCTATGTGAATCTTGCCGGAGCTGCAAGTACTAACGGTAAGTACTGTGGAGATCTTAGAATCGGAGAATATTGTACTCTGCAAAACGATATTAAAGCTACAGGCAATTTGTACATAGGCTCGACGCTGAATCTCAAATCACATGAAATAGAAGTTGACGGAAATATAAATAATGACAGCTATTTGTATCTCGGCAGCGGAAAACTGAACTGTGGTGGAAACTTCACTTCTTCATACTATAGCCGAATGTATATGCAGGATTCAAACTGTGCGCTCCATGTCGGTGGAAACTTTACATTTGACAGTGGATATAATTATTCGTTCTTTGATTCCGGTAAGATTTATATCTCTGGTAATCTAAACGCAACTACAAGTTATCTCAACTGTAGTTCGGATTGCGAAGTAATATTTGATGGTGATGAAAAACAAATTATCAATATTACGAATTCAAGTGCAAAGCTTTCAAAGATAATAATAAGGAACACCAGTGAAGATGGTATAGAAGTTTCACAGATGTTCAATTATGATACTATTACAAATGAGACCGATGCCAAGGTTTCATTTGCAAACGGCGGAGTTGTTGCGACCGGAGAACCTCAGACCGAGGAAACCAAGACCATAGAGGGAGACTACAATCTCGCAATGGGCGACCTCGACCTTAACGGCAAGACTCTAATCATCAACGGCGATTTCATACAATCAGGCGGTAACGTTCTTCTCAACGGAGGACACCTTATCGTCAAAGGAGACTATAGGATTCAGACGAAGAACGATGATGATAATTACACCTACAGCACCGGAACTCTGAATATGACAAACGAATCTGATATCGTAGAGGTATCGGGTGACTTTGTCATGGGCTCGACCAAGAGCCATGACGGTAAGCTTACTAACGGTACGCTGATTGTTGGCGGGGATTTTTCGCAGGTAAATGTAGGTTCTAATTCTGCGTACAACTTCAAGACGAGTGGGAATCATACAACGGTATTTAAAGGAAAGAACAAACAAACGATATTCTTTTCATATCCAAACTACTCATATTTTACCAATATATCATTTGAAAACACAACTGCTATTTCGCTTATTTCAAATGTATATGCGTATGGTCAAATTACTGATACTTACGGGACATTGAGCGGTGGAAGTTTATGTATATCAAAGCTTTCACAAATTAACGGAAACAGTCTCAGCGGCAATATCAATCTTACTTCCAAAGCTGATAATTCGCATCTTCCAAGAGATCTTTCTCTCGGGAATCTAACCTGCAACTATATCTATCTTGACGATTACAGATTGAATGCTAATTCCATTTCTGTAAACAATCGCCTTGATATTGGCAAGGGTTACCTTGAAGTAAAGAACAACTGCTATCTTGCCGATAACGCATATTTCTATATGACCGAATCCGAGGCATGTGTTATTATTGGTGGTAATTTTACAACAGATTCGAGTTATACGTACAACACCCTTACAGACGGCACGTTAGAGATAAAGGGCGACTTTATTCATCGTAATAGTACTGGATTTATATGCTCGGGTAAACATACTACTATACTTAGCGGAAAGAGTGCGTCAAACGGAAGAGCGTATGTTCAAACTATTTCAATGTACAAATCTGGTTCTAAATTCAATAAGCTTATCATTACAAGACCTCAGACTCTTTTTGATGTAAAGTATTACGGCACGGGTGCAAAAACGGAATTTACTGATATTTGTAATGAGTTTATAGAGGATTTTGACGATCTGGAGCCTCCGACAAAGGTAACAGGCGTATCCGCTTCCGAAAGGACCGCCACCTCGATACATCTTGTATGGAACGCTTCCGAGGACAATGTCAGAGTTACAGGCTATGAGGTGTACCGTAACGGCGAAAAGCTTGTAACAACAGGTAGAACTGAATTCATAGATCAGTCCCTTGATCCAGATACTGCGTATACTTATCAGATATACGCTTTTGACGAGGAAAGAAACTATTCCGAGGGCTCTGCTGCGTTAAACACTCGCACTCTTGAAGATACTGATGCGCCCGATACGCCGCAAAATCTTAAATTCAGCGCCATTACAGGCTCTGCGCTCACGCTGTCATGGAATTCTTCTAAGGATAATGTTGGAACAGTGGGATATATAATCTACCGTGATAATGAGGAGATCGCACGTATCGAAAGTTGTGAGTATAAGGACAGCGATATATCAAAGGATAATGAGTATTCATATATGATAAAAGCCTATGATGAAGCCGGAAATCTATCGGATTTCAGCGAAAACATCACAGGCTCTGAAGTCATGCCCAATATTTCTTTTGTTACACCTGCCGATAATTCAGCTCTTGGAGGAAACTCTCAAGATATCACCGTTGTTTTTGATAAGATTGGTGACGGCAGTGGAAACAGAGTCCTTCTGAACTGGAAAAAAGCAGGAGAAGACGAATATGAAGTGCTTACATCAGAACCGTTATATGCTGTGCCTTATTCCGCAAATAAGCTTTGTGCAAAGTATACATGGAATACTGTCGGCCTTGAAGGAAGCTATGATATACAAGCTGTGCTATATGATGCAGATGATAATATAGATACTTATGAACTTTCCTACAGTGTTACTTCGTCAGGTCCAAAGGCTCCTCAGGATCTTCAGGCAGTTTCCAAAAACGGAACTGTTGAGCTTACATGGAAAAGAACGTCAAGTGCAGACTGTAAAGAATATATAATATATCGCCTTGATCCCGACTGTGAGGAATATAAGGCGATAGCATCTATCGGTGACAGGTTGACTGTAAGATATGTTGATAAGACTGCCGAGGCTGGAAAAAATTATTCATACAAAATATCAGGCGTAAACAACTTTGACATTGAGGGCGAAAAAAGCAATGCCGCTACGGTCACTGTGAGCAAGGATAAGTCCGTCCCCGTAATAACAAAGATATCTGCCGATAAATCAAGGCTCAACAAAACCGCTAAGATAACTGTTACTGCCGAGGATAATATTGATGTAAAGAGCATAACTATTGCATATAAAACAGTATTCGATGATGAATATACTGTTATTGACACCGTAGACTGTGAATCCGGAACAGCAGTATTCAATTGGAATACCACAGACCTTATAGACGGATCGTATTCAATAAAAGCTACGGCGATTGACGTAAACGGCAATATTTCCGTAGATACGGATAATTCCGAGAAGAAATTCACGATTGATAATACTGGTATTGCAAAAATTACTTTTGATGAGAATAACTGTACTTCCGCATCTTCCTATGTAAGTCTGCGATGGAATGATGTTACTGAAACGGATTTCGGATATTTTTCTGTAGAGAAGAAGCTGCCTGACGGAACATTTGTGGAGGTGGGAATCTCCGAAAATGTTACCGGACTTCACGTTCTTGATCTTTCGCCCGATACCGAATATACATTTAGAGTTATAGGATATGATGATATAGGAAACGGCGGAATACCATCCGATGAGATCACTCTAAAAACAGCTTCTGATACGACTGCTCCTGTAATCACAGCATTTTATCCCGAATCAAAGGCGTATAATTCTTCAATAGATATAAGTATAACTGCAACTGATAATGACGCAGTAGGCTTGGTAAAGCTTGCATATTCATATGATAGCGAAGAAGATAAAACATGGTATCCTCTCACTGAAATAAATGAAAATACAAACAATGATTTCGGATATACATTAGATATATCTGAAATGAATGAGGGAAGTGTATACGTTAAAGCGGTTGCGGTCGATGCTTCGGGAAATGAAAGCAGCCCCGTTGTCAGTGAGTTTATAGTTGACCGAACTGCACCCGATGAGATATCAGATCTTACGGCACAGACCGGAGAAGGCAATATTCATCTGGTATGGACCGTTACAAGCGATGACAGCGAAAAGTTTCTTGTATACAGAAGCGAGGGCGAACTTGGCTCCTACTCGCTTATTGCAGAGTGCTCAACTAAGGATTATTATGATACAACGGCAAAGCTTGGCGTTCTTTATTCATATAAGGTAATTGCTGTTGATACAGCAGGCAATAAAAGCAAGTATTCAAATGAGGCTATTGCACAGATAACCGAGGACAATACAAAGCCAAAGCTTCTCGGGTTTAACTATAAGAGCGGTGCTTCGGTTTCTGCAAATCCGAAGATGAGTGTTGTTTCATGGGATAACTATACGCTCTCGAGCGTAACGGTCGAGTATAAGCCAAAAGACGGTGCAAGCGGGATATGGTATGAGATTGGCACGTTTAATCTCAGTACAAACTATGACGCAGCCGAATTTACATGGGATACTGACGGACTTGATGACGGCAAATACGAATTCAGAGCATACTGTGAAGATCTTATGGGTAATATAAGTGATACGTTTACTGCCGATTTCACTCTTGACACCACCGCACCTGATGCGCCCGTTCTTATGCTGCATCAGCAGGATTTTAGGATTGAGCTTGAATGGAGCGAGCCGGAATCTGAGGATGTAGATCACTATAGGGTGTACAGAAAGAATTCTGAAAACGCAGATTATTCTTTGCTTACTAAAACTGCGGATCTTGAATTTGTCGATTATGGTGTTGTACCCTATGAAAACTATACTTATAAGATTGAGGCGTATGATAGGACTGGCAATTATTCCACAAGCAATGAACTGAGCGGTTTTGCCTATGATAACGACAGCGTTGACCCTGTTATTGACATACCCGACGAACTGTACGGTATAGCAGGTGAAGAGCTTATCCTTGACGGAAGTGCCTGCACCGATAATATCAAGATCAAGAAGTACATATGGACAGTTGATAACGGTGAAGCTGTTTTCGGCAAGAATACTGTTTATACTTTTGATGAAGCCGGAAACTATACTATTACTCTTACAGTTGAGGACACATCGGGCAATAAAGCTGAAAAGGAGATTGCAGTAACTATATACGAGCCGTCAGAGTACGGCTATATAAACGTAGAGGTCACCGATGCGCAGAATACCCCTCTCAGTTATGCTTATATTTATGTTAGTTCAGGCGACAGCGAGGGCGTTCATACTTTGCGTACCGGATATGACGGTTCTCTCAGGCTTTGTGCCAAGATCGGTGACAACAAAATAGCCGCATATAAGGATGGATATCTGCCCGAAGAAAAGAATATTGCTATAAACAGCGAGGGAGACAACGGCAATGTGAAGCTAACTCTCCAAAGCGGTGAGCTTGTGACCGGAGCGCTTGAGGTTCACAGAATGTCTCTTGAAGAAATGGCAGAGGCAGGTATTGATTTTAGTGATCCTCAGAATTATCACAATGTCAGATTTACCGTAAAACTAACATTTGCACAGGAGCCCATTCCAACAGTCTATGAATACATTTATACCGGCGGAGGCGGTTCAGGTAGTGGTTTCGGCGGAAGTTGGCTGGGCGGAGGCGGAACACATTCGACTGGTTCAGGAGGTAAGGTATCTTTTACTCCCGTAGTTCGCTTAGATAACAATTCGGTACCAGATGAAACTCAGCCTATACTTGCTTATGTTTATGTAAGTCAGGGTATTTCCTTTATGAAGGATATGTTCTCTGTTAACCTTGGTGTTCTAAATAACGCTCAAGAACAGTTTGTTATCGAGGATTCAAGTGCAACACTCGAAATACCCTATGGTCTGTCGCTTGTTGGCAGCGATATGTCGCTTACAAGAGACATGGGTTCTATCTACGGTCAGGAACACAAAACTGCAAGCTGGGCAGTAAGAGGCGACAGAAAGGGAGAATATGACCTGGCTGCCGATTTCAAGGGAACTCTAATGCCTTTTGAAGCTCCAGTTTATGCAACGTTCAAGACCTCTACCCCATTTACCGTAGGAGCGGGCGATGGTATCGTTATACACGTTATGCCTGAATCATTCGCATATATAGGAGAGACCTATTATGTTCAGCTTGCAGTAGCAAATGAAGGTTCAGATACATTCTATAATCTGACAACAGATTTTGGCCCATATATTAACCCGGGTTATAAAGAAGAAATCACTGTAACTTATCCAGATGGAACAGTCAAGCCTTATAAAAATGAATCTGCATGTTATGAGATACAGAGCGCTGATGAATGCGAGTATCTTCCGGTAATAGTTGGGGGTCAAGAGGTAAGAGTAAAGATTTTTAAACCCGGTGATGTTATTTACGGAACATACCGTCAAACCTTCACGGGAAATACAGGCGATGATCCTGAAAAAGTGTATTATAAACTTATAGACTCGGTAGTCGAACATCTTACCGGCGATACTAATGTCAAGGTCGTAGTTGAACCTATCCCAAGCCATATTTCTAAATCAAATGTTGTGCAAAAAATAATAGAAAACACTTGGGCTGACCCTGTTGATATGACAACAGGTGCATATACCGACCAGGTCACTGCTATGTCCGTAAGCGGAGAATCTCAGCTTAATTTGAACCTCAATTATAACTCACTCAATGTTCCTGAGAGCAGGGAGTGCGAGGATAATGAGCTGTTCTGGTATTCGCAGAAGGGGCAGCTGGGATATGGTTGGTCACATGATTTTGAAGCATATCTTGATGTGGAGGATACTGTTATCAATGTTCATTGGAATCCCACATCATATTCAAGCTTTATTGATGAACAAAGCGCTTTGAGAAATGTAAACGGGGAAATCGATAATAACAGAATTGTCGTTCACAAGCCAAACGATACCGGCGAGAAGAATTACGTTTGCATTAACAGCGGTATGTCCGATTATTATATGAGCAGAGATGAAAACAACATCTACACCCTTGAAATTCCCGGCGGTCAGCAGTATATGTTTGACAGCGAGGGTAAGCTAATAAAAATAATTCAGGCGAATGGCAAGTCCACCACCCTTACCCATGTAGGAAATACTACAACAATAACCGAGGATAATTCCGGTGCGAAGCTGGTACTTAACTATAACAGCGGCGGTCTGCTTACCTCTATAGGCGATGGAAATGGCAGAATAACTACTCTTACCTATGAAAACGATCTGCTGACCTCAGTTACCAATCCTCTTGGTGAAAAGGTTGTATATACCTATGATGAAAATGATAGGTTAATAACAGCTGCAATTGACGGATCAGATCCATATGTAACAAATACTTATGATGATGAAGGTAGAGTAATTGCACAGGACGATGCCGATCCGAATACTCCTCTTTCATATTTCGGTTATTCCGAAAGCGAAAATAACGAGTTTATCGTTGACGGTACTGACAGGAACGGCAACACTGTAAAATACGTTTCTGATGGTATAGGACATCTTATAGCAGTAACAGATCAGAACGGGAACACAGTCAAGTATTCTTATGATCTTAAGGGCAATTTGTTGGATGAGACAACTGCTGACGGTTATAGGACAGTTTATACCTATGACGATAATAACAATCTTATAAAGACCAAGGATGCAAGCGGCAATGTAACCACTATGACCTATGATGACAGAGGAAACATTCTTACTGTTACTTCACCTACAGGTGATGAAAATGTATTTACATACAACGTGAAAAATCTTCTGCTCACTCAGACGGAGTACACATCGGCTAAAAAGAGCTTTACCTACAATCAGAACGGACAGATACTGTCCGAGGCGATAGAGGGGCTTGGAGTTAGAACGTATGAGTATACCGACGGCAGGATAACTGCTGTCAATGATTATGAGAATAATACCTCATACAATACCTACGATGAGTACGGCAATTTGCGTTCGGTGACCGACAGAGAAGGGCATCAGACTGTATATAATTATGATCTGCTAAACAGACTTGTAAGTATTACTAACGAGGACGGCACTGAAAGCTATACCTATGATGCAATGGGCAACAAAACTTCCGTTACCGACTCAAGAGGTAATACGACAACTTACGTCTACGATGCTAATAATTGGCTTATAAGTGCAACTAACGCAAAGGGTACGATTTCCTATGCTTATGACAATGAGGGCAGGCTTGTACGTCAGACTAATACGGATGGAACTACTATAGTAAATGAATATGACAAGGTTGGCAATGTTGTTTTAACTACAAATGAGAACGGAGAGGTGACGACTTACTCATATGACGCAGCAAACCATGTTGTATCGAAAACAATAGTTGACGGAGATAGTAAATATACCGAAAGCTATTCTTATTATCCGAATGGAAAAACTAAAAAAGTAACATTTGCTGACGGAACAAGCGAGAGCTATACCTATGATAAACAGTGGCGGCTCATTAAGACTACAGACGCCAACGGCAATTCTGTTACCTGTGAGTACGATGCAAATAACAATCTACTCAAAACAACAGATGCGGAGGGCAACAGCACTTCCTATACTTATGATAAGTATGGAAGAATGACAAGCTCGACCGATGCTAACGGTAATGTTACGACCTATGATGAATATGATTTTAACGGACTCTGCACGAAGAAAACTCTTCCAAATGGTCAGAGCATTAAGATTGTTTACAACAAGGAGGGAATGATAACTCAGACTACTCTGCTTGCAGGAGAGGACGGCGGAGAGGATATTTCGGTATTCTATGCATACGACGCTGCCGGACGGGTGACCGAATACACCAATGAAGAAGGCTATACCGTATATACTGAGTATGATGAGAATGGTAACGTTATAAAGCTTACAGATGCAGAGGGTAATGTAGTTACCAATCAGTATGATGAGGTGAATGCTCTTGTTCTGACGACCAGCGCTATTGACGTTGATACTGAGTACTCTTATGACAGTGTTGGCAATCTTGTAAAGACTATTGAGAACCTCAATACTACAAGAGAAGAACAGACAACCAATACCTTTGACAATCTCGGTCGTGTAAGCACATCAACAGACGCAGAAAATGGCACTTCGAGCTATACCTATGACAGACTCGGTAATATTGCTACCGTTGCCGATCCTAACGGTGGTGTTAATAAGTATTCCTATGACAGCATGGGCAGGATCACCGGGTCGGAGAACGCCATTGGAAGCAAGAAGACCTATACCTACAACGATGTAGGCGAGCTTGCATCTCAGAAAAATGCAAGAGGTCAGGAGACCACATATGAATACTACAAAAACGGCTGGATAAAGAGCTTTACCGATGAGCTTGGCACGGTTTCTTACACATACGATGGGAACGGAAATGTACTTACGGTCACCGATGAAAACGGTACTATAACAAGGGAATATGACTGCATGGATCATGTTACCAAGTACACCGATTTCAGAGGAAACACTATTGAGTATTCTTACGACCAGATCGGCAACCTTGTTGCCATAACTTACCCGGGCGGCAGGATAGTTCGCTATACCTACTACAAGACAGGAAAGCTTAAGAGTGTTACCGACTGGGAAAACAGAGTTACTTCGTATGAATATGACGGAAACGGCAGGATTGTCAAGACGACCAGACCTGAGGGCAGCATTGAAGAAAGGACATATGATGCTGTTGGAAGGCTTGTAACTATTGTTGACAAGAATGGCGATGATGTCATTAATCAGACGGTTTATTCATATGATGAATCGGATAATGTGACTGAAGTTACAATGTCGGACGGTACTTCTATTGACGGGCTGACAAGTGCTGAGATGAAGTACAACGCCGCAAATCAGCTTATAGAGTACAATGGCGAGACAGTTGAGTATGACGCTGACGGCAACATGACCTACGGACCGCTTAACGGCGAGATGGTCACATTCGTTTATGACTGCCGCAACAGACTTGTTTCGGCTGGCGGTATAAGCTACGAATACGACGCTGAAAACAACAGAATCTCGCAGACTGAGAATGATGTTAAAACAAGCTATGTTGTTGATAGCAGCAGTAATGCTCTGAGCAGAATCCTGCTGATGACAAATGGCGATGATACTACCTATTTTGTGTACGGCGCAGGGCTTATAGCTCAGGAAAATGGTAGTGAATATCTAACATACCACTTCAATAATATAGGAAATACACAAGCAATAACTAATAAAAATGGTGAAATAGTAGAATCTTACGACTATGGGCCATACGGTGAGTTGCTTTCCGGCAGTGAATGTGGTATAATATTCCTGTACAATGGACAGCTTGGTGTTGTTACTGACAACAACGGTCTGTACTACATGAGGGCGAGGTATTATAACCCCGAGATCAAGCGTTTTATCAATCAGGACGTTTTAACGGGAAGTATTACCGACAGCCCCACGCTCAACAGATACGTTTATGTAAACGGCAATCCGATAAGCATTAATGATCCATTCGGACTTAGTCCGTTGCTTAACTGGCTTAATAATATAACCGGACATGATGTACTTGATGTTCTTGGAATGATACCCGGCATCGGTTTTGTCTTTGATGGGATCAACTGTGCATGGTACGCTTCCGAGGGTGACTGGTTTAATGCTGCATCAAGTTTTGTATCAATGCTGCCGGGTGTTGGCGATGCAATAGGTGCTTTCTCAAAGGCAGGAAAATCCTGCAAACTTGTTTCAGCGTTCCATAAGGCCGGAGCAGCAGGTAACCTGATGCTGAATTCCTATACTTTAGGTAATATAGCAGACAAATACCTATTTGGTGACGGAGAACATTCTTGGGAAGAAATAAAGAGCGACCTGTTTACTGTCACGATGTCCGGTGTTTCAATGTGGGGCTCTGCGAAGGATTTCGGAACTTCGTATTGCTTTGTTGAAGGAACTCTTGTTACAACGGCAGACGGCTTCAAGCCAATTGAAGAAATTGAAGTTGGCGATGAGGTTCTTTCTGAAAACGAGATAACTGGAGAGATAGCATATAAAAAAGTTTATGCAACTTCTGTTAGTGAAACCAATGAATTCTTCCATATCCACGTTAATGGTGAAGAAATTGTTGCCACAGGAACTCATCCTTTCTATGTTTACAAGTTTGGCTGGACAACTGCAAGAGCATTGCGCGCAGGTGATGTACTTGTACTTTCAAACGGCGAATTAGTAACTGTTGAGTGGATTGAACACGAAATCCTCGAAGAACCGATATTTGTATATAATTTTGAGGTTGAGGATTTCCACACTTACTTTGTTGGTTCAAGCGGAATTCTTGTTCACAATGGTAAACCGTGCGAGACTAAAAACAATTCTATTGATAAGAATAGGAAAGAAGCAATGAATGAAGCTAAAGATATTGCAGGAGTTCCTCATAGTCAGCAACCCTCAAGACAATGGCAAGTAGGTGGTGATATTAACAAAAAAGGGTTAAATCTATCAAATTATGAATACAATTCCGCTTCGGGAAGTTTTGGAAGATATTATGAGTATGATACGTCTAAAGGAAAGCGGGTTATTGTTGAACACATTAATGATCAACAGACTAATCATTTTCATGTCGGAGAACCTAAAGATAAAGACAGGTTGCTAACTTACGATTTTAAAAAAGAAAGATATCAGAAAGTGTATAATCCAAAGACAAATGATCATCATATATATTATAAAAAATAAGGTGTTATTATGAATAATATTAATATGTATAGAGATCCTAGATATAAGGAAATAATTAAAAGAAGAATATTAAAAAAACTAACTTCATATGACAGCATTAGAGTAATAAACGTATTTTATTATGATGATAACAAATTAGTGCTTCTTCCATATTCGCAAGCTATCAAGCGCATTCTGTCATATGGTTTTCCAGTCTATAAAAGTGTAAAAGATGTTTATTCATTAATATCAGAGATAAAAAACATTTATAATAAAAATGGAGATCATATTTATTGGCTCTTATCTTCTTATGATGGAAGTAAATGGTGGATTGAAATAGAGATACTCGATTTAGATATGTTTTTGTTTGATGAATATAAAAAGGAAAAATATCAATTTATTATCATTGATCGAAAGAATAATTTTGTTATGGATTCAGATTTAATTGAAGGAGATCAATATCAAATTCGCATACTTAGAATCGAATCTTAGTGAATTGTATTCAAAGCAGCGGAGAAATCCGCTGCTTAATTACTATAATAACAGAGGATGTTTTTAATGAACAACAAATCAAACGCAAAACTGTACATAACAATAGGCACAATTCTGATACTTGTAGTTGGATTTATAGCCTATAAGAATGTAACTAAAGTACAGAACTATAAAGAAAACGGCAAAGAGGTTGAGTGCGTTGTTACTTCCGTGACACAAGGGCGAAAAGGAAGGCAAACCGTCGAGGCGGTTTATACTGATGAATCGGGCAATCAGGTAACAGCAAGCACCATAAGAAATCAATCGACTTATGTGGGCGAAAAATTTACAGGGTTAGTCGTTCCCGAAAAGCCTGATGAGATTTATTGTATGCCTGCGGAATCTACCCAAATGATAGTCTACTGTATTTTCGGAGCACTTGGGCTGACAGGTTTGGTTCTTATCGTTTGCGGTATAGTAAGTGCAGTTAAGAATCGCAGGAGTTCTTGCTTTTAATAATTGTTTTAATTGAATTGGAGCAGTTCGTTTTAATTAACGGGCTGCTCTTTTTTCGACCAAAAATGCAAATTACGAACAGAGACCTACCAAATACGAAAACCATATTGACATTTAATTTTTAATGGTTTATTATTATGATGGAATTGAAGCTTTGTAAATGAATATATGAAGGGAAGAGGTGCATATGTTTACCAAAGATAAACAGTTCACAGAAGAAAAATATAAATACGGTCTGGAATCACAAAAGATTAATCTTCAGATAGAATCGGCAAGAGAAAACATCCTAAATTTTTATAATAATAATAAAAACATATGTGATAAGGCTTTGCATTATTATGATGAATTCAAAAACAATCAAAATAAGTATATATGTAACCCTGAAGGAATAAAAAAAGAATTATTTAGAAAAAAATTGCATTATAAGAGAATATTAGTTATTACTTCTAATCCAATTGAAAGAGGAATATTTCTTCGATGGTTATCTGAAAAGAATAATGGGCCATTAAAAACGTATGTTGTAAATAATAATGCGTATAATATATTTCACGAAACAGATGAAATAAGTATAGTGCATGTACACACCATCGAAACAGGAGAAGAACCCACTAAGCAGGTGATAGATGATACTTGTAACATATTTATTCCAACCTGTATATGTTCTTTGGGAATATGTTATGGCTTTAATATATCCCGACATACAATAGGTTCAGTTTTTCTTTCCGAAAAAACAGATTTGATTAGAATTAATTTTCGTGATTCTGAAAAAGATGATATAGTTTTGGAATTAAAATCTATTCTTTCAGGAAATTCATCTTATCCTCTCATAAGGATTCTAAAATCTAAACTAATATCAATAAAATCAACCAGCATATTAAGCGAAACACAGTCTCCATCAACTGCTGTGTGTGAATTTGGTGATTTTATATCAGCCAATAGTCTAATAAGTAATTGGAAGGTAAAAAACACAATACTTGCTCTAAGTGGATTAAATAGTCATAAACTGCTTGGAGGAGAAATGGAAGGTGGAGGCATTTTGACGTCAAATATTGTACAAACCAAGGAATACAATAAGTGGATTATTATAAAAAGCATTTGTGACTGGGGTGAATGTAAAAATGAAATAATACCAAATAACCTCTTATATAGTAAAACTATTAAAGACAGTCTGCAAGCTTATGCCATGTCAAATTCATGCGGTGTATTTAACAATATAATCTGCGAGATGTGTGAGGTGTGAAATGAAAAAATTCTATAATAATATTAGTTCTAATGAATGTGTATATTTATTAAAAGCAACTCCATATACAAAAGAAAATCGAATTAGGTTTGATAATAATCTTACTAAAGAAAAATTCTTTAGATTTCTTTATACTGAAAGATCCTCAAAATCTGAACACAAGGCTGAAAACGACCTGTTCGATAATAAAATAAATGCAGCAAAAGAAGATCTTCAAAACGAATTTAGTAAGGTGAGTATGATACATATATCAGGATATGGTGGTTGTGGAAAAACAACGTTCATACATCATTTTCTTTGGACGTTAAAAGATTCTATAGGTGTATATGATGTTATAGATTATGAAGGCTGTACCAAAGCCGCCGAACCGTTTATAAAAAGAGTAGCAAGGTTAATTTATAAGGTCAAAAACACTTTCGGCTTAATTGATTATTTTGAAAACATAGTTAATAATACGCTTTTTAATACTTATAGGTTTAGCAACCAAATTCCAGTTCTATATGATTTTTCAAATAAGCTATCTATGATTATTGGCGGCAATAACTATACCGAAAACTCTTTATGTGCTTTTTTGATAAACTTTGAAAAAAACTATATCTCGGAAGATTGCAAGTCTATTGTGGGCAAAGATTTTGTTTCTTTTTTGTTGTTTTTGGAGTTTATCCTATTGTTGTTTGATAGATTTGAAAATAATAACGAAAGTTCGATGATACTTGTTATTGATAATGCAGATTCATTAAGTGATTTATCAGAAGAGCATCTTCTTTTGAAATCAATTAGAGAATTTGAAAATAATTGTAACTATTTTTTTGGATGGAACCTTGAAAATGATGGTGTATATAATGAAAAAAAAGTTTCGGATGTATTAAGAAGAACAAAACTCACAATGTTCTTTACAACAAGAGTGGCAACCATAAAAAAATATGAGATTATCGAGCCTGACTGGGAGAGAATCGATGGCTGGATGAGTATAAGATTCCCCGAACACTACTATGAACACAAGGATATAATTAATCATAGAATCGAGTACTATTTAAGTTTGGAGTCACCAAAATCAAATATTGCAGAGGAACTAACACTAATTTCAAAGTTGGTGGAAATTGCATATCATAATTATAATTTTATGAGACTCTTCAACGGCAGTTATCGTACCTGTGTTGAAAAAATTTGTGACATATTAAAAACGATTCATAGTAGTCAAATAAAAGAAATGATTAAACTATACTCTGCAAGAGCTGACAACAGAGACGCTATAGAGGGCGCTATAGGTTATTATCTTTATATGATTTTGTGTGTGCTGAAAAACGAAAGAACATATACAGATACACTTGCTCTTAGTCCTTGCAGAAAAGATGGCACAATTAGTCTTTCACGAATTATACTTACAATAATTCGTGAAAAGGGCGATAGATGTTCTTTATATGATCTTTTTTCTTTGCTTGTACCTATAGGTTATAAACCAAATATGATATGTACACAAATATGGAATTTATGTGAGGTTGCAAGAAACAATGCTTGGCGTAGACTCCTCTTATTTGATTTGATAACGCCGTCAAGTCTGGATGAGTTAAAAAAGCAAGCAGACATATTTAATAATGGTGATGAAGAAACAAATCATTATACTGAACTAATAATATGTACTGCAGGGCAAGCATATATGGAATTCGTTGTACCTCATTTTGAATTTATGCTCAGCAGACATGAATTGGGGGTGGGAACATCGGTTCAGAGTAAATATCAGCCATTATTCTCGAGCAGTAGTGAGGAACTGATTAGAGATGGGAATGGAGAAACAATATATAGGTTTGAAAAGAAAATTAGTTGGGTATTTAAGGATGTAAAAGACTGTTGCTATAATTCTGTAAAATTTGCTGATAGTGTCGAAAAGAAGTACCATTTATCAAAAGACGAATATATAAATAACACATTCTTCAATTATCATTCTGTTGGATGGGATAATAATGTTGGACCTAAGCAAAGCTACGAATCCAGATTGATTTTTAGACATATTGGTTATATAGAGAAATATCGTAACTACTTACTGAAAAAAAAGAAAGATATTCCTCTAGATGAAAGAATTGCAATAAACAAAAAACTGGTCAATTGGATTATTAAGTATATAGAGCTGTATTATAACAGCGAGATTTGCTATAGAACAGAATATCAAGATGCAGCAGCTAAAGATTTAATAGATTTATCGAATAAAATAATAGATTCAAACTATAAAGATTTTGTGACAAGGATTGAGAGAAGTAGTGAATAAAAAGCTTAAGCAGCAAAGGAATTCGTTGCTTTGGGCTGTAATTGCAAATTTCGAACAGAGAACTACCAAATACGAATTTCGTATTGACAGTAGTATAAAAAAAGGATAGAATTAAACTGATATCTTTACGGGCATTTAAGCATAAAAAATAATCAAAACAATCTATGGTCAATATCGAAAGGATGATTACTATATCATACGAAGAAGTAGTTGAAACAATCAAAGCAAGTTCAAAAATCTCAGTTTTGTCAGAAAAAGATATTCAACACTGTAAACACCCCAAAATGACACACCCCACCAATCGCAGCCATATTCGATAAAAAAGCAAAGGTTCAGCGACCATTTATAGTTGCTGAACCTTTTTTATCATTACCAAAACCTATAGTATCGAGCTTTACATTATTATAACGTAACCGCCAACCACTCCCCACCCTATCCAAAAAATCAGAATATGATATAATAACTCCGACGGAAAATCAACAACCTGAGGAGATGATAATCATAGAACGGATAGAAGAGATCAAAACACATTTGCGACACCAAGAGTGAGCTGATGTGGTTTAATAATGCCAGACAAGCGGAAAGAGTACCGAGGAATGGTGCGGACAAAATGACATTAATGTCTGCATCTACTACAAAAGACTTCAGCTCCTGAGAACAGAGCTTATTGAAGAGGCAGAAAAGTGAACGATTATTCTCGTCAACATTAATGGAGTTCTTACAAAGACCACCATTAATCCAAAACTATAGGTATATAAAAAAAGATTATCGGTATTGAGATTTTCCTTTTATTGTGATATAATACTATAGGGTGAAAAAAATGTATGTTAATATCGCAGTATGTGATGATGAAAAAATAATATGTGATAGAATAATAAGCCTTGTTACTGAAATTAGACCGGATGCAAAAATAGATACCTACTTATCTGGTGAAAAGCTACTTGAATCTAAAAAGAAATATGATATTATATTGCTTGATATAGAGATGCCCGGCATTAATGGAATGGCAGTTGCTGACGAGCTTAGAAAAATGGGGGACAGAGTGTATATTATCTTTCTTACAAGCCATTCAGAGTTTATGCCAGAAGCTTTTAAGGTAAAGGCTTTTAGATTCTTAAAAAAGCCTGTGGACAAGACTGAGCTTGCTGAGGCAATCTCTCAATCAGAAAAGGAAATACTTAATTACGAAAAAATCATTATTGAGGAAAAGGGTCACACAAGGCTTATTGGGCTCAGAGACCTTGTATGTATCGAAGCATTTGGCGACGGAGCGTTTCTTTATACAACAGATGAAGTGATAGAAAGCAGCCGATCACTTAAATATTGGCTTACAAGACTTGGATCTGAACATTTCTTTCAGGTACATAAATCATATGCCGTTTCAATGGCACATGTTATCAATATTGAGAATGGCTGCGTTTATCTTCATAATATGAAGGACTCTGTACCTGTTTCAAGAAGGAATATCGCACGCTTCAGAAAAGAGTTTTATGAATATGTGAAACGTAATTCAAAGTATATTTAGGTGATAATATGGAAAGCATTATATATAGTCTATTGTTATTCTTCTTTGAACTTGTAAAAATTATAACAATAGGAAGTTTTTTACTGGAAATTAAAATAAGAAGACAACATAAAAAAGTAGCCATTCTATTCATTGCTTTTGCAACACTTTCGGTAATTCTCGGCACATTCACAAAGTTTTATGCAGCAATCGGTCTTCTTTCTACAGTGGCATATTGTCTATTGGCAGATAATAAGAAAAACAGGATAAATATTATAATAGCTTTTATGTTTTTATATATGCTAAATATGGCATCTGATCTATTCATTTTACAGGGCAATGTGAGCACACACAGCTATTTGTCTGATTTGCTGGTAAAGCTTGTGCCCTTAATAGTGATAATTCTTTGTGTTTTACTTAAAAAGCTTTATAATAAATATCACCCTAATATGTATGGGTACTTAAGGTTTTTGCTGCCCGCATTGCTCTTGGCTATATTTGTATATATCAGTCATTCATATATAGAGCTTAATACTTATGGTACAAGTTATTACTCGGTTGAAGATTTCAGCTTTCTTGGCTTTGGTATTGGCAGTATAGTCATGTTATCTCTTTTGATGCTTTTGCTTAAACGACATAACGAGCAACTCGAAACAAACGCACAAATTGCACAGCAGCTTATCGAGTCTCAAAAAAAATATTATACAATGCTTTTGCAAAAAGAGGAGGACAGCAAGCGTTTTAGACATGATATAAAAAACCATTTATTCTGTATAGACACTCTTTTTAAAGAGGAAAAATATGATGAATTAGGGCGTTATCTTACAGAACTTGTTAATAGATCATCAAAGCTCAGTAAGCCATTTTCCACTTCAAATGAGCTGGTTGATATTATTTTGAGTGAGATATGCTTGCAACACCCTGATGTGGCCATTAGTGTTATTGGAGTTTTTCCCGGAGATATGAAAATGACACAGTTTGACCAGTGTGCTATTTTTTCAAATCTGTTTAGCAATGCATTTGAGGCCGCTGATAAGTGTGCAGATAAGAAAGTTAATATCAACATCAAAGCACTTGGTCAGAATTTGTATATAAGTGTTTCAAATACATATAATGATACGCCACTTGATAAAAATGGAAAACTTATATCTTCAAAACAAGGATTAGCACATGGTTATGGTATTAGTAATATAAAATCAAGTTTAAAAAGATATAACGGAATCTATGAATTCTTCTTTAATGAAAAGGAATTTATATCTGATGTTGTAATACCCGGTATTTTTGTAGATGATCAAAAGATGTCCGTTAATCGTTAAAAATGTACCGATAATCGTAAATGTATTGATTTATAATCTTATATGTGATATAAAGAGTTTAGAAACTTATCTAAACTCTTTATTTTTTGAAAGGATTTATGTACTATGGTAAAAAGCGAGCTTAACAGAATTATGAAAACAAAAAAAGAAATGGTAGCTTTACTAATTATACTTGCATTTCCGATTGTAGATTTTTTACAGCACATATACTTTGATGTTATTGTTTATGGTGACTTGGGGGCATATCATCTTAAACACCCAGTTTATACTGCTTTTTTATCCGGTTCATGTATGGGGCATGTTATGCAGATACTCTTTTTCTGGATATTGCCAATCTATTCTATGATGCTATACGCTGACAGCTATACCGATGATGTGAAATCAGGATATTTAAAGTGTCTTACTTCAAGAGTGGGAAGAATAGATTATTATAAGACAAAATTCATAATTGCAGCCTTACTGCCGGCGATACTTTTATTGGGTTCTTTAATAATAAACTTGATGATGTGTATAATTCTCTTTCATAACGGTAGTATGTTTGGCGGGCTGGAGGACTTTTATGAGACGATGGATAACTGGTTTATCTTCGGTTTTAATCATCCATATTTATATTATATGTTTTATTCCCTTTCTGCTTGTATTATATGTTCTCTGTCAAGCATACTTGGATTATGCTGTTCTATTATTTTTAAGAATCATTTTAAAGCATATCCTGCTGTTTTTATAGTATGGTTTATACAGATACTTATTCCGTACGGAATATCAAATACCGTTCAGCCATATACAGAATACGGAATCAAATATTGCCTTTCAGGGCTCGCAATATTGATAGGTGTTACCTTAGTCTTTTGTATTACTGCATATTGTATGAGGATAAGAAAAGATGAAATATAAAAAAAGAGCGGCTATTGAGTATGGATTGTTTCTGTGTTTTTGTATGATCTATCGTTTTATAATCACTGGCAGAAATGAGAATAACAGCTTTTACAGCATCTATGATTTTACAGTAAACACACAAAACTATATGACATACATTCATACATCGACATTCTATACGCTTTTCTTTGCTTTTATTCTTAACGGTATGATTATTAAAATGAATGAACAGTCATTAATAAGGCTGTCAAGAGGAAATATCGTGCGTATAAATATTATCAGATCTGCAGTAGCTTCATTGATAT
The DNA here is from genome assembly GCF_000686125.1 of Ruminococcus sp. NK3A76. Classification (NCBI taxonomy): domain Bacteria; kingdom Bacillati; phylum Bacillota; class Clostridia; order Eubacteriales; family Oscillospiraceae; genus Ruminococcus; species Ruminococcus sp. NK3A76. The sequence continues at coordinate 734,018 of NZ_JMMA01000002.1, forward strand.
TCTGTATTATATTCTTATTGCCGCATATAGTTTTTATGACAAAAGAATTCGGTGTCGACAGGCTTTATAGCATTGATTTTTACAGTGTAACCGTATTGCAGCTTTTTGCAAATATTCTCTATTTCATTTTAACTTCTCAGATATATTTGTTTATATATTATAATACTCTAAGTGGAGTTATAAGCTGTGTATTCTTATTCTGTATAAATGCGTTACTTATGTTTGCGTATAGGATACTAAAGTTTTCAACACCTATCAAATTTACACTTATCTATTCAGGGTATTATAATGAATATAAAAGCATTTCAGAAATGCTGCGTTCAGTAATTCTGCTTATGCCGGTAATAGCTGTAATAGTATTCTTATCAAGATATAACGCACAGGAAAGAGATGTTTTGTAGATGAAAAGATCAATTTGGTTTATTCTTATATTGTTCCTATCATCTTATATAATGCAATCAGCTCTTCCTGAAAAAGGACTGTTAGGACTTATTAACGGTGTTGATGTAAAAAATCATATCACACTTTTGTCTTCTGATTTTTTCTTTGCCGCATTGATTGTTTTTTCAAATTTTGGACAAACGGAAGGTTTTCTGTTTGGAATTGGCAAGTATCAGCTTATGAGGTATAAAAACAGAAATTCACTGCTGCGCAAGATTATTTTAAAATCATTTATCATAGTGGGAATCATGTGCTTGTTAAGAATCATTATCTATATGCTGGTACTAATGTTGCGAAACAAGTATGTATTTGATTTACAAATCAGCGACATAATGATATATATATTATTCAGTATTCTTTCGTTTATTATATTAAGTCTTATACAGATATATTCTGAGCTTTGCATGGGTTCTTTTGCAGCTGTTTTGATATGTATGATATACTATATTATTACTGTAGTGACAAGTGGAATAATGCTTGAAAATGATAAAGAATTTATATCTATGCTGATTATAACAAACTATCCGATGAAAAACAGAACGGAGATAATGCATGAAGAGGGGCTTAGTTTTTATACTATGTTTTTTGTAATGGTTGCTCCAATACTGCTTCTGGGGACAATATGTAAAAGGGCAATAAATAAAAAGGATATTTTTTAGAGGAGGAAAAGAAATGTCAACCATAGTGATAGAAAATGTTACGAAAAAGCTTAAGGGTAAAACAATACTTGATAATGTAAATCTAAACTTTGAAGGAGGACAGATTTATGGGCTCGTAGGAAAAAACGGTTCGGGAAAAACTATGCTTTTAAGACTTATAAGCGGTCTTATTTTTGCTGATGAAGGATCTGTAATAATTAATGGAAAACAACTGCATAAGGATATATCTTTTCCCGAAAGTTGTGGCGTGATAATTGAGAATACAGAACTTCTGCCATCAATGACAGCTTACGACAATCTTAAAATTCTTTCAAATATCAAAAATACAGCAAGTGATGAAATGATAGTAAATGCTCTTATCAATGTCGGCTTAGATCCTAAAAATGATAAAAAGGTAAAATCATTTTCTTTAGGAATGAAACAGCGACTCAGCATTGCTCAAGCTATTTTTGAAAATCCTGATATTCTTTTGCTTGATGAACCGACCAATGCACTTGATGATGAGGGTGTAGAACTTATCAGAAAACTTTTGACAAATCTTAGAGACATTGGAAAAATCATATTAATAGCAAGCCACAATAAAGAGGACATATCTCTTTTGGCTGATAAGGTCATAAAGGTGACCGAAGGCAAATTTTCTTGTTAGTAATAATGTATTAAATATATGGAGGTTTTAAAATGGAGAAAAACGCAAAGAAAAAATTAGTTAGTTTCGGAATGTGTCTGGCAGTATCAGCTGCTTTACTGTCAACATCTGCAATTGCTGCATATCAGGATAACGATATTGATTATTCTTTTAGAATTCAGGGTAGTGTGGATAATGCTCAAGAAAAAACAGGAAGGTTTAGAGACACACGTGAAAACACTAATAGTTGGAAAGTTCAGTTAGTAAAATCAGGAGAAGGTAAAGGTTCTTTCACTAATTTCTGGATTGAGAATAAAAACGGAAGTAGTGCCAGCGAGGAGTATAGTATCAAACAAGGTGATAAACCAAGATATAAGCCTGCAAATGATAAGGGAGATCATATCACTGTATATTTGACAGCAGAGAATAATAATTGGTTTAGCACCGAACAGTACAATGTATCCGGTATTTGGGACGAGGAAACCGGAAGATACTTGTAATAGAAACAATAACAACAAATTAGAGATTTTAATACATTATTGCATAGTGCATCATTAAGTAGGTTAATCTTACTTAATGATGCATTTATATTATACAATGATTATTATAAATAGCTATGACTTACATATTTGCATCCTATTTGTTCTGTAAACGTCATTTCTGATGCATAAATTACGAAAATCTATTTTTTCACTATTCAATTATATTACCAATATAGGAGATTTACAATATGTCTTTTCTTAAACGTTTCTTAAAATTGAGCTGTTTTGAAATGGCATCGGTATAGATATAACTTGCATAAAGTGAACCATATATATTCAGATCCAATACAGCAAATCTTTACAGCCATCTGGAATACAATGCAAAGGTCAGCTCGGCAGAGACAATAGCGAGGGCACTTGGTAGAAAAGATGGTAGAAAGGATAATTGAAAGCAGGTATGGGATTCAACAAAAAAACTTCGTAGATTCAATGAATTGGCACTCCCCTAAAAGAAATGCTGATATGATTCTCGATTATATGGGATAATCAGGAATCATACCAGCAGAAAATGCCCACACACCTTGAATTTACGCGGTTTCTGTGCTATACTATAAATAGGATGACTGATTTTTGAAGAAGGTGAAGATATGGTTTATATCACAGGAGATATACACGGTTCGGCAGATCCGTTATATGATCTGTTCGTCAGGTTTCAGCCAACAGAAGAAGATATTATCGTTCTGCTCGGAGATGTAGGAGTCAATTATACCGGTAAGATGCGTGATCGCCTGCTGAAGCAGGAGCTGTGCGATATGAAGTCCACGTTTTTCTGCATACACGGCAACCACGAGAACAGACCGCAGAATATCTGCTCCTATCAGGAAAAAGAGTGGCACGGCGGACGTGTGCTGTACGAGGAGGACTTCCCGAATATCCTGTTCCCGATAGACGGCGACATTTTCGATATAGAGGGCAAGCAGTGCATTGTGATCGGCGGCGCTTACAGCGTGGACAAGTTTTACCGCCTCCGCATGGGATACAATTGGTGGCCGGACGAGCAGCCGACTCCTACGATCAAGGAATATGTTGAGCAGCAGTGCCGGACACATCCTGTGGATATCGTGTTTTCGCACACCTGCCCGTATAAATATGTTCCGACGGAGTGCTTTCTGCCGGGAATAGACCAGTCTACCGTAGACAACAGCACGGAGCATTGGCTGGACACGATAGAAGAGATGCTGGACTACAAAGCCTGGTATCTCGGCCATTGGCATATAAACAAGAGAATCGACAAGCTGCATTTCCTTATGCATGACGTAGAAATGCTGATAGAATGAGGTTTATTTATGAGAGACAGAACTCCGGACATTCAGATGTTTGAAGATACAATGCAGATACTGAAACAAGGCTTCTATGAGAAAGGCGGCAGGAAAATTCTGCTGAAACTCACCGCCGGGGAGAGGGAAGAGATACAGGTATATCTTCCTGACGATGTGAAAGCGATTTGCAGCAACAAGGATTTCAAACCGGCTGCTGTTGAAAGCGATGGCTGCATCCACAGTTGCGAGAATATTGACTCCTATGCGCTTGCCAGAAAGCGTGTAGCCGAGGGCATAATGAAAGTCCTTGTACTGAATCTTGCAAGTCCTGTTCATCCGGGCGGCGGTGTCCGCAGAGGTGCAAGAGCGCAGGAAGAGGATCTTTGCAGAAAAAGCTCGCTTTTATTGTCGCTTGAGAGCAAGACAGCCAGCAGATACTACAAATTTAACAAGAGCCTACACTCTTTTATGGGTTCAGATGCTCTAATGCTCACACCGAACGTGGAGATCATCAAGGAGGAAAACGGTGTGCTGCTGGACGATACTGTTGTTGTATCCGTACTCACTTGCGCTGCTCCGAAGATATCCGGCGGCAAGGAAGGCATGATCGAAGCCGAATACAGGCAGCTTGTCTATAACCGCATTTTCGGGATGCTGAAAGCAGCGGCTTTTTTCGGATACAGACACCTCATCCTCGGAGCATGGGGCTGTGGTGCCTACGGGAACGATGCAAGTGTGATCTCCGACCTGTTCCGCAGGGCACTAAACGAGCTGGACTATAACGGGTTCAAGGAGAATAATCTGTTCAGCAGGATTGACTTCGCCGTACTGGATCGAACGCCCACACAGTTCAATTATAAGCAATTCAAGAGGAATTTTCAAAAGTGATAACGTGAATATCCAAGAATTGTGAATAGCATCATCGTTGTAAACAGTAACCCCCGATGAAAACCATTTCACCGAGGATTTACTCATTCATTAGTTTTATTATTCTCACTTGTTTCTGTAGACTGACTTGTTTCTGTAGACTGATCATCTGGATTTTGAGGCTTATCTGTCCGGACCAAAATTTCATCAAGAATAAGCTGGATCTCTTCATCCTCATATCCAAGTTGTCTAAGGACTATTGCATAGTTTAAATGTTCAACAAGTCGAACCGCTCTGATCGTGTTAATATTTGGCTCATATGATCTTTTTGAATGAGCAAGTTCATTTCGCCATTCGTTTACTTCATGACCTAGTTCTCTTATTTCTTTTTCACTAAACCATTTTTCAGAAATACATGCTTTCAAAGGTGACCATGTGCCGTATCCTTTGTAAGCTTTCCATATTTTATCCTCGAGTGCTGGTTCGGTTACAATATGCTTGGCCATACTTTTGGCAAGTTTTTTAAGTGCTGCAGAAGATTTTTCATCCTTGATAAGCTCCTCAAATACTGCTTTCATTTTTTTGTGATGAGCCTTTTCGGTAGCCATAGGCGGCAAATATGTTCTTACATAGAATTCAAATGCACCTGTAATCTGCAAACTTTGTTGAAGATCAATTAGATTTCTGCGCTTAACAGATGGGTGAATACTAGAGATGGAAATAAGACCGCCAGTTTCTGTATCCCCATCCAAATCACTAGCAACCATTTGAAAAAGTTTATCTATACGGTTTATTAAATATCTTGCATTCCATGTCTTTGAAATTATATCTTGACTTTCTGGCGCTTCACGATATTTATCAAAAAAGAACGCATCGCATGATACCCAATTATCGCATTCAATTAATTTGTGATCGGCGAGTTTTTTCCCTTTGCAAATTCCGTTTAATCTCATTGAATAAAAGGCAATGTTTTTCCTATTGCAAATGAATGAAAATACCATGTCTACTAATTGATATACCTGATAAATAAACTTCAATTTATCTGTTGCAGGGAAAAGAATTCTAATTTCAGAAACAGCCTCCATATGTGAATGAGCTGCGCCTACAGTACCTGTTGTACTTAAATTAATCATCACTTGGCATTCTATAGAATCAAGTTTTACAGTGAATTCCTTTACCTTTTTGCTTCCAGAACGCAAAAAAACAATATCGCCCAACTCATTTTCGGATACTACATTTACAGAAGGACAGAAATACTGTAATTCATCAAAGCGTATTATTGCTTCTGTAAACTGAGTCCCTACCTTATAATCTCTGATTACAAAATCAGGTCGCACCTTCAAATTTCGCGGAATAGCATGAAACACAGAGAGCTTCTCGAAACCAAAAGGTAAACAAAAGAGATACGGTGTGCCAGAATATTCATGACCTATAATGAGCGGATTTTCATATATTTCCGGGATACTCTCATATGCATGAATAACTAATTCGCCATCATAAAAATCATACGCATACCGATGAATACTTAACTGTTGATCCTCAGATGATGTCTTAGTATCATTATCGCGTTTTACACATACATATCCAGAGTGGTTGATTAAGTCTAGCATGATTATTCACCTCATAAAAAATAGTAATATAAGAAATATGCTATCGGTAGAAGTATGCTATTTTATAGTATAACATTTTCATGAGATAGATGTCAATATGTTTTTTTCTCTTTCATGTCTAATTATTTTTGTTTTATGTATAATTTTTTTGCTATAGGTATGAGTTTGTTAACTATATGCAAAGCTATAAAACAATCTCGCTCAAAAATTGATCAGAATTTTATAATGTGTTCTTGACTTTTTGGGCGATATTATGTATAATAATAGTAGATTCTGTATGGGCTAAAACTATATTGTTACAAGGAGGCGCATTCATTATGACTATGTCTGCAAATGAACTTCTGGAAGTATACAACGCTCAGGTATCCACATCCGATTTTTCTGCTCATGACAATGGCCACGATAATAGTGGCTCCGATGGTCCCTACCATAACGATTCACACGATAACAACCCCAACGACTAATTTCAAGTTTTAGCCCATATAGAGTCTTTTATCAATGCGGTGCTAACCAATGAATAAACAAATTAATCTTCTTATAATGCCTAGTAACAGATGTAATATGAAATGCATCTATTGTTTTCACGGTGATGCTTTAAGTCACTCGCCAATTATGTCATTGGAAACCTTCAAAAAAACCATTGATGTTGCCGCTTATGACTATGAAACAATACAAATAGTTTGGCACGGCGGAGAGCCGTTAATGACTTCAATGGATTTTTATGAAAAAGCATATAGTTATTGTCAGAATCTTAACACTAGATTTCTTTTTTCAATTCAAACTAATGCCACCTTGATCAACGACAAATGGATTGAGCTTATAAAGAAAACCAACACAAAAGTAGGTGTATCATTTGATGGCATTACAAATGAAAAAACTCGCGGACATAGTGATTTAATTAGATCTAACATATTAAAAATCAAGGAATCGGGAATAAATATTGGCTGTATTCTTGTGGTTTCAGATATTAATGTTGGTTTCCTAAAAGAAAACTATAGTTTTTTCAAAGAACTTGGAGTCTCAGTTAAATTCAATCCGCTATTTTGTCAAGGAAATGCTGAAGAACAATTATCATTATCATATATGCGTTATGCTGAGGCTTTTGTGGAATTATTTAAACTGTGGTTACATGACACAGAGTGTAATATCAATCTACAATCGTTTTATGATATCCTTAATCTTATAACTACTAGACACACAGGTGTATGTTCTTTTAATTCTTGTTTAGGATCATGGCTCTGTATTGATTATAAAGGTGATATTTTTCCTTGTGACCGTTTTTATTTCGATGACTATTACTTAAATAACATCCATGGTATTAGTTCATTCAACGAAGCTTTCAACTCGGACAACTATATTTCGTTATTATCAAAGGCAATTAACCGAAGAAATATATGTAAAGCTGATTGTCATTATTACGAAATGTGCCATGGCGGTTGTAATGCGACTGCTTCGCTTGGCACAAGTGTAGCATATCCTAATAAGAACTTTTGCGATATGCATACTTTCATTTTATCAGAATTAGTTCCGCTTATTGATTCCATAAAAGGGAAATATCCTGACATTTCAATTAATCCTAGACTAACACGTTATTTTCAATACAATAAATAGGATTGAATACTTATAGGTAATTATGTAGCCGTTTAACATATCTCTTTTGGACGACAACAAAAAAACGATAGCTTTAGGCAAATTAAAACCACCCGTTGAACGGGTGGTTTGCACTGGCCCTAAAAGGGCCTGATACTGGCGGGCGACTGAAGTCCCACTGAAAAGTCCGCCAACCGCATTGTTTTTACGGGCAGCCGCTAAAGCGGCTGTTCTTTATTTGCCCTGTTTTACTTTGTCACCCGTAAACGGGTCTATGTATTCGTTAAAACTTATCTGATCACAAGCTATATCTTCTTGCAGCTGATTCCTTATGTATTCTTCAATGACCTTTTTTATTCCTGCCTACTGTATCAACATAATATCCTCTGCACCAAAAATGCCTGTTCCCATATTTATACTTTAAATTTGCGTGTCTATCAAATATCATCAGGCTACTTTTGCCTTTCAAATATCCCATAAACTGTACAACACTCAGCTTGGGTGGAATGGACACAAGCATATGTACATGATCTTTGCACATTTCTGCTTCATGTATCTCTACACCCTTTTGTTCATAAAGCTTTCTTAGTATCACCCCTATATCCTTGTATATCTTTCCAAATATCACTTGTCTGCGATATTTAGGTGCAAACACAATATGGTACTTGCAATTCCACTTCGGAAATTGAGAGACTTGAAAAAATAATGTCCAAATATACTACGCCTCAAAAATTGGATAAGAAAATCAATGATATTCTAAATGGTCTTACAAATGCTAAAGGTGAAGTATTTGAAACGTATCATAAAGATCTCGGAGAAATCATGGGATATCAAGCATCAAATCCGAAAGGGACAGGAGATCCTGATCCATATTGGATCATTAATGACGATATTTGTATTGTATCGGAAGATAAGATATATGACCGAGATGATCATAAAATCCCTCTTGATCATATTTCACAGGCAAATCGGCATGAAAAGTGGATACGAGAGAAAGTCAAAACTATTCATAAAAATGCCAATATATATACTGTTTTTATTACTAACACTTCAAACATTGATGAAGCAGGACGTATTTACGCAGAAAACATATACTACTGTAGTCGAAACGATTTGATATCTTGGGCGTATAAAGCTTTAAAAGTTTTAAGAGACTGCTACAACACATTTACTGAAGAAGGAGATCCAGCATGGAGAGAGTATGTTGGGAATGAATTGATAAGAAATTCTGTCACCCCTGATGACTTTATAAAAATGATCACAAAAACTAAGCTTAGTGATCTATAATTGTTAGTTGATTAAAACGCTAATTGCTCATCCTTTGACTATAAATAAGAGAGACCCTTCTATCATTTGCATTTTAAATAAAAAGTAACTCTATGATTTAATGAACCGTTTCTGGAATTTGTATCTATATATAAGTAATTATGCCAAATCAGAAAAACTATCTGTTGATTTCCGATTCGGTTCTATTTATATAGGATTCTACTACCTGTTTTTATACGTTGCCGTTCAATAATTACAAGATGTGTGTTATTTTTGCCATTTAACCGAATTTTTTACCAAATTCACTTGAAATTAGCATCAAAAAGTGGTATAATTATATAAACTATTATATGATTTTCAGTTTGTTCCGAGGGTGCTTTGTTTTAATGATTTCTTTCTGTTTTGCAGAGGTCACATGAGTATATATCTGAGTGGTAGTTATCGAACTATGTCCCAACATTCTCTGGATGTATCGTATGTCAACATCCTCTTCAAGAAGCAAAGTAGCAAATGAATGACGGAACATATGCGGTGTTACATGCAGCTCGATCCCACAAAGAGCGCAGTAGCTGTTTAGCATATTCCTTACGGACTGCTCTGTGGTTCTGTTTCCAAATTTGTTTACGAAAAAGTATTTTGCTGATGTGATTTCTTCTTTGTTCATTATACGGTATCTATTCAAAATACTAAGAACCGCCTGGTTCTCAATAGGAATTATTCGCTCCTTTGACCCTTTTCCATAGAATTTTACCGTGCCGCCCAAAACGTCAACGTCCTCCGAATGCAGAGTACATATTTCAGCCACTCTGCCACCGGTCGCAAACAGCAGTTCTATAATTGCTGCATTTCTTACTGCACATTTTAGTTGATAATCTGTTCCTGCCAACGAGATCTGTTTGTATGAGAAAGATATGAGTCTTGAAATAGTGTCAAGAGGTATCGTCTTGGGAAGCATCAATGGTTCTTTTATTATCGTTTCGATTTTGTCGAAGGGATTGTAGTCTATAAGATCCTGCATAAGTAAATAGTGAATAAACGCTTTCAAGGTGGCCAGTTTTCGCTTAGCCGTCTTAGGCTTATACCTTCTATTCAAATATTCTATGTAATTCCAAATGGATTCTTTGGTAAGTTCATTTGAAAAATCATGGTACTGAGACATATCTATTTGATAGGCCTTGATCGTTTTATCGCTGAGTTTCTTATGAAACTGGCAATAATTAAAGAAATCATCCACAAACAACTGATATTCAAACATTTTTATCAACTCCGGGTTATGATTATTTGTGTGCCGGATAGACACACTTAGATTTATTATATCATTTTTTGAAGGCTAATTAAAGATTGTTTTTGTAATGTTTTTAATATTGTTTGTGGTTGATAAAATAGTATTTGTGATCCTATTAATTAGGATTTTTGAAAAAAAAGTCAACAACCGATAACTTAATATTATCTTATGATATTAAGGAAATAATATTTGTCTTATTTGTAGGCAGGAAGGATTAAACATATGACGAATGTTCCAATTTATAATCAAAACAGCTTCTTATCAATGAAAAAATTTGAAGCACAAAATCTATCATATTCAGTTTTAAAAGATACAGATTTTCATAAGTATTCACATACTGTTTCTTTTTTTAGAAGTGATTTTAGAGGAACAAAATTTGAAAATGTATCTTTCTACAAAAACAATCTCGATAGAAGTGATTTTCTCAATGCTGTTTTCTTGAATTGTTCTTTTGATAAAGTGAATTTTGGGTGTTGCCAAATTAAAAACTGCTATATTGAAAATGGAACATTCAAAAACAACTTATATAGGAATACATCTATACATTCAACAACATTTGTAAATTGTATTTTCCCAGATGAAAGTTTTCTCATTAATATGCAACACTGCGAATTAGTTAATTGTAAATTTGCTGGATGTAATTTTGAAATGTCAACAACTGATAGCAATGTATTTAAAAACTGCAATTTTATTAATACTAATTTAGCGACGATGCATGCAGAAAATCATATTTTCATAAAATGCAACTTTGATAATGTTTATATGGATTCTAGTTATTTCTTTGGATATTCAATAACAAAGTGTGATTTGAAAAATATTATCTTTTTGTACAGAGGAGAATATGTCAATTTTGACTCTTTTAATTTAGATGAATTGATAAACACGTTTAAAGATGAACATCAATACAGTAATTTGATAAATCTGCTGAAGTATACAAATAATGGGTGTTTAATCCCCAATATCATAGAAGAAGCAATTGCTTACTACAAAAAACATCCTTATGGAAGAATGCTAGATATTATAACCGTTATAAACGCTTTAATATTCTCGGCTCAATATGAAGAAATCGATTTTAATTCTCTTTATATTACATTTAATCTCTTAAATAGTGAAAACTGGGATGGTCTTTCTTTTTTTGAGAAAAATGAAATAGGGGCAATGGTTTTAAAGTTTCAAAATGCTTTATTCTTAACTTCATATTCTAATGAATATTTATATAATATTGATCAAAGCCAATGTTCATCACTTACAATAGTATTTACAAGTGATGATTACAATTTATGCTTAAAAAAAGCAGAAGCTCTATTTAGATCTTTTTTAGGAATAAAATGCTGGGAATTAATTGACAAGAAGCAAGGATCATGGATTTTAACGTTTGCATTACCTACATTTGCTTTGGTATATATTCTTCCTCGTATTATTAAAAATTACTCTGATGTATATTTTGATATAAAAACAAAAAAAGCATTAAGCAAAAAGCTTCTAGATAATTTAAATAAGCCTAATTTATCGACAAAACAAATAGAAAAAATAGAGTCAAACATTGTTTCTGCACAGTTGTTACTCCCCTCAGGCAAGTGCATTAACGAAAGTGATATAAAAGATATACAGTCATTTATTGCAAATGTATAGGAGCTTTTTTATATTATAAATTAAATCAGAAGTTTCTAAAGATAAATTAATTCTAAAGCAGTAATAGTTAGGCAAGCTGTAGTAATATCTTGAGTGTGGAATGGTTAGAATTTTGCATTTTTGGTATATTTCTATTGCAATATCCTTATCATGTTTACTAACAAAATGTTTAGTCGGTATAGCAATCAAGGAAAAATAACCACTGTTAGAATTGCAAACTAAAAAATCTGTATCAATAAGCAATGATTTTATTAAATAATAATTATTCTGAGCGTAAGAAACAGCTTTCTGTAACGTTTTAATTAGAAGTGAATTATTCTTATCTTCATAAACTGAATTCAGCAAAGATTCTTGTATAAAAGATATACTCCCTTGACATATTTCGGAATCTTTATTAATCTGTTTTATAATATCTGAGGTGCTATATATAATTGCACTTTTCATTCCATTTAAAAAAATCCTTTTCGGAATTGATTCGTACAAGATGCAATATTCTGACTTTAAAGTCATATCAACTAAATAATAATTATGCAGTTTATTGGGAGTTTTCCATTCCATATTACCATATACATAGTCAATAATTAAAAAAATATTATTGTGGGTACAAATATAAGAAAGCTCTTCTAATTCTTTCATGTCTAAAGTTAAACCTGTTCCAAAAAAAGGAAGCGTTATGATTATACATTTAATATTATTTTTATTAATTTCATTTTCTAACAAATTGAAATCAATAGATAATTCACTAAATGGATTGATATTCCAATAAAACATTTTTTTATGATACATTTTTAAAAGATGATAATATGTGAAATATATCGGACCGATAAAAAGTATGTTCTGTATACCTCTTTTAAACATTTGCAATAGAGATATGAATGCAGCACTTGTACCATTTGCTACTATCGTAAAACAACTGCTGTTTATACTGTAATTGTTTTTCTCGAAATTATTTACAATAAGTTTTTTTGTCTCATACATATCTTTTGACATAATGTATGAGTTTTGATGTTCTCTATTATTTAAACTGTCTTCTATTATTTGTGAATCTATGTTTAAAATTTTCGAATCTTTATCCCAGCCAGAAATAAAAAAAGTACCATCATCTTGCTTTTCCAATATCCAATTTATATTTGTTGAATATTCGTTAACCATTTCTATATGCAAAATATCAACTCCTTATGGTTCATCTTATTAAATAACAATATAGACTTTCATCATAAGATAATATTAAGTTATCGGTTGTTGAGAAAAAGAAATCACCAAAATCACAAACGCCTGCCACAGAATCATTATGATTCCATGTCAGGCGTTATTATTTTTATTTCCCCAAAAGCCATTCCAGCACATATTTCTGCCGTATCCCGTTGTATGATACAGGTGGGTCGTTGTCCATCGTCAGAATGTATTTCGGATTGTGATCCGGTATGCTTTCCAATGCACCCAGTTCTCTTTTTAGTGTCTGCTCATCTCTTACAGACCACGAAACCTGATAGTATTCTGTGTTCCCGTCAATATCCTGAGCCACAAAATCGACCTCAGCGCTTGCATTTTTGCCGACATATACCCTATATCCTCTGCGGATAAGCTCAAGATAAACCACGTTTTCCAGAATATGCCCCATGTCAGCATTGGCTGTGCCGAGCAGATAATACCTCAGCCCCACATCGGCTATATAGTATTTGTCAAGCAGCTGTAAATGCTCCTTGCCCTTTATGTCATATCTGCTCACACGATACATAAGCAGGCTGTCGGTCAGGCCTTCAAGATAATTCTCCACCGTATGATTAGATATCTTTCTGCCCTTGCTCGTCATGGTGTCGGATATCTTCTTTGCGGTGCAGGGATTTCCTATGTTGTCAAACATAAATTTTATAACGCTTTTTAGCATCAAAGGGTCATTTATTCTTTTTCGCTGTACTATATCGTTAAGAACTATCGTATTGAACAGCCCGTCAAGATATGCATAGATATTGCGCCTGCTGTTAAGCTCAACGGTATATGGGAAAGAACTGTTATACACATAGTCTTTGTACAGATCTTCAAGGGATCTGTTATCATCAAATGCACTTACATATTCCTTGAATGAAAGCGGCAGCATTTTTAGCTCGACATATCTGCCCGAAAGAAGCGTTGCCAGCTCGCTTGACATAAAATAAGCATTTGAACCTGTTATATAAACATCTGTGTTTTTCTTTATAAACAGGCTGTCCACAGCTTTCTCAAAGTTAGGTACGTGCTGTATCTCATCAAGAAAGATGTAGTTCATCTTATCGGGAAGCATTTTAGACTTCACAAATTCATACAGCTTTTTATAGTCACAAAGCTCCTCATTCTCTGCATCTTCAAAATTCAGCATTATTATCTGCTCAGGTAACACACTGTCATTTTGCAGCCTCGTGCAGAACAGTTCAAATAATGTGGATTTGCCGCATCTTCTGATGCCCGATATAACTTTGATTATCTGCTTGTCCTTCCAGCTCATCAGAAAGTCCAGGTATTCATCTCTTTGTATCAACATGGTATAATAGCTCCTTTCTCATAATAGTATATGCTTTCTTGGAAGTATTATACCACAATATGCTGAATTTGTCAATAAGTTGGAAGCACATTTCCATATTTTGTAATGCGCAATTGGAGATGGAATTAGCTTTATACATCTATGTACATCTTATACCCCCTTCTTAAATATATCTGATATTCCTGTTTTAGTTAAATAAATGGCATATAGTGGGTGAACAATTTGCGCTATATTATTCGTATTTACGACTTACTATACACTCGGATATGATGTAGTATTATATGTTGTGGTATCGGTATGGTATGACGATAATTTATAATGCTAACCAGCTATTATTCTCCTGTCAATAATCAATCTTTATATTCATTTTGATTATTTATAATTGCAATAATACTACATATGTTCATCACCTCTTCAGGGGGTATTTCCACATTCATAGCTTCAGCATATTCTTTTATATTTTGAGTTATACTTTCTATTCTATCCATTGTTTCGTCGATGTCATTCTTTTCTTTCTCTATTTTAAGACGATTAAGTTCAATCTCTTGCTCCTTAATATTAAGATCCAATTCTTTTTCTTTTACTTCAAGCTCCCTTAATCGTTTTTGGTATTTGTGATCAAGTATTGACATAATAAAACATTTTATAGATGGAGATTCAATTGACATTCCTTTTGCCTCATATTTGCCACCAAAAATCAGAACAAATAGACACAGAATAGCCATCCAATTCTGCCCTATCTCAGATAGAGCGTATAGAATATAATAACCAGGAGATTTTAATGTGGTTTTAACGTTTATTTTCACAGGATCAATATCCGTTAATTCACTTAACAGTAGCACAGATTGTTCCAAAAGCTTTCCGAATGTAATTGCTGAATAATGCTCCCGATTAACCATAACAGAAAGATATAGTGTATCTTTAATTTTATAAATCGGATAAATCAACCCATAAAGGCTAATTAATAAAGATAAGGAAGTAATGGGCTGTAAGTCCGTACTGATTTGATCAGATAATTCTTTTAATACAGATGGAACATATGGAGATTTAAGGATTCGTAAAGTTTTTGAATTTGTAACATGCACTCCATCTAAAGTTATAGAAATATATGCGTATTCTTTATCTGCTTTACTTAATATGCATATAAATGTTTGTGGATATGAATTGTATTCAAATAAAACTTTGCGCTCTAAAGGGGAATGTCTCCCCATTCTTAATATCGCATCACGTCTTAACTTCAATGATGTACGTTTTATTTCCGCTCCATATCTGCTACCGTCTATTATTTCCTGTACTAATCTATAATCATTTTTATGTACAATTCTATCGTAAAGTGAATTGATTCTTAATTTTATATATAAAACTGGAACAGTTGAATTAATGTGCTGACACTTATATTCTTTATAAAGGGCTTTAACATCAATATCATAATGATTTTTTTCGACTTTCATATATAATAACTCCTTTTTATCAAATTTGGGGTATAAGCAAGACTGGCAGGTTTTTGTAAAACATATCCTTAGGGTAAATAACACTTATTCATTTACATGGTCATCTACTTTACATACCGTATCAATGCGGAAATACTTACGTTTTGCTGCACACAAAAGGAACCAGATGATCAAACAGTTTTTATCCATTTTCATCAAGCTCCTATAAATATACATATTCGTTATAACACGCACGAATGCAGAAGTCAAGCTTTTTTTACTGTAATAGTATTCTTAAAGTGTTTATTGTCGCTTTAGCATAAAACAGGCGCTTGTCAATGTTTATTAAGTATATAAGCTTTATTCTATCGATATGCTCATATATCCCCAATTAACCCCGGCGTTATCCCTATCCACCCAAACACCTCTATCCCTAAAAGATATAAAACAAGCGGCAGTATAAACACAGCTGTTTCAATCAGTAAAGCCGAAATAAAACTCTTTGCTTTCTTTGAGATAAAGAATATCAAAAGCATAGCTGTTATAAGCGTAAGATATCTTACTACGCAAAGCAGGATAAGATAAGCCTTTATGCTTAGATTAAAGCTTTGCAGATGCTCCATCGAACAGGCAGGCGCAGTTATTTCCCTTGTTCCGTAGGCTTTGAGTACACCATAGAAATACGGCAGATAGGTCATAAGATATATTATCGTTACTACTGCCGTTCCAATTATGAGTTTGCGGATGAATACTGCACCCCTGCCTTTGAGAGATGTGTGCAGCAGTATATTTGCACCGGTCTGGGATTCGATGCTGTAAACATAAGTCAAAGTAAGTATAAGCATAGCCATAGCAGTAAGCGCCATCGTGGTGTCTTTGCTGCCTGCACTTTCATCACCTGTAAGCAGCTTGTAACCGGTGTCGTAAACTATCTCTCCGCCGTTTTGCTTTAAATAGTCTATATGGCTGATAAATGATTCGTAAGCCGAGCGCTTTTCGGCTAAGTCCTGCATTTTTATCATTGAGGTTATCTCGTCACCGCTTGTGTCAAACTCATCAAGCGCTTCGCCTTCAAGTTCAATAGCCTGCTCTTTCTCCGCAGTAAGCTCGCCTTCGTACTTTAGGATATATTGCTTTAAGTATATCTCCTCTTTTGAATAAAAACGTTCCTTAATTGGCGTGTATGAAGCATATACAAAAGCCGCAAATGCAAGCATTACGAATAATACCTTGCCGTTTATCAGTATCTTGTAGCACTCGTGCAGAAACAGGCTCGTGTGTCTGATCTCCGGTAGGTGCAGCGATATCCTCTTTGTGTGGTTCCTTATAACTCCACGCCTTGCAAAAGAAACCACCGATAAAACCGAAAAGAATATCAGCAAAACTATTGCCGAGATAAAAAAGATGTAAAAGTAATTATACGGTTCTCCGAAAATGTTAAGATTAAGATAATCCGAATAAAGCTGTCTGGTATTTGCAAAGGCAACAAGGTTTATGTATTTTAGTGGACAAAGATAGCTTGTAGGCTGGATAGTATAATACAAAACACTCTCGCCTGCAAGAATAGCTGCAAGTATGGCATATACCTTTACTGCACTGTCTGAAATGGCTGTAACAAGATAGATAAGAGCAGCAAAAGCACAGTAAACAAGCAGCTTTGTAAGAAGAAAGAATACAAAATACTCTGTAACGGTTATTTTCAGGCTGCTTGCGTTAAAACTCATAACAGACTGAATCTGCCTTGTAACATCGCCAAAGCCGTATGTATTGTAAGCTATTATGAAGTTGACAGAATAAAGCAGCGCCAGAGAAACAAAAGCGGCGCTAAAACAGGTAAACAGCTTTGCCGCCCCAAGTGATGCCCTGCCTTTAAACGTAGTACGTGATAGCAGAAGCTGTTCAAGCTCTTTTTCCCTGGTAACTATAGTTACTATCACTGTCATTATCATCAGAAAAGCAACAACATCTGTAGGAAGAAAGCCTGTAGCCATATCAACACCTTTGGAGGGTGATACAGTAAGTGTTGAGCCTTTTAAGTGTGCAAAGTCATCAGGCGTTTTTGCAATATTTTTATAGCTGAACGAATCGGGATCAGCAAATAATGATATGGCGGTCATTTTCTTTGCTCGTTCATCAATGCCGGATAGGTAATCATCATACTTAGAGGCTGCCTCAACTTCTGCAAGCACAGCTTCTGTTAGTTCAAGCTCTACAAGATCACTCTCGGTCTCTTCGAGGGTGTTTTTTCTTTCAAGCAGTTCATTATATACATCAGCCGCAGGCTTGTCTGAGATCTCAGAATACATCTCCTTATACTGTTTTGAAGTATATACTGCATCGGTACTGTTTTCGTTAACATACAGCATAACGCCGTTCAAAACGGTGAGCGCTATAAATACACCTATCGTACTTTTGCGGCAGAATGCCTTTATTATCTCGTTTAAAAGTATCCTCATCAGCTCACCTCAATCAAAATGGTAAAGATAGAGGTCTTCAAGCTCAGGCTTACAGAGGGTGAATTCATGATCTGAAGGTTCGCTGTCTGAGATCACTCTTACATAGACATTCTGCTCGTCCTTTGATATATTGCCTACTTTATACTTTTTTGATATACCCGTCAGTTCATCTTCGCTGCACTTTATCTCATAAACCTTACCTGAAAGTTTTTCGCACAGTTCATACGGCTTGCCGGAATCTATTATCTCGCCATGATTCAACAGCAGGACCTCTTTTGCTATGAATTCGATATCCGGTACAACGTGTGTTGCTATTATAACTATCTTTTCAAAGGCTATCTCAGCGATAAGGTTGCGTATCCTTATTCTCTCTTTCGGATCAAGTCCTGCGGTTGGTTCATCAAGTATTATTATCTCAGGGCTGCCGAGCATTGCCTGTGCAATAAGGGCACGCTGTTTCATTCCGCCCGAAAAGCCACCGAGTCTTTTGGTGCGTGAGTCGTTAAGATTAACAAGCCCTATAAGGCGCTCGATATCTGCCTTTGCTTCATTCTTAGGCATACCTTTTAATGCAGCCATATACCAAAGAAACCTTTCAAGTGTGAAGCTGGGGTACAGCCCCTGCTGCTGCGGCATAAAGCCCAGTATCCTACGAAACTCAGCACCCATAGATACAGTATCCTGTCCGTTATACATAACGCTGCCGGAGGTGGGCTTTAAGTTATCTGTAATGATATTCATAAGTGTTGATTTACCTGCGCCGTTTGGCCCGAGCAAGCCATAAACACCGGGGGTGAATTCATAGCTAAGGTCTTTAAGGGCTGTGAAATTGCCGTATTGTTTTGTGAGGCTGCAAAGTGACAGATTCATTTTTTGTCCTCCAGGTATTTCTGATACTGTTTATTTAGTTCTGTAACCACATCATCTATTCCGGCATCGTGAAGCTGCTTGTTTATATCTTCAAGTGCGCTGTCAAGTGTATCGTATTCGCCGTAGCTTGCGTAAAATAGCTTGTAATTATTCATATATATATTACTGCATTTATCTATTTTTTCCTTAATCGTATCAAGCTCTGGCTCAAAGCCTGCCAGCGGACTTAGTTTAATGCTTTTGGAAACTTCCGTAAACAGTTTTGGTTTATCACTGCATTCATAAGCAGCTGAATCCGCAATAATATAGTTTGCCGGAGTATCCTGGTAATCATCATATGTTCTGGCTTCAAGATTTTTTATCATTCTGCCGTTTTCATTGTATTTATAATTTCGCCCGTCGGTACCGTTATAGATGATATTTGCAAGCTCTTTATCAACCGTACAAAGTGCAAGCAGTTCAAATGCTTTTTCGGGGTCTTTGCACGAAGATGTTACTCCCTGCACAAAATTCAGATATCTTCCGTCGGTATATGGTGTTACCGTCAGATATGAATCATTACTTAAATACGATGTAGGTGTGATAAGATTAGTTGATAACACAGCTGTTTCATGCGTCATTGGAGAATCATCAGTTGTTATAAAGCCTTGCTTTTTAAAGCTGTCAAGCATTTTAAGGTATTCGCTGCATTCTTTTGATCCAAACAAATTCTCAAACTCATTTGTATTTGTATTGAAGAATACACCGTTAAAGCTTATAAAGCCAGCATTCTCATAATAAACGAATACTGTCGGATCAATAAACAGCACCGGCATTCCTGTTATATCCTTGGCGTATTTCAGAAATTCTTCCAATCCGTTCAGGGTTCCGTCAAAGTTTGATACATCAACGCCGAATTCTTCGGCGGCTTGTGTATTAACGCTTAAACCAACACAATGTGCGCCAAGTGGAAAGAAGCCTCTGCCGTATATCATTCCGTTTTCGTCTGACAATGACTGCCAATACCACTCAGGATAATAATCATACAGCTTCTTCCCTAAATCTGTATCAAAATACTTATTTAAAGGTATAAAGTATCCGTCATCAACAAATTTCCTGTACGAATAAGCTCCGTCAAATCCTGCACCGCTTGAAATGATATCTATCTGCTCGCCGTTTTGTAGTGCTTTTTCATAATACTCCCTCATGGGTTCTATTATTTCTGTGCCATCATTTTTGATTTGGTTCTCTTCGTGATATATGAATTTTACTGCAAAATCATATCCTTTTTCATCAAGATATTTGTTAACTTCATTTTGTATATGGTTTTTATCATCACTGCTTTCGCTTAATGCCCATACAAGTTTGGTTTTCCCGTCAAAGTAGCTGCTATCCTCTTTTTCAAGATTTACCTCCTGCGAGTAATAGAAGGCATTATCATCTGTAACAGCGTCTGTGCCGTCACTTATATTATAGCTATCATTGCTTTCAGGCTCCTCGTTGTCACGCATATCAAACGGAACGCCTTCGAGTTTTACCATATTATTAATCCTGCCGTTTTTAAGATCACTGACGGGTATATAAAAGTATTCTTCTCTGTCACTCCAGCCGGTATTCGGTGTCCTTACTATATATGCATTATCGCCTGATATAGTCTGCAAGGAGTAGTTATACTGCGGCGAATTACGAATACACTCCCTAAGATTTCCGTCACTTAAACAGTTTATCGCCATTATATTTTCAGGATCAAACACGCCATCGGGCGAAGAGAGTGTTGTCATAAATACATCATTGCCGTTTTCTATAATACTCGTTATATACTGACTTATCTCAGTTATCTTTTGGCTTTCTTTATCAGCAATAGAGTATTTGTAAAGTCCTTCTTTACTATCACCGTTTATTTTTTGATAATAAAATGCTTTTTTCCCAAATCCGATAGGGAAAATGCTCTCATCATTCCCTGCATCCATTATCAGCTCAGGGGCACTTGCAGACAGCTTATATATCCCGGTTTTATCCGAATAAGTCAGCCATGTATATATATCATTATCATATACGGTGAAGCCTGAGAGCATAAGGCTTTCATCGAGTTCGATAATGTTCATTTCTTCCTCATCAAGATCCAGTTTAGCTATCGCACAGCTTGAAGTTACTTCATTAGTTATTTCATCGTAATTATCTTTATACACGCATATGTACAGCTTTCCATCATCAGCACAATAGCTGCTCGTACCCTTTATACCGTAATCATCGTTTTGTGCTATCAGTTTTCTGTTGCCGCCATCTTTATCGGCTGTATATATCTCAAAATGATTACCCATTGAGAATATCTCATAAAGTGAATTATTATATATGAATACTCTTTCCCAGCCCAGTTTGCTTTCGGGTGATCTTGCACTGCATCTGGAGTCATTATGTTTACAATCCGGATCACTGCAAAGCGGCATACATTCACCCGAGGCAATATCATAAACATACATTATATTATTCCGGCATTTGAATATATAGTTATCACCATACCACGCTTCGGAATAGAAAGATCCCATACCGGTTTGAAGGATATCATTTTTATTCTTCTTATTTATACAATAAATGATAATGGCCGAAAAAATAATGATCAATAAAGCCACTATCAGGACAAGTCTTTTTTTCATATTATACCAACTCCAAAACCGGTATGATCTTTGACCGGGGATCATGTTTTCATCTTTTACTCAGGTATTATATGTAGAGCGTTTGTTGAGAAAACATTATTCCATTTCTTGAATGCTGAACAGTAGTTCGTTTATATATTCCTCCTGCCGGAGTCGTTACTGATTTACTTGCAACATTTGCGCCTGAATCACCATTTCCATAGGTATGTGAATTACCATCGCTGTCTTTATACCTTATAACCAGATTGACAGATACTATATTGGTCGATGATAAATAACTCGTTGTACACGCCGATGCTACAACTCTATTAAATGCATTATAGTAGGATTCACCATGTATATATGGATCAGTACCATATGTATATGAGTCATTAGCACTTGTTGAAATAGACATACTTGCCATACTTGTTGAAATAATAATCGTAGACACTATAGCTGCTATTCTTTTTCTAAGTTTCATAATTAGTTCCTCCATTTTAATATAGCATATCAATCCTAAGATATCAATGCATATGTTCCTTGACATAAAGTCAATTACCTTACAGCTTACAAAATATTTATTTGTTATAAATATAGCTTCATCAAATCATTCAAACCATTGGAATCACTCTCCTCCTTGATTTGCGATACATATTCATTAAATAATTCCCTGAGCGCTGTACTTTAATAATGTTTCGAAATAGCTTCCAGCGTACACTATAAAGGAAGATTTTAATCGATATGTACCGCTTGAAAGACCTGTGTACGTTTTGGTAAGTGTTCCTCTGTAATTATTTATAGTAGCACTTGCATATTTGACAGATGTCCAATTACCGGAAGAGTCTCTTTTTTGCAGTGTTTGCCCAATAACTATCTGGGTAGTTTCACCTTTATATCCGGTCAAAGAACTGATACAAGTTGCTGTATTACCTGATATATACAATGTTGAACTGTAGTAATCAGTATACAACAGCTTTTCGCCGCTTTCCGGAGTTGTTGCTAATGCGTTTAACGGAAAAGCCGTCATTAACACTAATGCAAGCAGTATAGTCAGAATCTTTTTCAAAAACAAAACCTCCAATCATCATATATTAAAAGCGTTGACCGCTTTCATATACTATGACTTATTGGAGGCCTTATCTCTGACAGTTTTTTTATTGGAAATACATTATTCTACCTTTTGAACAGATTTTGCTATGTTTATTAGTTCATCTTTACTAATATTTGAACTGATGAATATAATATAATCTCCATTATCCCATAAAATATGATTATAATTATGATTATCAGTGTAGAATATAGCTTCATGTTGATTCAAATCGATAGTTGTAGTTTGAACACCTTCAGTATTTATTCCTATATCAAAGTGTTTTTTTGTGTATTGATTAAATCCAATAAATGCACCATTGCTGTTTTCATAATCAATACTATATGATATTGTTGTTTTTTCAGTATATACTATACTATAATTTGTTAAATACTCATTTGATATACAATAAAGATTATCAATAGTTTCCGGACATATGCTGTTATCATTATCATCCGATCTGACTATTGAGAACTTTTCAAAAGTATTTACTATGAATGATTTGAACGCTTCTCTGAATGAAGCCACGCTCATAACAGTTGTAAATGATGCAATTATTATGATTCCAACAATACAGGCAACACGTTTTGCAGCAGTATTGATCATCATATAGTATGGCTTGCTTCTTCGCTTGACAAGCTTATACATACGCTTCTCAAACCCCTTTGAAAATGTATGCTCGTTTTCGACCTGCGGCAGCATATCATCATATTCGGGCGTAAGCGCATCAAATATTGCTCTTTTATAATTACTTTCACTCATTTATCTCACCCTTTTCAAGCAGCCGTTTTAGTAACGCTCTTGCTCTTGACACTCTTTTATAAACTGTATCAATAGATATATGAAGTGCATGGGCAGTAGCCTTTGTGCCTATATCAAGCAAATCATAAAGATAGATTATATCCTTGTATTTCGGAGGCAGCTTCTTTATTGCATTATAAAGATCATCATATTCAAAGCTGTCAAAATAGCTGGGATCTATTATTTCCTCTAAAGGAGTATCATCATTCTTTTCAAGGCTTTTCTTATTCTGATTATATCTGTCTATTGCATTGTTCCTATTTATTATGACTATATAGGCACGCATTTTCTGACGATTTTTTTGTGAAATTTCTGTAAAGTTATC
This sequence comes from Ruminococcus sp. NK3A76, assembly GCF_000686125.1. Classification (NCBI taxonomy): domain Bacteria; kingdom Bacillati; phylum Bacillota; class Clostridia; order Eubacteriales; family Oscillospiraceae; genus Ruminococcus; species Ruminococcus sp. NK3A76. The sequence continues at coordinate 757,893 of NZ_JMMA01000002.1, forward strand.
AGCTACTTTCAAAAAGGTATCTTCGACTATATCCTCAGCATCTTCAGGGTTTTTAACTATGGAAAGTGCATCAAGGTAAAGCGATTGCCTGAGTTCTTTATATATTTCTTTAAACCTGTTTTTGTCTTCATTCGTTTCTATTGCGGACAAATAGAACACCAGCATCTTGTCACTTCCCTATTTCAATCAAATAATAATCACTTACATTGTAGCATAAAAACTATAGGTATGCAAGCATTATGTCACGAATGCCCGTTTTTTTGACACGAATGCAAAACAGCTTAATACTCTCTATACAATTCGTGCATATCAACCACCCCCTCAGCGTTCGATTTCTGCACTTATATGAAATTTCTCACAGGGCATTAACTATTTTTCTTCTCAATCAGAATTAACTTACGAGAGGGATAATCAAACAGAACTAACTCCAAAACACATTGGAACATATCGCCATGTTCCGATATTGGAATGATATACTATTTGAACAACTTCGGCTAACCTATTTTGTTCAATGATACAAAGTTTTGCTCAGCGCCCTGAAACTGCCTTAACTTTTCATGGGAAATCCTAGGTAATAGTAGAGACACTTATTGTTTCGGCTGCATACGCAGCGGTCAGTTATTTATGCAGCCTCAGCCCATACGGGCTGAATGATTGGTTCTATGATGAACCATTTATTTTTTTCAGGCATTATACCAGTGAATATTCCTAAGATAATGAAGCATTTTATCGATTCACAGAAGATTATTCATGATGAATATACTGAGAAATTTGCTGAATCAGAAGGAAGGGAGCGTTTTCTGACATACCTTTCTCCGATAATAAACGGAGTCGGGTCTTACAGTATTGAGGAGCAGACTCGTGACCACAGACGTATGGATATTGTTATACACTATCTTGGCAAAAGATATGTGATTGAGCTCAAAATCTGGCATGGTGAGCGCTACAATGAAAAAGGCGAGCAACAGCTCAAGGGTTATCTCGACTTTTTTGGGCTTGATGTTGGATATATGTTGAGCTTTAACTTTAACAAGAAAAAGGAATTTGGCGTTCAAATGATCAAGGTCGGAGACAATACCTTGTATGAGGGAACGCTGTAAGGTGTTTTGAGAATAATTGATTGCTGCTTATTCTTTCAGGTTATATCAGGTATCTGAGAAAGTGTCAGAAACGACATAAGTAGAGTCTCATTATGCTCTGAAGTTATTGTATACATTTTATCACAAACCACCGGAAATTGCTAACCCCTGCGGAAGATTTTATATTTTTCGTTTATCCTTCTTCGCAACCTGCTTTCTCCACTGCTTCTCCTCCTCAACCAAATCAGAGATATAGTCATCTTTGGATATTTCCCCATAAGTTTTTGAAATATCCGAGTAAACATCATACCTATTCCTACAGCCTTCAAGGTTTTCCTTAAGGGCTGATATTTTTATGCCTAAATGACGAGTCTTTTCACGCAGGCTGTCTGCATCAGCAGGGGAGTGAATATCATTCTGCTCCAAAGCCTGCCTGCAAACAGCGAGTTGAAGCTGTTCTGCATCAGATAGCTTGCCCTTATTAGACAACTCCTTAAAAAGCTGTGCCTGTTCAAGCAGGCTCACCATTCGGTTGTATTCCTCAATATGCTCGTTTATCTCCTGCCGTAGATTTTCATATTCATTTTTCAGCTTTGCAATCCTGCCCTCCAAGTCACCGATAGAACGTATATTATCCTTGTTTATCACAGATAGCTGTGCAGACAGCCTGTAAAGATCAAGATCATTATCTACGGAGTATTCTGCTGTGATAATTCGTTTGCGAGGCACTTTCTTCCGCTGGATGGCAAGTATTCGGACATCAGAGAGTATCGCAGCATAGTCAGCCCTTAGCTGTGATTTGTTGTCAATCACGGGCGTAGTTCCGGCACCCATTTCACGATAAATAATTCGAGTGTTAAGACTATCTTCGGTGTATTCCTCACCGAGAGTTTTAGTTCTGACAAATCGCTGCTGCCCGGGGGCTTTGATAGAAATATACTTGCCACGCTTGACCTCATACCCACGCTCTTCAAGCGCCTGCAACAGATCATCAAGTGAATTGAACGAGGGTATCAGTTTGTCGATCTCCTGCCTAATCTGCTCCTTCCACGAGGAGCCTTTCTTGTTTTGTTCCCATTCATAGTAGCTAACAGACCGCCCCTTGTTTTCAAAATTGAGTGCGGGAGTAACTCCAAAGGCTCGGCATACTCCATTGGTGGTTTCCCTTGCTTGGCGTAAAGAACTGCGGTTGGAATAATACTTCTGCCCCGACAGCGAATAAGAATTTATTATCACATGATTGTGGATGTGTGAAGCGTCAACGTGTGTTGCAATGACCGCCTGAACATCATCACCAAAGTTTTTTCTAACAAAAGCCTTTGCAATCTTATGGGCAAGTTCAGGCGTGACATTCTCATCATCTGCAAAACTCATAACATAGTGAATCGCTTTGACAGTACCTTTTCCAATTAATGGCGGAGGACTGTCAAAGCTATCTCTCGCAAAATGATCATAAACTGTTTTCATCTCCAAATATGCGTCACGGGCGTTGGTTATGCAGTTGACCGAGGCTGTGAGCACCAAACCATCGGTCTTGTCGGGATTGAGTATGTACCTTAAACTTTTTTCCACTGTAGTGTGGATACAAACTGACTTAACGTATGGGATAAGCACTCCACTTCCTTTCTCAGCTTTTCAACGTCCCCGGCATAAAGGTTGTTCGTTTCATTTGCTTTGCGGGCTATCTGGTTTATGTTATTGGAAATTGTCCTCATACCGTTTATCAGAGGGGCAAGCCCCTTTAAGTCTAAAACCCTGACCTCCGAGCTTACAGCCTTATCACGAATAAATGACGTTGTAGTCTTGTTGCAGGCATCAGCCCTTCTCTCGACCTCCGCCCATTGTTTCATATCAAATGTGATCTTCTTCTCTTTTACTTGCTTGTACTTTCTCATGTTTATTTCTCCTTCCTGTTTATTAGCTTTTTAAAATGATTTCCCTCGACAGAGGGCTTGTGTTAAGGGTGAAGGGTTCCCTTAACCGCCAAATCGGAGGGGTTACACCGACAATTTGGAAGAAAGTGGGAGAGTACGCACCACTTTCTATACTTGCTGGTAGAATGTTTTTAGCGAATGACGATTACTGCCATTCGCACAATTTTCAGCCCGTATGGGCTGAGGCTTAAAAATGTCAAAGCTTTGTTTAAGTCCATAAATGACTATGCCCTCTGAATAATAGGTCACTTTTAACCGCTTTTTTAGCAGTAGCTTACAATTTTTATCATTTCATACAATCGGGTAATAGCCAACTACTTCTAAATTTGTACAAATATACAAAGATATAATTTTACTACTAAAAAACTGGCTTGAAGTGACCTATATAGTGAAAGCGCAAATCCTACCTTGGTGAAAGTTCGCCAAACATCACCAAAAAACGTCAGGGGGGACAGCCTTTCAAAATCGCCAAACAAATTTAAAATGCTGGGAGGAGATATGACAAGCAATATCTTTCAAGATATTAAAGATAGGGTGGATCTTAAAGACCTTGTTCGCTATTACGGTCTGGAGGTGGACCGAGGCGGCTTCGCCTGCTGCCCGTTCCACAACGAGAGGCACCCTTCCTTTAAAGTCTATGAAGATCATTACCATTGCTTCGGCTGTGGTGAGCATGGAGACCACGTTGACTTTGTTCAGAAGCTGTATGGGCTTACAAATATTGAAGCTGCAAAGAAGATTAGTCACGATCTGGGGCTTGGTCTTGATAACGGTGAACTCGCCATTCCCGTCAAGTCAAGAATACTCAAGCCCCAAAAAGATGAGGCTTTTCTCCTGTGGCTCGATGAATCGGTGCATACGCTGATTGAATACAAGAAGCTGTTGCAATACTGGGAGAAAATATATAACCCCCGAAGCCCGATAGATAAGGTCAATGACCGTTATCTTGAAAGCATAAACAAAAGGGGCTATACAGAATACTATCTTGATAAGCTGCTATATGGAAATGAGTACGAACAAAGACAATGCTATGAGATAGACAGGGATTATCCATTAAGAATAAAAAAGCGGCTGGACGAGCTTGATGCTGTCAGCCGGAAAGCGCCTAAACACGCTAAATAAAATATGGAGGAAAACATAATGATACAGTTTATTATAGGTACAATGGTCGGCGGTACCGTCGGCTTCTTTGCCGCAGCTCTGCTTGCAGCAGCCAAGAGGGGTGACGACTATGAGGTTTGATAACAGGGATACCGAGGTTTTTATGTATCTCGTCAAGACCTTTGTTGCCGATAAGCATACATACCTGCTGCCGACAAGTGAATTCTATATGACGGACTCTACAAAAACGCTGCTCGGCTATTATGACGAGGAGTATGTGTACCTAATACCATCGGTCATGATCGGTATGTGTGATGATTACCTGACAAAGATGGGCAAGCCCGGAGTAAATATTCAGAATGTGCTGAATACTCTTTTCAGGGCTAACCTCATCAAGGTCGGTTGGGTAATGCGCAAAGATATGAGATACCGCCCGGAAAAGAGGATCGGCGGCAAGCGCAGGAGATACATAACCTTCATCAGAAAAGAACTTACAAAGGAAAGGAACAAAAAGAATGGCTAATGAAAAGATCGTTATGATGATGCTGTGCTTCGGAGTCAGCATAAACGAGCTTGCCGACCAGCTTTTAATAACAGAAGAGGATATGGTAGAAAAGCTCTGTGCTGAAATGGATTTTGTAAAAAACTTCGAGGTAATGCTGGCGATAGTTGATATCGTAAAAAGAGGGGAGAGGGCATAATGGATACACAGGAATTTACAAGAGAGCTTGCTGCCCGCAAGGGTATTTCCGAGCAGACAGCATACCGCTACATAAATACAGTTATGGACACTATCCGGCAGGTACTTGTCGAGGGCAAAGAGATCAAGATAGGCAGCTTCGGAAAGTTTACTGTTGTCACCGATCTGGAGGGCAACAAGACTGCTATGCTTTGTTCGGGTAAGTCGCTTAGGCAGGCATTGACGGCGGGGGAGGGGATAGTCTGAAGGAGCCGAAAGAGGTACACCGAAAGGTTTGCGGCTGTAATGTGACTATCACTTTCAAGGGGTATAACCCGGATATCAAGGATAAAATACTCGACCTGCTGTGTGATAGCTTTGAACATCGTGTTATGAACGCTGCAAGGGAAAATGGTAATATCTGCCCTTTGGACAATACTGCTGATGAAAAAAAGCATAAAACTGATGGTGGTTAAGATTATCACATAGATTCAGTTGATAGGGTAAAATGGAGAGTATGGTAAGATTCGGCTTTTTAGGCAAAAAAATGTGGGGTGTTGCCACGCAGCATCCCACATTTCTCAGAGCCTAAGCTCAATTCCGTCGTCGGTATCGGCATATCCGACAGCTAGCTCACCATAGATACGCTAATTAACTTCAGACCCAATATCACGCTTGCACATCGATAATCCATCTTTAACACAATTCATATATACTGTTTCGCTTATTCTATTATCTATATATAGTTTCTTAATAAGGCAAATTGCTGCATATATCATATCCTCGTTGATATTCTTAGATTTGTCAGTTCTTTCCGAGGTGCTCTGTGCTTTGATCAAATTATTTAACTCCTTTTCATCAAACGATACAATTTTTAGTTAATAAGCTTTTCAATAACAGTCATTATCTCATTAAGCCGCTTTTCTCCAATACCGCTGATACTGCCTATCTCCTTACGTAGCTCATCAAGGTCAACGCTGGCGGTTTCAATGCTTTCAGCGCCTTGTTTGTAAATATCGGTGAGAACAGCCTGCATTTGTTCTCGGCTCATTTTCTTGAATTCTTTGTATAGGCTGCGGGGCAGTTCAAATCCTTTTTTTGCGGACATTGCTTAACTCCTTATATTAATATAGTATATGTATATTATATCACACCGCACAATAGTAGTCAATAAATAGTTAGCTAAAGAGTATATCGGTTTCACGCTTTAAATTGTTGACAAATCAGTCGAGATGTGCTATACTATTATAAAAGGCATCTTGACAATCGAATATCTCCATATTGGATAAGAAACAACGATTTATCTACCGATATTAAGAATACAAATCTGAAATCGGAGGTAAAACGTAATGAATATAGCTTATACATTATATAGAGTGTCAACTAAGCAGCAGGTCGATAAAACTAAAGACGACATACCTATGCAGAGAGAAGCCTGTCATGAGTTCGCTGACAAAATGGGCTGGACGATAGGCAAGGAATTTCTTGAAAAGGGTGTATCAGGCTTCAAGGTTTCTGCGAATAACAGAGATGCTATTCAGGACTTGAAGGCTGCGGCACTAAATAAGGAGTTCGATATTCTTCTTGTATTTATGTTCGATAGGATCGGACGTATTGATGACGAGACACCTTTTATAGTTGAATGGTTCGTTAAGCAGGGCATAAGAGTATGGAGCGTTCAGGAAGGTGAGCAGAGGTTTGAGAGTCACGTTGACAAGCTGATGAATTACATAAGATTCTGGCAGGCATCGGGCGAGAGTGAAAAGACCTCAATGCGAATCAAGACAAGGATGCAGCAGTTAAGAGCAGAGGGCAGCTATACAGGCGGACCGGTGCCTTTCGGATATACTCTTGTAAATACCGGAAGAAAGAACAAGCGAGGCAAGGACGTTCACGATCTTTCAATAGAGCCTGTTGAAGCTGAGTGGGTGAGAGATGTGTTCTCAAAGACTTTGCGTGAGGGCTATGGCTCTTTCAGATGCGCTGAATACCTTAATAAGCAGGGTGTGAAAACGCATAACGGCTCAAAATTCCAAAGCAATAACATCATCAGAATGCTGAAAAACAGGTTATACTGCGGATATATGGGCTCCGGCGAAAATGTATCCCCTAAATTGAAGGAGCTTCAGATAATCGACGAGATGACCTTTGAGAGAGTACAGTCGATACTCGAACAGAGAGCTGTCAAGTACGATAAAAAGTGCGAGGTCGCAAGAATGACCAAGACAAAGCTTTTGCTTTCCGGGATAATGTACTGCGGAAGCTGTGGTGGTGCGCTGACAAGCATGGGTCACAGCGAAACGTGGAAATGCAAGGACGGCACAAAAAGGGAAGCCCCTCGTCCGAGATATGTTTGCTACCATAAGAACAGAAAGCTTTGCAAGTGTGATGGTCAGACGACATACGTTGCTTACAAGGTTGATAATATTGTGATTGAAACTGTGAAGCTGATGTTCAGCCACATCAAGGAGTCTCCCGATGAAGCGGTTCTGAAAAGAAACTATGAAAAGGACATGAGAGGCTGCAAGGCAAAGATCACCAAGATCGAACATGACCTTGAAAAGGAAAAGAAAAAGCTGACAACTCTTGAAAATGAGGTTGCCGACAGTCTGCTCGGAACGAGTCAGTATTCTCCTGAACTATTGAATAAGCTTATATGTCAGCAGAGTGATGTTATAAGACAGTACGAGGCTGATAAGGAAACGATACAGACAGAAATGGCAAACAAAAAGAGATCAATGGAGAGTATCAAGCCTATGTATGACATTTTCAAGGGCTGGGCAGACGAGTTTGATACTTGTTCCCTTGAACGCAAGAAAATGATAATTTCCCAGCTTATAACTAGAATTGAGCTTTACCGAGGATACGATGTAAAAATCGAGCTCGATATGAATTACAGGCAGTTTTGTGATAACTGGGACATAATAACAAACACTAATAATGGGTAAACACAGGGATTATACACCCTGTTTTTTAATCCTATTGGAACGTACAACTAATTGCTACATTTAGAGCACTCGGCTGTTAACCGAGTTGTCGTTGGTTCAAGTCCAACAGGGGGAGCCATATTTATCGGGCGAAAATGACGCAAATACGTTGTTTCCGCTCTTATTTTTTGTCTGGGCTTTGTTTGATGTATATTGCTGTTTTATATCCTCTTTTTCTGCCAAATGTACGTTTATGCAATAATTTTAACCATATCAAACAAGTATAACCTTCAATGGCTCTGAAAACTCAGATTATAACTTGACATAAATGTTAATTTGTGTTAAAATCACAGCATAATTAAACTGTACAAACTAAAAGCACTATGTTAAAGGATTTTGTAGACTGTTAATAATCTGACAGCCTTATCCAAATCTTCTGCGCTTAGAGGAGAATAGTACACGTTAACTCTTTGCTGCCTGTATGCAGTGATTGATATGTATAATACACTAAAGGAGATGAAAATTAAGAAAACCACAAAACACAAGCTGATGCAAAGGCTCACAGCGTTTAAAACTATGCTGTGTATGGTATTCACCATGCTGCCGATCAATGCCCTGGCGTTTAACCCTGACTGGTACAAAACCCATATAACGAGTGTATCTATCGGCAAGCCGACAACTGACTTAAACGGCAAGAAGTATCTCCATGTTACCGTCAATTTCTCGGCGGAGGAGGATATAGGCGACACTAATGCCGTGTATTTCCTTGAAGGCTATCTTCTGGCAACGCTTAAAAACGGTACAAAGGCAGAGGGCATTGTAGGCAACGGTATGACCCTTATGGGCCCGTTAAAGCCCGATGCACTTGACGGTGCAGGCGCAAATGCCTTTTCCTGGGTATGGACGCCGGGTCAGGGCTTGGATATGTGCAGCGGCAAGGGCGTGTTAAAATATAATATCCCCCTGCTTGATGGCAGCGCCACACAGACTGTTGAAAAAGCCCCTACACAGGTCAGCAGGAGGTCAACGGCCTTAAGGTCGGTGACCAGGTCTCCTTCAAGATAGAGACTGTTATGAACACAAATACCATTCCTGCCGACGTTCTCCCCGAGGGCGGCAGCCTTATGTCTGATGAGTTCACGGTCGTTATTGAAGATGTCAGCCAGTACCCCAAAGATATAACAACAAGCGGCGGTAGCTGCAAGCACGACGGCGAGAAGAGCTACTCCAAATATACTCCTGAACAGCATAAGGTGTATTGTAATAAGTGTGATCAAGAGATCGGAACAGAAGATCACGATTTCTCACAACATCTGACCGGCTATCAGGTGACCTACTCGACATCGAGCAAGTTCACAAAGGCTGCGACCAAGTCGGTCAATGTCAAGGGCACTTCAAAGGTGATAAGCAAGCTCACCAAGGGCAAGACCTATTACGTCAAGGTACGCACCTACAAGACAGTCGGCAAGACTAAGTATTACAGCGGATACAGCGCTGTAAAGAAAATAACGGTCAAATAATACTGATCATATGAGCTTAATGAATGTCAGACCCGTGTTTCTTTTAATACATATTGAGTTTACGACAAAAAAGCAAAAATCACCGCTGTTTCTTTTAAAACGGCGGTGATTTTTATGTCAGTCTATATTCGACCTGACCTTTAAAGCTGAAAGATTAAAGCTGTTGTATGCGCTGCGGTCGAGCTTGGTCTCGGCACGGTCTGCGAGGAATTCGCAGCCTGTTTTGTGATTGGAGTATATCTTCTTTTTGTCTGCGTTTATGTCGTCGTATTTCCGGTTTATAAGCTCACGGTACTGCGGCTCGGTTATAACAGCGGCAGCGTCGGCCGAGAGGTCGGTCATCTCAACTATGTCACGGAAGTTTATGGTGTTCTGGCAGTTTTCAAGATTGTATCTTGCAATGACAGCGTCGGGGCGTGAAAAGCACAGCACGGTGAACATCAGAGTGAACGTCACGGCAGCAGCCCTCACGATAGGGAAGCTGCTTCTGAACTGCCTTATGATGATGAAAACGAAGATAAAAGCTGTGAGAATCATGAACCATGTTGTGTAAACACGCAGCTGTGTAAGACCGTAGTTGCTGATGTACATTACCATCTTGCTTATTGCGGTGGCGGATATCAGCAGCGTGAAAACTGATATCACAACTGAGTAAACTTTCAGCGTCAGCGGCTTTTCCTCGCCGGTCTTTTTGGCGAAGAAGTTTATGAAGAATATCACGCCTGCGTTTATTAGCATTATCGCAAACAGCTCAAAGAAGCCTCTGCGTGCATATTCTGCATAGCTGTAGTTTTTGGGGAGCGTGTTATTGAATGCCGAGAGGAAGTAATTCGCCTGAGATATAAAAAACATCACATAAAGCAGGCAGATAGGCGTTACCGCCGAGTAGACTGCAATGTTTGTCACAAGACGTATTTTTCTGATCTTCGTCTCGCAGGCATCTTCGCTCAGGGCTGGTGTTTTCTCGGGGTGGGTGTGTGAATAGAGCATACCGAAAAGATATCCCGATACAGGCACAGTGACAGCTGTTTTCCATGCCAGCGAGAATGCATTGTTAACATTCACCATTTTTGCTATTGACCCGAGCATATTCTCGACACCCTTGTCGGCTGACATCAGTAAAACTGCAACAACGACTGTCAGCGGAACAGCAAACATCAGCCCTAAGAATATCGCCTTGAAATTCGTGCCTGTCTTTGTAGCCTTTACCGAGCTGTTTAAAGCATTGAATTCCTTGCCAAAGTGTGAGAAAGGGTTTTCTAAGGTGCATTTGAAAAACTCAAAGGGCGCAAACCTTCCGAACATCTCATTCCCGGTGGTAACAGAGTATACAAGATAAGCGCCGCCGAGAATCAGGAACACCACATCGAGCCCCTTGATAAACTCGTTTGCCGTTACAGAAAATGCGGCAGAGAATATCATCATGACAGCCAGCCATACCTTGTGCGATGCCTTGAAGGTATGCCCTGTCTTTTTCAGGAACACCGATATTGCCGTAAACAGCATCATGTAAAACATCGTAGTGAAAAACCCCGAGGTGTTCCACAGCACAAAGTGTACAAACATAAATGACAGCCCGGCAGATGCAAAAGCAAATATCTTTTCAGGGCGTGAGAACACCACCTGCTCCTGCGGCTTTGCGGTATACTGCGCATTGCCTGCGGCATACACCGCCTGCCCGTAATTGTATCCGGGAATGAGATTACTGTACTGCCCCTGCTGCACGTTTGCGTTTGCCTGATTTTCAGGCTGGGTATTCTGCCCGTTATTCGGCTGCTGCCCGTTATCTGGAGTATTTTCAAACATTGTTTACAGCTCCTTTATCTATCTTTGTCTGTTTTGTATAAGTCTTTCCGTTTTGTTGTCTTTTTCTTTTTATTCGTGTTCAAGAATATCTCCGGGCTGGCATTCAAGCACCTCGCATATCTTGTCGAGTGTCGAAAACCTGACTGCTTTGGCCTTGCCTGTCTTTAGTATCGAAAGGTTTGCAGCGGTTATACCGACTTTCTCTGCCAGCTCGTTAGAGGAGATCTTGCGTTTAGCCATCATAACATCTAAGTTCACGATAATTGCCATACGTCTGCCTCCTTTAAATGGTAAAGTCGTTTTCTGATTTGAGCTCTACGGCCTTTTCAAAAACGTTTTTCAGCACACGCATCACAAGCCCTAAAAACATTGCAAAAAACGATGCAAACAAAAACTCGCCCTTCCAGAGTGAAAAGAATGCAAAGGTCAGCCCTGCGAATACACAGCACCAGGATATCGCACGCAGACAAAGAGTGTTCTGCGGGATAAAGACCTCGTCCTTTGAGATGTTTGAAAGCAGCTTGTTAAGGGCTATCACGGCTATGATAGCAAATACATCGCATATGTATATCATCACCGTTACTGCGACAGAAACATTGCTGTGTATCAGTCCTTTGCCGACTGATATTGCAGCGAACCAGTCACCAATGATGTGCGCTGTGAACAGTATAACTATCAGCAGGCAGAAAAGCCCTAAAACAAGAAACCTTGAAAGTTTGAGTGATTTCATTTGCGACCAGCCAGTCAATTCATTTACCATAAGATATCCTCCATTTTTAAGGCAACACCGTACAGAGCCGTAAGGCGCTCCTTGTATGGTATTGCATTCTTGTCGACAATAAGCATCAGGTTTATCTCCCTCAGCCTGAATGTATTATAACACATCAAAATTCGTTTGTCAATACTTTTTTATCGAAAAACAATAAAAAATATTTGTAAATCGAAAATCTGATATCGTTTTTCAAGAATCACGCTCCCGCAAACGGCGTATCTGCGCAGGTCTACAAAAAAAGATGCCGTACTCCAGAATAAGAAGTACGGCACCTGTTTGCGGCTTAAATATTCGGTTTTATAGCTTCATCATGCGGTGTGGCGTAGAGCAGGTTCTCTACCATGCCTATCAGCCACATCGACTCGGAATATATGTCGGCATATATCTGCTGTCTTGCACTCTCTTCAAGTGTGCTGCCGCCTGTGATAAGCGTGCTTGCATTGCCTGAGATGGAAGTGAGCGGCGTGCGCAGGTCGTGCGAGATTGCACGCAGCGACCAGTAGGTAGCCGTGTCCTTGACTACGAGCCATGTCACACAGGTGGCAGATACGGCAGTGAACAGCGAATCCGAGAATGATGTCACGCAGCGCTCTCTTGACGAGAAGGGCAGCATGAGCAGCAGTCCCCCCACCAGTATCATTCCTAAGAAGCTGAGTATTATGACCTGGAAAGAGGTCAGTTTTTTTCGTTTGTGTTGCCTTAAGCAAGACATTACACCTCTGTCATTTTAATGATAGTATCATTATAGCATACAAGAAATAAATGTGCCGTTAAGAATACACAGGCGGCGTTAAGATTGTGTTAAGGTGAGGCGGTATATGGCTTTTTTATGTATTGTTTTAGTCATACTGCCCTAAAAATCCTTAACTATCGACACTGTTCATACTGAGAATTTGGGCAGTATGACAAAACGCCTGATATTTCAGCCTTGCCGCATCGCCGCATTTTTTATCTTCTTCGTATAGTAACATCTTACAAAATATCACTATAAGATTTGTGCATAATGCCTACGGCACGCTGACAATAACTTGCCTGATTATACAACTGTACGAAATATTTTTCGTAATAATTTGGTAATAGTTTTTCGCAAAATTTAGTTTATTAAAGTAGTATAATAGTATTTGTCGTTTGAAAATATATGATGGAATGGAGTAATCAGGTAATGTTTGCAAGTAATGTACACCGTGTAAAACCTACCGAAGAAAAACTAAAGCCGAAGCTGTTCTCAGTCATCAAGGGCTATACGCCGCAGCAGTTTGTAAAGGACCTGACAGCAGGCGTTATCGTCGCTATAATCGCACTTCCGCTCTCGATAGCACTTGCGCTCGCATCGGGCGTTAACCCCGAGCAGGGTCTTTATACTGCTATAGCAGCAGGCTTTATCGTAGCATTCCTTGGCGGCAGCCGTGTTCAGATAGCAGGCCCTACGGCGGCATTTGCAACGATAGTTGCCGGCATAGTCGCCTCAGAGGGTATGGACGGCCTTGTGATATCGACTATCATGGCCGGTATCATAATGATACTTATGGGCGTTTTCCGCTTCGGCAAGCTGATAAAATATATCCCCGGCACTATCACCGCAGGCTTTACCTTTGGCATAGCCGTGACTATCGTTATCGGCCAGATAAAGGATTTCCTGGGTCTTACATTTAAAAACGCCCCTATCGAGACAGTCGATAAGGTGACAGAGGTGGTAAGATGTGCTGACACATTCAACCCCTATGCGCTGCTTATAGGCGTTATCTCACTGGCGATACTTATCCTCTGGCCAAAGAAGCTCGAAAAGATACCTGCATCACTTATCGCAGTTATCGTATGCTCGGCAATAGTCAAGCTCTCGGATATGAATGTTAATACTATAGGCGACCTTTATACCATATCCTCTGAACCGCCGAAGTTCGCATTTCCTGCTGTCAGCTTTGCAAGGATAAAGGCGCTTATTTCCCCGGCATTTACTATCGCACTGTTAGCAGCCGTTGAGTCGCTGCTTTCCTGCGTTGTCGCTGACGGTATGATAGGCTCAAAGCACCGCTCGAATATGGAGCTTTTCGCTCAGGGTGCTGCAAATATAGGCTCGGCGCTTTTCGGCGGTATACCTGCTACAGGCGCTATCGCAAGAACAGCTGCCAATGTCAAGAACGGCGGCCGCACACCTGTTTCGGGCATAGTTCATTCGGTAGTCGTGCTGCTTATCCTTGTGCTGCTCATGCAGTTTGCAGCTATGATACCTATGCCGACTATCGCTGCTATACTGTTTATTGTCGCATACAATATGAGCGGCTGGAAAAACATCACCAACACCGTTAAAAAAGCCCCCAAGAGCGATATCGCAGTCCTGCTGACAACACTCGTGCTGACTGTCGTGTTCGACCTCGTTGCGGCAATAGGTGTCGGCATGGTCATGGCATCGCTGCTCTTTATGAAGCGTATGGCAGACGTTACCGAGGCTCACACATGGCTCGATGTCGATGATGAGGAGAGCGACCCTGATAATATCACCTTAAAGCGCATACCCGGCCGTACAAAGGTCTACGAGATAAACGGCCCGATGTTCTTTGCGGCATCTCAGAAGTTCGGCTATATGCTCGATGAGGAGGACACCGGCGTGCTCGTTATCAGAATGCGCAATGTCCCGGCTATTGATGCTTCCGGCGTGGCGGCGCTTGCCGACGTAGTTTCTCAGTGCAAGAAGCAGAACGTCAGAGTCGTGTTCTCACACGTCAACCCGCAGCCTATGGGCGCTATGAGAAAGGCAGGCCTTACCGAGACAGTCGGCGAGGAGAATTTCTGCGACCATATCGACACAGCTCTGCTGCGTGCTGAGAAGATAACCCTCTCAGAGCTTGAGAGCGCATGATACTAAGGCATATATGTCACTACACGGCAGATGTGCCTTTTTATACGATGTGTTGTATGCAACAAAATTTATGCTCTTAGTGAGTAAATTTTGTGAAAAAGGTAGTTTGTAAAAAATCGCTGCATTTTATGCACCCAAATGATCCTTCGCAGGGTATTACTTACGGAAAACGCAAAAACGTTTTCGTGAAAGTTAATAATATGGACGAAAAGTCCATTGTAATTTTAAGGAGGAATTTAAAATGAAAAGGATAATCTCAGGCGTGCTCGCAATGGCACTTGTATTAGGCGGTACGGCTGCGCTGCCGCAGGGGGCATTGTTTGGTGAGAGCGTGATAACCGCAAGCGCTGCTCAGGGCAATTATTACGGCTTTGACTACGGCACCTACAATGACGGCACCGTAGAGCTTCTTAGGTATAAAGAGGACAGTGACACAACTATCACTATACCCTCTGAGGTGGCAGGCAGCAACAAGATCTATTTCAGCCGTGAGCTGGTGTCATACTTAAACTATGAGACACCTGCGACCGCTCTGACCATCGGCCCGCAGATACGTGATTTTTCTTCCTACAACGTCACATATACCGATGCATTTGGCGTTATATATACCTACTATGACGGAGATAAGGGCGCTCACCCTTACATAATCCCGAACGGTATGCACGAGCTTACTGTTTCTGATGGTCTGGAAAATCTTCTGACCCTGAGCGGCACACCTATCGTGGCAGGACGCACAAATATTGAATACATTACTCTTCCTGCTGACTTAAAGGAGCTTGGCAGCTATTCTCTGTTCGGCCTGACAAATTTAAAGAGGATATCCTTCCCCAAGGAAAGCAAGCTCACACTTAAAGCTATCGAGGAGAGCCAGCTTGGCTACTACAAGAAGGGCTCAAGCTATGTAAAGAACACCAGCTTCGTTATCGAGTGCTACAAGGGCAGCGCTGCTGAGACATATGCAAAGCAGAACGGCTTCAAGTGCTGGATAGTAGATGCTGACGAGCAGGACGCATTCAACGGCCTTATCAACATCGCTGAAATGGATATCTCGACCCCCAAGGACAAGTATGTATGCACAGGCAAGCAGATAAAGCCTGCTATTATCATCAAGAACGGCTCAGATGTGCTCCAGGAGGACGCTGACTATACACTCGAATATCAGAAGAACATCTATGTAGGCCAGGGCACCGTTACGATCAAAGGCATGGGCGACTATTCCGGCAGCAAGGTGTTCACTTTCAGCATCATTCCCGCCAACGTTTCCGGCTTCAATGCTTTCGCTTACTCCAAGAGCGCAACAGAGCTCAGGTGGAACGCTGTAACAGGCGCAGATGGCTACATAATCTATAAGTATGACGACGCTGCAAAGACATACAAGCGTGCAGCTGTTATCGAGGGCGGCAAGGTGACACAGCACTTCTTCTGGGCACTCAAATCCGGCACTACATATAAGTATGCTATCAAGGCATTCGGCATTGCAGGCTCAAGCAAGGAAGTCACAAGTGCAAAGTACCCCACAGCAACAGTTTCCACAAAGCCTGACACAGTAAACTTCAAGCTCACATCTGCAAAGAAGACAGTCAAGATAACATGGGACAAGGTAAAGGGCGCTAAGGGCTATATCGTATACTACAAGACAAGCCCGAACGGCAAGTGGATAAAGCTCACAACAACAAACAAGACCACATTCAAGCAGACTGGCCTTAACAGAAACACAACATACTACTACACCGTAAAGGCATACCGCAAGGTAAACGGCGTTCAGTATAACGGCGGCTTCACAACAAAGTCGATAGCTACAAAGTAATCTAAACGGCGATATCCCCTAAAGAGCAGACAAGTTCTTTAGGGGATATTTTTTGTACAGATAAACAGAGCAGGGAACAGGGCAAAGAATAAGCACCGCATAGCTTTTTATCGCTGTGCAGTGCTTATCTTTTATGTTATAATTCTATAGGCTAAATCAATATCAGCTGTCAAAGTCGATGCTTGGTCTTAACACAGGGCCGTCAGGAACTAGTTCCTTATTTACCTGAGCTTCAATAAGCTGCTGCTTTGCGTATTCTGCTGCCATGTCTTCCTTGATAAGCTCCCGGCCTGCCTTGAACAGCTCGTCCTTTATCTGCTTTCCGCTGCCGTCTAATGCTTTGGCTTTCAGGATATTAAGCTCTTGTTCGCTGGTGATACCCATCATCATCTTATTGAAGTCGTCTCTTTCCTTTATCATATTGGCGCAGGACTTGACGTTTTCATCTGTCAGCATATTCTCTGTCAGAGCCTTTATCTCATCACCGGTCAGAGCTTCTCCGACACCCTCGTTTTCCATGTCCTCCATGCCGACTGCAAGGCTCTTGATGTTGTTGGATATGAGCTGTACTGCAAGGATATTCGCAATGCTGTCAGCCACATCTGCCTTCTTCTGAGCAAAGCTCCTGGGCTTCTGGGAAGATGTTGCGGTCTTATTGGGGTCTTGCGAGGATTCGTCCTTCCGGGCAGCTTCGCCCTCCTCGACGATAAGCTCCTTGTCTACCTTGCTGAGCTCGTTCTGGTAGACCTTTATCATATTGTCTTCCTCTTCGATATTCATATCCCTGACCTTCTGCTCGGCCAGCTTGTTTTCCTGATCTGACATAGCCTTAAGCACTTCCGGCAGGAACTTGTTGGTCATCTTTTTAACAGAATCAGCATAGGGGTGGCCGCCGTATCTTGATGCAAGATCCTGCATCTCCTGGAGATGCTTGACTATCACTATGTATTCGTAGGCGATAGCGTTCTTTGCCCTTTCACGCTCTTTTCTCTTGCGTTCTTCTTCATCAAGATAATTTGCAGTACACAGGTCTATCGTCGCATTCACCATCTGGGCGAGAGGCTTTATCTCGGCGTTCTCCTTGTTTTTCTGGATCTTTCTTAGCTCCTCGGCTATCTGCTTCTTTTCGATATCAATGGTTCGTTTTTTTTCAGCTTTTACAGGCATGACTTATCCCTCCGTTTTTGGAAATTGTATAAATTCTTGCTGTTTTTTGCGGCATTTAAAACTGCCTCTGTAGTATATACCCTTATTATCATCATTTGGGTGCATAAGTTGCCGATTATTTTGATAAAATATTCTTTTTTTGCCAAATCCGGAAATAATATTGTATATCCTGCACCCGATCAGAGCTTTTCAGGGTATTACTCATGAAAGCAAACTTAAGCACACCAAACAGGAGGGATACATTATGCCTAAGAAGAACGCACAGGAAGTACTTGAAGAAGTAATTGATTCACAGAGCTTTGATGAAGTAGCAGCCAAGATAAATGCTTACATAGTCGGCGGTGCAGACCCTGCAAATCAGGAGGATACTGAGATACAGGGCATCGGCAAGGTGTTTGACAGGCTGATACGCAAGGGCGATAATGACACACTTAAGCCTGAATCGCTCGACAGGATAACACGGCTGCATAACAGCTTAGTCGTGTACGGCGATAAGCTCAAGCTCCAGGCCGGCGAGAAGGTCGATCAGATAAAGGACAGGATAAGACGTGGTGAGGTGCCCGGCACGGAGTTTTTCCTTGCTGAGGACGATGAGAAGATAAACAACCTCGCAAATAATATATTCGTTGCAGAGAACCCTGAGCTTGTCAAGAAGATGAAGTCAAGCGCCGCTGCGACCGAGCTTTACAGAAAGCATTTAGAAAACTACAAATTCATCGGCGAGATGGAAAAAGTAGACGAGAACAACAACAGGCGCAAAGAGAATGTAAACATTCCGCTCATAGAATACCTCCAGGCGAAGACTGATGAGTTCGTGAACAAGAAGTTCGTAAACGACGAGCAGTTCAGAAAGCACGCAGCCAAGAGGGAAGAATACTTCGGCGTAAAGACTGAGATCGAGAATAAAAACGGCTTTGAGATAAACCCCGAATACAAGCCCGACGTACAGGGCGCAGAGCTTTTTTCAAAGCAGCCCGAGGAGATATCTGAGTTCATGGCCTGCTCTACAAAGGAAGACTACGAGGAGCAGAAGGAAGCCGCAGAGTTCAAGAAGGACGCCTGCGACAAGTACATTGACAACACAAATGTCCTTGCAAAGAATGCAAAGGCCATGCTCGAAGAGCTTGATGCTATACAGAGAACAGACGGCAAGGAAAACTCTGTAGAGTATGACAATATGCGCAAGGCTCTTGAAGCTGTCAGCAAGCTCGGCAAGCCCATGCAGCTTGAAAACGGCCAGGAGCAGATGCCTAAGTTTGTTCCGGCTGAGATAAATGCAGCTATTGACGAGCTCACAGCAGCAACTGAGGCTTATCAGAAGAAGAACGACGCTATATACAAGAAGAACGACTTTGGCAGGGAAAGACTCAATATGTCAAAGAGACTTCACAACCTCGCAGAGATAGCAAAGCCTGTTATGGATCCTAAGAAGTACGGTCTTGGCGAGTTTATCGCACTTGATGAGATAAAGGCCGAGCAGGACAAGAAGATAGAAAGGCTCGAAGCTGCAAGAGTAAAGAAGGGCTTTGATGAGCTCAAGCCGCATAAGAAGAAGGAGCTCACAGTAAACGAAAAGCTCATAAAGGCAAAGGAGCACGGTGAGGCTGCAAAGAACAACGTCATGGGCGGAAGCTCAGAGTACGACAAGGCCATAAGAAGCTACGACAAGCTCGTGGAAGCATACGAGATATTCAGTCTCGTAAAGGCTGACCCTGAAATGGACAACAACGTGCGCAGAGCAATGCTTGAAAAGGCAGACAAGGCGATCGCAAGCTCAAAGGCTGACCTTAACAAGTATATCACCCGCAAGAACAATAAGGGTCAGATACAGAAGGGCTCGACTGTTGACCTTAAGTCGCAGAAAAGAATAAATGCCGTAAACGAAGGCCTTGGCATAGTTAAAACTATCGAGAAGGAGATTTCGGAATACAAGGAGTCGCTCATCATTGCTGAGGAAGCCGCAGAGGCTGAGGAAGTTGTAAAGCTCGATGCAGACAACGCCGAGATAACCAAGATAAACAACTCCCATATCCAGAACGAGATAAAGACTCTCAGACAGGCTCACGCAGCCGAGGAAGAGGGCTCATTTATGAAGCTGTCAGCCAAGTATGCGATGAAGGGCTACAGTAAGCTGTACAATCTGATGAACGATGCTGCCGAGCGGCAACTAACAGCTGATGAAAAGAGCAAAGCACTTGGCGCAATGGCGACTGTTACCTACTACAGTATGCTTTGCGGCCTTGACAAGCAGCAGGTAAACCAGGCAAACCAGCCTGATAAGCGTTTTCTTGAACACCAGCTCATAGAATTCATGGATAAGCCTGAGTTTACAAGAGTTTTAGGCGACGGCAGTGAGATAACCCGTGAGCAGATAACTGATTTTCTCGCAGACCCGACAATGGTCAAGGACAAGATCATCGCCAACCGTGAGAAGGTCAGAGAGATAAACGCAAACGTCGATGCACAGCAGCAGAGACAGCAGAACCAGCCTCAGGTCGAGCTCAACAACAACAGAGGAGCGCTGGATATGAACTAAGCTATATACATGATTTTCTCCTATAGAGTTTTCCCGGTACGGCAATAGCTGTGCCGGGACTTTTGCTGTCTTTTTGACAACGGAAGCAGTGAACAGAGATCAGTGAATAGCGAATAGAGAAGTTTGAATAGTTAAGGCAACATCGCAATCTTTGTGCGGTGTTGCCTTAAGGTATCGGCTGCACCGATGTTATTATAGAGCATGGCAGCAGGGGAGTGTATCACATATCCTGATAGTGTGAGACAGCATACCGTAGCAGGTATAGTAAAGAGCCGCAGTATATACTAAAACGTCCGCAGGGGCTTTTCCTGCGGACGTTTGTGTATCGTATTATCAGGCTGTCAGAGCACCTTCTTGTTGTTCTTGACAGGCTTTGCGATCTCACGCTGCTGCTGTCTTGTCTTTTTAACAGGCTCGGCTGTCTTTCCGGCACGGCGTGCCCGTTCTTTTCCGAGAAGCCGGACAGTCTTGGCCATGTTATCGACTATCATTTCTTCAATCTTCGGTGTCTGCTCACCAAGACCCTTCAATGCTGCCTCTATCCTTTGTTCATTCATTTTTGTATACCCTCCGTAGTCAGGAATAAAGATCCCTGTCGTAAATGTGTCTTACAGCTTTTTGCCGCCGAGCTGTGCCTGGGGCTTGGGCTGTTCTGTAGTAATGGGCTTTGCCTTGGGCTCAAGAGCCTTTCTGGCAGATGCGAGCTTGGGAAGCAGCCTTTTGCCGCCGTCCTCCATTGCTGCGTTGTAAAGATCCCTGCGTGAATTCTTTTTAATCATATACTTAAAATCATCACGGTTCTGAAGATCTGCTGCCGTGTGCTTTACCATCTGGTTGAATTCCTTAACGGTCTTGTGGTTGAGCACCATTTTATGTGTCTTGTAGATATCAGCTACCATTTTGACAGCCATTACCTTTGCGATAGCGCCTGAAAGGTCAAAGCTGCCTTCATCGTGCTGAGTCTTAAGGTCGTTGACAGCCTCGTTGTAGGCCTTGCCTTCGTAGCTCTTGTCACTGAACTTCTGGCTGCTTACTCTTTTGGCCTCCTTGGCTCTGTCAACGTATTTTGATGTGCTGTTTAAGTCATATTCAGCCTGCTTTTCAAGAGCCATTATGTCGTCCATAATAAACTCCTTGGCAAGCTCCTCTATCCTTCTTGCTGCCCGGAAGCGTTCCTTGCCCATAGGCAATCTCGGCTCCCACTTGTTGTCGTACATATCAGCACCGGCCTGTGTCATTTTCTCGTTCTGATACTTGACACTTGCCTTGTATGCTTCAAGCAGAGCTTTTCTTACATTCGGGTCAGCCATTGCAGGCTCACCGACACCACGCAGCGAATTCTCGAATGCCTCAGTCTTCTCACGCAGGTCTATTATGCTCTGTGAATCCTTGTGGTTCCTCTGGAATATGTTTGCTGAACCGGGCTGTGTATTGAGCCCCTTTGTTATGCCTGCAAGCTCCTTTTTGGAAACTATGCCCGAGCTTAACAGCCTTACGTCCTTTCGGTAGGAATCCTTTATGGCGTTGAATTCAGCTGTCTTGCCTTCTGAGAGCTCTGCGGTCTTTTCGCTGTATATCTCGGAGTGGGGGAGCGTTTCAGCGCCGGTTACCCGGAACCGGAGATCAGTCTGGTTTATAGCCTTCACGACTGATGCCGGGTCTTTGGCGTTTAACAGCTGCTTGTAGAGCGGTGAATCCTTCATCTGCTCCTTGTAGTGTTCAAGCAGCTTTTCCTCGCCGTTATCCTCAGCAAGTATAACTTCTGAATGTGTTATATTGTGGTCTCTGTATTTGGTCCTTGCTTCGCCTTCTGAATTGGCGGCCACTCTGCCGTATGCCAGCTGAATATCGAGCGGCATTTTTTTGAAATCCTTCCCCTGCAGGTGGTTAAGCAGATTGTCAACATACTCTGTGCCTGACTGCGAAACGTTCTCCGGGTCAGAAATAATGTCGCTGTCAAGCCCTGCGAAGTCATCTACTGACGAAGCAAGGTCAGCGAATGTCTCCTCCTTTGAGATTATATCAAGGGCGTTGACATTAGCTACTGTCATGTTCGAGAGGTATTCTATTACCTGCTTTTCACGCTCAGCGCTGCCCGGCTCGGCGTAGTTCTCGATCATATCCTTTGCGGTCTTGTTAGCCTTTTCAAAGGCTTCGAGCTTCTTTGCGTTGCCCTTTATCCTCGCAAGATCTCTGGGCGAGAACATATCTTTTACGCCGAGGTCAGGGTCGTCCATAAACTTAAGTATAGTCTTGTAAAAGCCCTTAAGATATATTCCGCCGCCGCTGAGGTCGCTGTAGGACTGACCGCCTAAGTCGTCCTTTATATATTCGGCAATATTGCCGATAGCTTTCTTTACTCTTTCCTTGTCGCCGTTGTTGTATGCATCGAGGATCATCTTTGTCTCATATCTTGCCTTTGGCAGAACGTCTGAGAACGGCATCGTCCTCGAATCCTTCTTTATTATGTTGTCTGCAACGTATGTCTTGTTGAATGTATACGGATCCTTGCCCGATGTGGACGAGCTTGTAAGGATCTTGCCGATGTATTTTTTGTCCATGATAGTGCCCATAGCAACAAAGGCTATCATGTCATCGTCCATTCCCTCCACTTCGGGGAGGGTTATGGCATTGTACTGCTCAACAGCTGCATCGTCATACTGCTTTTTATTATCTTCCATCAGCTCGTTTGAGAGCTTGCCGTTCCTGCCGTAGCGATCAACAACATCTGAGAATACCCTTTTTGAAGTATTTATAGTCTCGTTAAGAGAGTTTATTTTTTTGAGTGCAGTTTCGTCTATAATTATATTTTCAGGATTTGGCATGATAACACTCTCCTTTTATAGATCGATGCTTTTTATCCCTCTGTAAGTAATACTCTGCCGTGCGGCAAACGGGTGCATGATTTATAAATATTTTTGAGGGATATTTTCAGCATTCTCTCATTCTGTATTCCTTGTCGCTGTCGATAAGCCTTAGCATTATCCTGCCAAACTCCGGATCAAACTGCGTGCCGAGCCCTTTTTCTATCTCCGAGCGGACTACCTCCTGCGGCAGCACGTCACGGTAGCTTCTCTTTGACGACATGGCGTCATATGCATCGGCAACTGCGATTATCCTCGCTATCTCGGGTATATCCTCACCGCCTAAGCCCTCGGGGTAGCCCTTGCCGTCGTATCTCTCGTGGTGGTAGTGAGCCCCGATACTCAGCTTCGGGAAGCTCGTTATCTTTGAAAGTATCCTGTTGCCCTGCACCGTGTGGGTCTTTATTGTGGCGTATTCATCATCGTCAAGGCGTGAGGTCTTGTTGATTATGTCGCCTGGCACACCTATCTTGCCGACATCGTGCAGCAGGGCGATAAAGTATATCTCCTTGCATTCCCTGACGCTCTTGCCGGCTTCTCTTGCTATCATCTCGGAATACTCAGCCACCCTTGCCGAATGGCCGCTCGTGTATTCGTCCTTTGCTTCGACTGCGTCAGCGAGCGCATAGGCAGTCTGCCCGAAGATTTTGCGCATGGTGTTCTGTTCCTGCTTCAAGTGTTCTATCTCACGCTCGTGAGCTGTCTGTATCATCAGGTTTAAGTCAGTCAGCACGAATATAAAGAGCACTATAGTCACGAGGGCTATTGCTATGTTCACTATCGAGATGCCGTAGGTGAACGCCTGCACTATTGCCGCCGCCGGCAGCGCCAATGTGAATATCAGCATGGATATACGCATGGTGATGCGCAGATTGCCAAAATAGTGTATTATCGCCGAGAGCTGTATCGCAAGTATGACTATAGGCACTATGTATGATACGAAGAAGCCCCCTGCACGGTGATAGGTGTTGCTGCTATCAAATGTGTATAAATACCCTGTGAACAGGTTTATAACTATAAGCAGCGCCCCGGCCGGTGCAAGCAGCTTTACAAGGCTCAGGCGTTTAGGCACCTTTTCAAGCCCTGCTTCGTTGATGCACAGGTCACACATATACTCATTGAACGTCGCAAGGATAACAGGGTATAGCACATACACCAGAAAATTGCTCACCCTGACCATTGTATGCGCTGTGCTGCCAGACTCGCCACGGTAGATGTATGCAAACCTGTCGGATATAAGCAGTATCATAGCTTCAAACTCTATCAGCACGAGTATCACACGCCTTTTGCGTGAGAGCGACATTGTCATCGCTGAAAATAGCGAAAGCACGCCGCACACAACGCACAGCGTAAGCATTATATCCAGCTGTTGTTCTTTGAAAGTTCCCATTTTAAAACTCCTGCATAACGCGCCTTAAGGCAGCACCGTTTTTTTCGGTACTGCCTGTAGGCGGAAGAAATTTATGTATTAAGGCAACACCGCACGACCATTGTGTGTCAGATGCGCCGTCCGAATTTTCGTCAGAATGCCCATTTTTGCCGCAGTTTTACTGGCGTAAAACAAGGTGAAATTGGGTATTATGACGGAAATTCGGCAAGCAGATGGCACACAAAGGCCAGAGCCGGTGGTCATGCGGTGTTGCCTTAAGCGTTTTTCCGATATCGGCTGTCTTGTCAAAGGTGTTCGACCTCTGAATGTTCTCGGCATAGTCGTCCTTTATCTTCTGGAAGCTCTCCTCACGCTGCTTTTCGTGATGAAGGTTCTGAATGAAATTGCCAAAGAACTGCTTGCAGCCGGTCTTGACAGCGTTATCGGCTATCCTGTTGAGCGCACCGACAGATGTGCCGCCGTAGTCCTGAACGGTCTCCTTGAAAGAGGGGCTGTTCATTATCTCCTCAGTATCGGTGTCAAAATCAGCATATGAAGGCTTTTCGGCATCACCCTTCATCAGGTGAGCTCTTGCGTTGATATACATGGCCATAGTTTTTAAAGTGCCTGTCTTTGCATCATCGCAGCTCATAGTCTCGAGCTTGCCCTGTGCATTTTTCATCAGGTCAACATATGTCTGCGGGTTCATGTAATCAAAGCCGGGGTCATACTCCTGCATTTCCTGCTCAGGCTCGTCCTGCTGCTTTTCCTCCTTGGTAGTGTAGTCTGGTTTTGCGTTTTCATAAGTAATACCCTCCGCACGCTGATATGGGTGCAGCGAATTTGCAGAAATATTGCACAAAATCAGCAGCCCCGAAGAACTGCTCATTTGTTAATTATTGTTATTTATTATACCTGAGCCTTTACTTGTGCTCTCCCTCCATGAGCTTTCCGGGGTCAACAGCCAGCACCTGTGCGAGCTTCATGAAAGTCACCACATCGGGCAGCCTCTTGCCGCTCTCCCAGCGTGATATCGTCTGAACTGTGACACCCATTTTGTCTTTCAGCTCGTCACGGGTCATGCCACGCTCCTCACGGAACTTGGCTATACGCTTGCCGATAAGGGCGTTGCCTGACATCTCCTGCTCTATCATGTCATCGGTTATCTTTGACACAGGGTGACGCAGGTTGTTCAGCGCATCACGCAGCATCTCGCCCCTGATAGGCTTTAAAAGGAATGCGCTCGCATAGGTCTTGTAGCTTTCGAGTGCAAAGTCTGCAAAGCCTGTTATGTATATGATGTTGAGCCTTGGCTTTTTTGCAAGCAGCTGACGGGCAAGCTCAATGCCTGAGATGCCCGGCATATCTATGTCCATTATAGCGACATCGAAGTCGTATTCATCAAAAAGCGGCACCACATGCTCGGGGTCGCTCGTGCCTATGCACATGGCATCAGGTACTATGCGGCTCAGCTCGTCAAGAAGGTCGTCAACTATGAGCCTGTGGTCGTCAGCTATCAGTATTTTCATTTTCGTCACCATTTTCAGTTTTATTGTCGGGGATAGTTATAACAACAGTCGTCCCGTGGTCGGTTATGTTCATTTCGAGCTCACCGCCGCAGAGCACTTCAAGGCGCTTGCGGGTGTTCTCTATGCCGATGCCTGTGTGTATCGGCTTGTTTGCGTCCTTGGTCTTCTTTGCCGAGCCGTTGTCGGATATGCGTATCAGCACGCAGCCGTTGCCCTTCTCGGTGATAATGGATATCCTGCCGTTGTCGTGGCTGATGCCGTGATTCACGGCGTTTTCAACTATCGGCTCAAGCGAGAGGGGAGGTATGTCAAAATCCGTCACAGGCGTGTCGTAGAATACTATAAGGTCTCTCGAACTGTCCGCCTGCACCAGCGAGAGATAGACCTTGACGTTGTAAAGCTCCTTCTCAAAGGGCACCGGCGAGTCGGTCTGTATAGCGCCGATGTGGGCTTTTAAGTAGTCTGAGAAGTTGTCGATGCACTCAACAGCCCGGTAGCCGTCACGCTTTGCAAGCGAGCGGATAATGGCAAGGCAGTTGTATATAAAGTGCGGCTGTATCTGATTTCGCAAGATCAGCATCTTGTCCTGGGATATTCGCAGGTCTCTCTGCGATATGGCATCACGCATCTCACGCTGGTAAACAACGCACAGATAAGCGTAGTATTCAAACATACACAGCGCCGTGATGTCGTTTGAGTGCCCTGAGAGGATGTTCTGATATTCCACATAGGCCACGATGAGCGTCTGAATGATTATCGCAAAGATTATGATGCTGCGTTTTGAGTTTTTCTTGAAATACCTTATCGAATAGATAGCCAGAAACAGCACATAGAAAAGCTGCGAGAAGTAGACCGATGTGCCTAAAGGCCCTCTGTGCCAGAATAGGTCCTGGTCGGTGTAGAATGCTATGTGGCTGCCTGTAAAGGCCGTGGAGTAGACAACCGTGTTTACCGCCGCCGGTATCGCAAAAAGTGCCTTGTACCGCCAGCCGGGGAGGATTATCAGAAGCTCTGTGAATATTATAAAAGGCCTTATGATGTAGCTCATGGCACTTGCCGCAGTTTTTATGCTTATCTGCGTTGATTTGGAAAACGGCAGAGCCTGTATTGTTGCCATGTCGTTAAGCCAGTCTGATATAATGACCGCAAAAAGCAGTGCTATGCTCAGAAAAAACAGGTCTGATGCCGGCAGCTTCGAGTCACGGTTCATGACGATAACTGCTATAAGACCTGACAGTATCATCAGGGTCATGAAATTTGTTGTTAAAAAGCTAAGTATCACCGGCGGCTTCCTCCTTTGTATGTTGTGTGTGAACGTCGGCTTTACGTCGGCATACCGTTTATGCCGCATACATAATTTATTATAACATAATTTGTTCTGCAAGTCATTTCTTGGCGGGAAAATGTATACAACTTTGTGAATAATGTACATTGCATAGCGCAAAACTACCGTGTCAATAGTCAGAGTATACAAATTTGTCTGTACCGGCTTTACACCTGCAACTTTTGGGCTTATTCTGGTGGTATTTATTACAGAAAACGCAGCAAAATATCAACCATTTTGCAGGCAAAAGCTGGAAGGAGCGGTGATAAAAAAGTGCTATTTAAGTCAAAAATATGAATTTATACTGCAAATATGTGTATGGCCGATAAATTGACAAGTGATATCTTGTAGAATATTAACAAAGAATGTCGATGTACCAGTATGGTAATTTACTTTTAGGGCGATATATATTATAATTATGGTATAGGAACACAAGGTTCTTATATACATAGGCCAGAGGGTGTATAAATTTTTGAAATAGTATGCACCCGATACACGACGCTGAGGGTATTACTTATGAATGACGAAGAGATAGTAAGAAAGTACAGCGATATGATATATGGCGTTGCTATGAGATACGTCAGGAACAGGACAGATGCCGATGATGTTTATTCGGATGTGTTCTACAGGTATTTCAGAAGGGTAAGGGAGTTTGACAGCGAGGAGCACCGCAAGGCGTGGCTGCTTCGTGTAACAGTCAACAGCTCGAAGGAGTTCCTTATCAAGCGCAAGTACGGCGAGGAACTCAATGACGATATGTTCGGCAGCGAGACTCTCTACGGAACTACCGAGGCCAGCGCTGAGGATATCATTGCTGTAAGAGATGCACTTAAAAAGCTCGATGAGGATCACCGTGAGGTCATAGAGCTATATTACTTCAGCGGGCTTTCTGTCAGCGAGATAGGGCAGATGCTGCAAAGGTCAGTCAACACTGTCAAGTCGCAGCTGCTCCGTGGTAGAAACAGGCTAAAGGAGATACTCGCTTAGTTCAACACGTTGACAGCCGTTTACAGCAAACGGTGTATATAAACCTTGTTAATTAATAATGCTAATATTAGGAGGGCATAATTATGAAGAATTCAGTAAAGAGAAAGATGATGCTTATGTCAGCAAAGGCTATGGGTGCCGTTGCTGCAGCACAGATGACGATGCTCACAGCTTTTGCTGACAGCAGCTCGTCCAAGACAAATGATCCCGATGCAAACCTTGGAAAGGTAACAGAGCCTATCATAGGCCTTGTAAATCAGGTGCTCAACGTACTTATACCGCTTATCGCAGCAGTAGGCGCAGTATTCTGCATCAGCCTCGGCCTTAAGTACGCAAGAGCAGAGGAGCCGCAGGAAAGAGAAAAGGCAAAGCAGCACCTTAAGAGCGCTATCATAGGCTTCGTGCTTATCTTCGTTCTCGTTGTTGCACTTCGTCTCTCCGCAGAGCCTCTTACAGACTGGATGAATTCCGCATCTGATAAGTGATCTGACATAAAGACAGGTCATTTCGATCACAGACACTATCCGCCCCGTTATCGGGGCGGCTTATGTAAAGGACGATAATTATGAAAGGTTTTTCCCGAAAGAGAAAAAACAGAATAAAAACGCTCGTACTCTGCGCCGCATTGGCTTTCACCTTTGCGGCCGACAGTGTGTCAAGGCCTTTTTCCTTACAGGCCTTCGGCTCGGATAAATCGACCCCGGCAGATGCCGAAGATGGGGACGATACAGAGCAGGTAGACGCAGCGGTATCGTCCGATATCTTAAAGGACGTTTACGGCAGTATCGAGTTCTGGCGCTGGGAAAGGGTAGGCAAGAACAACTATCCCCGCGATGACAAGGAGCACCTTGCGATGTTCGTCTTCGGCCAGTATTACGATTATAACGGCATCTCAGTCGGTGATATCGGATCGCTGATCGCCAGTACGGTATGCCCGGGCGTTACACTGGTTTATAATGCTGTGACCGACAGCGAAAAGAGCGCTGTCATCTATGACAGCAAGATGTTCTCAGCCCTGGCACCGAGAGATATCTGGGTGGGCCCGTCAGCAAATGCCGTGCCGGGCGTTCCGAGCGGCAACCTGATGGAAAACAGCGGCGAATACGGCACATTCGTAGGCACAGGTAATAACCAGTGGGGCGACTCTATAAGAGAGCAGTATGCTCATTATATAAAGATGGACACCACCTACAGAGACCCCGGCCAGTATATGAAATACGGCGTTGATACCAGCGAGGATCTTTTCTTCACCACATCTGATATGAACACCGTGTTTATCAAGTATGCAGGAGCAAGCGCACACGTTGACGGCGTTGACGGCAAGGACTCTCCGATGTATACGATAAGGCTAAAGAGCAGTAACAAGACGAATTATTACCTCAATGCTACAGATAAGAGCAATGAATCGCTGCCTTACATCACCACAAAAGAAAGTGAGGCCGGCAAGTGGACCTTCCGTTCGAGCGAAGACCCTAACAGAGGCGTTCTCTACCGCCCTGTAATATTCGATAAGGGCAACGACGATGAGGGTCTTGCAACAAGAAACACCGGCTTCGTTTTCACACTTGATGACTCAGACGGCGGCTATTCTTCCGATAAGTGCAAGCTGTTCATCGGCACAAAGATGCGCTTCTCGGCTCTTAAGGGTACTACTACTATAAGAAGCGGTCAGATACTTTCTGTATCGGCCAATGACTATGTCACATCATCAGGCGATATCGAGTCGCAAAACGGCATAATGCTCAAAAACGGCGATAAGATAGTTATTGAAAAGGGCGGCATACTCAGTATCGAGGGCAACCTTATTAATAATGGTACTATAGAAAACAGAGGCGGCACTATCCTTATAAAGAACGGCGGAAACATCTTCCCCTTCCAGCAGGGTACATCGCCTGCGAGCAACGGCTGCGGCACTATCAAGTGCATAGGCGGCGACATAATAATCCAGGAGGGCGGCGCACTTTACGCAGGCCTTTCAGATGAAAACGGTGCTCTGTGTCCCTTCCAGCTCGATGAGAGCTCGGTGCTCATAAACCAGGGTCTGCTCGTTTACGGCACGCTTCGTCTCGGCAACGGCGCAAGAGTCGAGCTTTATGAGGACAGCAAGACCTACGGCTCGTTCGCAGCAAAGAGCGATGTCGGCGGTGCCGTCATCGAGATACCTCCTCAGCAAAAAAGCTGGACTGTAAAATATAAATTCAATAATAACGGAACTTATTCCGAGATGACTTTAAATGATTATATTTACCTTAATTACAAGACGCAGGATGACGAGCTCTACAGTGAATACAGGATACTGTTTGACGACAAAGATACACCCCTTGAAAAGAAGCAGGAATTTGCAGATAAACTCCAGAGTGAATCAAAAGAGAAGATAGAAATCGTCTATGCGGTCACATACGGGTTGCCTGATAACGGCGTGACCACCGATTTTAATGAAATGATAAGAAGAGTCGAGTCATACGGCTTCTCATTCGTAAAGCAGAAGGATGACGGCACACTCTGCTTTGCACAGTATTCGTTCAAGGCGAAGTTCTATGACCTGCTGAGCAATAATAACGCTTCGTTCCTTATGGGCAACCTTTCCGCTGTCAAGTTCCTCACAGCAGCCAAGGGGCTTGCAGGTATGTACAAGTGGGAGGATTCGACCAAGGATCCTGTTGTGCTGAAGGTCGACAGCGCATATCTTAATGATGACAATATGATAACTGACAAGAGCAAGACGGGATATATAGAGGTAGGAAAGCTGACGATATGAAAAACATATTTGCGTTTTTGAAAAGTATTCCCAGAGGGAAGATAATCAGAAATATAATAATAGCCTTTCTGATACTTGTTGTCGGCGGCTTTGCCATGCGCACCCTTATGGACTATATAGTCACGATAGGCAGGGGCGGCTTTAAGGTGCATCTTATGTACTTTGTACAGCCGAAGACATGGCTCATAGGCTTCCTTGCGGTCGTGGCGATAGGCGTTGTGTGGCTCTTTTCGAGCAACAACCTCGACCTTATGCTCGGCACAGGCAAGGGGCTGCTCGGCAAGAAGGGCAAGGTCGATGTCGTAGAGGGCAGCCTGGAGAACAGCCGCTTTCTTACAGACAAGGAAAGGGATAAGTATTTCCCCGGCTACGATTATAAAGACCTTAAAGACTGCAAGAAGGACGGTATACCGGTAAGGGCGGTGCTTGACAGCTCAGGCCATTTGCAGGTAAACTTCCTCTCGGGCGCACACAGCCTTATAATAGGTGCTACCGGTTCCGGTAAGACGACCACCTTCATCAACCCGATGATACAGCTGCTCGGCGCTACCGCCTGCGGCAGCTCGATGATAATGACCGACCCTAAGGGCGAGCTTTTCTCGCTGCATTCGCAGTTCCTTGTAGAGCGTGGATATAACGTTCTGCTGCTTGACCTGCGTGACACATACTCCTCCAGCCGCTGGAACCCCCTCGGCGATATATGGGATATGTATCAGCAGTATGTCGAGCTTGGCAAGGGCATAATCGCCCACAAGGACAATATGCTCTCGTACCCCGAGCTTACACAGCCCGACGGCCCTGCAAAGGAAGGCGATATCTGGTTTGAGTGGAACGGCAGAGCTTACGCCGACCCCTCGCACTGCCAGGACGATGTGTCGGTCGGCAGGCAGCAGATATACGATGAGATGTATGAGGACCTCAACGACCTTGTATCGGTTATCTGCCCTGTAGAGAACGAAAAGGACCCCGTCTGGGAAAAGGGCGCACGTTCTATCATAATGTCTACCTGCCTGGCAATGCTCGAAGACTCGGAAGACCCGAGACTTGGCATGACAAAGGATAAGTTCAACTTCTTCAATATAAACAAGGCACTTACAAACAGCGAGAACGAGTTTGCAGCGCTTAAGGATTACTTCAACGGCCGCAGCAAGCTCTCGCAGGCATATACACTGTCCCGTCAGGTGCTCTCGGCAGCTGATACGACGCTTTCTTCGTATATGTCCATCACATTCGATAAGCTCAATATGTTCAACGACCGTGGTCTGTGCGGCCTGACAAGTGCGACAGATGTCGATGCGGCAGGCTTTGCTGAAAGACCTACGGCACTGTTTATGAAGATACCTGATGAAAAGGATACACGTCACGGTCTGGCGGCGGTTTTCATTCTCTGTATGTATAAGGCGCTCATTAAGGTCGCATCTGCAAGAGAAGACCTCTCGCTCCCGAGAAATGTATACTTTATCCTCGATGAGTTCGGTAATATGCCGAAGATAGAGAAGTTTGACAAGATGATAACCGTTGGCCGTTCGAGAAAGATATGGTTCAATATGGTCGTTCAGTCATACTCGCAGCTGTCAAACGTGTACGGCAACGAGGTCGCTGATATCGTCAAGTCAAACTGCGGTATGAAAATGTTCATCGGTTCAAACGATATAGGCACCTGTGAGGAGTTTTCAAAGCTCTGCGGCAATATGACCGTAAGGACTTCCTCCACATCATCTTCTATCGGCGGCAGAGAGGGCGATATAAACCTTTCGAGCCAGACGCAGGTAAGGCCTCTTATCTACCCCAGTGAGCTCCAGATGCTCAACAACAAGGAATCAACGGGCAATGCGATAATCGTTACCTTCGGTAACTACCCGCTGAAAACAAAATACACCCCGAGCTATAAGTGCCCCTTCTATAAAATGGGTACTATGGATATGGGTGAGTTAAGATCGCATATGTTCAAGGCCGATGAGGTTTACTACGACCTTGAAGAAAGAAATGACATCGTGCTCGGCAAGGCTGAGTAGTGATCTTTAGAAAGGAATTCGGGCAATGATCGTATCTAAGCTGTTATCGCTGTCTATGGCTCTTATAATGTCAGCTTCGGCCACGACCTCATCGGGGTTCGATATGGATTATGAGGGCGAGATAAATATTTACACCGGCGAGCCTATTGTCGATGAAGAAGATACCGAACAGCAGACGGTCGCTATTGCAGACGGTGTCACATACGACTATGAGCAGAATGAATACACCTACACGCTGCCTAATAACAACACTATCAGCGTAAGATCAAATGTGCCCGATAAGATGATAACCACAAAGAGCGTGAGCCTTTATTACGACAGTGATATCTTGGCAAAGCTCTACCTCGACGGTGAGGAGCTCGACACGACGGATATGGATCTTACCGAGATAGAGGACGTCGGGAGCTATGCGCTCGTGATATCCGACGCTGATTCGGAATATCAGCTGCTCTCATTCACTATCGTTCCTGAAAAGACGGGAATGATATCCAACTATCAGATGCCCGACGGCTTTGAGATCGTCGAGGTTGCGATAGACGATGAGGTGCAGAACATCAGCGACAAAAAGATAGCCAAAATGAAAAACGACGGCGATTATCTTGTTTCATACAAATGCAAGGCATCAAAGGTGGAATATGTGCTCAAAGTCACGATAGACCACACGCCACCGGCTTTGGAGATAGACGGTGTGGACGACGACGGCAGGGCACACGGCCCGGTAACAGTGTCGGGTATCGAAAAGAACGACAGCGTTACTGTTACAAAGGACGGAGAGAAATTCAAGCTCGACAAAGAGGGCTACATCAAGATGCCCGGTAAGTACGAGATATCCGTGACAGACGATGCAGGCAACAACGTCACAAGAGAGTTTGAGATAAAGTTTTATCTCGACAGACAGGGACTGCTGTTCGGCCTGCTGGCACTTGCGGTCATCATAAGTATTGTGGTGTATATGGTCAGGGCAAGGAAGAAGCTAAGAGTGAGATAGTAAAGTGAGATAACTTATGGGAAACATCGTAGACGGACTTATTGAAAAAATTGAAAATATGATAGGTTATCTGTTCTACCTGCTTGAATCGGCTCTTTGCCTTGTTATCCAGTGGATGCAGAAGCTGTTCAACGTGTTTACGGGTATCGAAGATGTCAAGTATAACGGCGAAGACGAGCTTCTGATAAACGTATTCTTCAACAACAGCGTCATCAAGAGCATTTACTGGGGCATGGCGGCAATTGGCATGGTGCTCATCTTTACATTTGCCATTATGGCAGTCGTGAAGAAAGGTTTTGACCTTGACGACAAGATGAAGCAGTCATACGGGCAGATACTCAGGAGTATCCTCCGTGGTATGCTCGTTATCGTCAGCATGAATGTTGTCATAACCGTAAGCATTGAGTTTACCAACTATCTTATGGACGCTGTGAACGAGGTGTTCGACAACGGCCCTTCGCTGGTCGGCGATGACCCGAGGATAGTCTACACCGAGGAACAGTATGCGGCGATGGGAAGAATTTTCAACACCGTCGGCAACTATTCACTGAACCCCTCCTATAAGAACAGATACAATATCAATACCTGCTACAACGAGATAAGGGGCGACCTGAGATATCTCGCTGACACAGGCGTGTTCAATTACTATTACGACGAAAAGGACGCAAACAACAATCCCCGCAACACCTGGCAGTCGGTGCTGCAGGAGATATATAACGCAGGCGATGTCAACCGTGAGCTCGCAGCTGACGTTTACGACGAAAAGGTAGCCAAGAGCCTTGACCACTGCATGACTGTCCTTACAACAGACCCCAACTTTGAAGCGCTTGACCATAAGGACAAGACAAAGTATTATGTCAATAAAGACGTTCCGCTTGACAGGGTGCTCTTCCTCATAGGTACTATGGGTATGGCAGACACCGCTGCCGCAAGGAACGACAAATACAACGAGAATCCCGATATGTTCGACGCAGCCCGTGGGCCTTTCTATTCGGGCGAGAGCGACATATATGACTACGACCAGGTAAATGAAGTGTTCAACCCCTGGGTCGGCAAGACAAACTACCTTGTAGTGTACTTTGCAGGTATGCTCATCATTTCAAACCTTGCCGTCATCTCGGTAAACTGTATAGTCAGGATATTCAACCTCCTGTTCCTCTATCTGATAGCTCCGCCTATAGTTGCGGCTTCTCCGCTTGACGACGGCGGCAAGTTCAGACAGTGGACGATAGCATTCGTTATACAGCTTTTCTCAGTGTTCGCTACGGTAATATCCATGAGGGTGTTCCTTGTGTATATCCCGATAGTAATAAACCCGAACCTTAAGCTCTCCAGCAACATACTTGTTGACTCTGTAGGCAAGCTCGTTATGATATGGGCAGGTACAAAGGCAGTTGAAAAGGCTAACGGCCTTCTCACAGGTATCCTTGCAGACATGGCAGGTCACCAGTCACTCATGGCAGGCGATATGTCCAACGCAGTCAAGGGCAGCACAGTCGGCAAGATGGCAGCAGCTGCAAGAAGCAAGTTCGAGAGCGCTGCAACAGCTCCCGTTCGTGGTGCTGCAAACCTCGCAGTAGGCGCTGCAACAGGTGCTTTAAAGACGGCAGGACGTGTGGTGGCACTTCCTTTCAAGCCTCTTACCGGTGCTGTGACTAACGCAGGCAAGCGTATAGACAGTGCTCTCAGTCAGAAGGAAAAAGACTGGAGCAATTCTATTATCAGATCGCCCGAGCAGAAGGCTGAGGATGATAAGCAGCTCAAGGCATATAATGACGCTCACCCCGATCCTGCACCTTCCAAGGAGCCGCTTGGAAATCCGCTTGACAATATGAACCATGGCAATGACCATAACGGTAACGACGGTCACCTGCCCGATATGAACAACGCCCTTGGCAATAACGGCAATGATATGCCCGATATGCCTGATAACGGCGGCGCAGGCGGCGATCAGGAGCTTCCTGAAAACAACAATAATATGGGCAACAACGGAAACGACAACAACAACAATAATAACCAGCCTCCTGCCGGCGGTGGCGGCGGTGGCGGCGAAGATATGCCCGGCGGCGACCAGCAGCTCCCCGATAACAACAATAACATGGGCAATAATAACAACGCTGATGTTGGCGGCGAGGGCGGCAACAACAATAACAACAATGTTCCTCCTCAGATGCCGGGCGGACCTCAGGGCGGACCTCAGGGTCAGCCTCCTCAGCAGGGACAGCATCCGCAGGGCGGACCTCAGGGTCAGCCTCCTCAGCAGGGTCAGCCTCCTCAGCAGGGACAGCCCCCGCAGATGCCGGGCGGCAATAACAACCGGAACAATCAGAGAAGGCAGCCGCCTCCTCCGAGAAACGGCTATAACAGGCAGGTGCAGAACCTGTTCGGTGTTGACGCTCAGGGCAATGTCAGAAACAACCGGAACAACGCAAACGCTCAGGGCGGCAATAACAACGATCTGTTTCGACGCAGGCCTATGAATAATCAGCTGAACCCCAGGGCACAGCAGTTGTTCGGAAACAACGATAACAACGGTAATAATCCTCCTCCGCCCAATAATAACTATCTGGGCCACTAAAGATAAAGACCCTTTTAAGACTCAGCAGAAAGGAAAACAAGCATGAGACTGATACCCGGAAAAACCAAAGTAAAAATTGAATTATTCCGTGGCGTGACTTTGGGTGATGTCATTGTCGGCATCATCACCATAGTCCTTGCCGGGCTTGTTCTCCTTTCTACTGTCCCGGGTCGCTTCTACATAGCCATAGGCATAGTTGCCGTGGGCGGTATGCTTATTTTCAGGCTCGACGCACAGGCAAACTATATCTCTGTGCTGCATTTCCTTAAGTATCTTGCGCTTCCAAGGCGATTCCGCCGTATGTTCTCCGACAAGCACCTGCTTTCAAGGTCGAGAGAGGAAAAGCGTGGCGACAACTGGAACGAGTTCTTCTCTGACAAGTTCGAGGCAGATGACGAAAAGTCTCTGCGTGAGAGCATCGAGCAGGCAATAAACCAGAAAAAGCAGAAGAAGGCCGAGGATGAGCTGCTTGCAAGCGAAGATGTATCAGATGATGAGAAAAACGCTGTATGGCAGGCAAGACGTGAGAAGGAGAAGGAAAAGCTAAAGAAAAAACAGGAAAGCAAGGATTCCTACAAGAACGAACACGACATCGAGGAGATAATACCCTTTACAGGTATCTCCGACGGTCTTATCGAGTATAACGGAAAATACTACGGGTCTGTCATCGAGATCGACCCTGTAGAGTTCCGCTTTTTCAGCCAGTACAGAAGACGTGCGTCTATCGAGAACTATCTCGGTAAGATCATGCGCTCGCTGAGAATGGAATACTCGGCAAATATAATCAAGATAGACAGGCCGATAAAGTATGACAGCTACCTTGACAGAGAGTACGACAAGCTCGATGCGCTCAAGGACTCGTATGAAAAGGGCTTCCTCACCGAAGCGGAGCTCCAGAGCAGAGTTGAGATACAGTATGAGCGTATCAACGAGATGCGCAATATCTGCTATG
Source organism: Ruminococcus sp. NK3A76 (assembly GCF_000686125.1). NCBI lineage: Bacteria > Bacillati > Bacillota > Clostridia > Eubacteriales > Oscillospiraceae > Ruminococcus > Ruminococcus sp. NK3A76. Next base: position 795,442 of record NZ_JMMA01000002.1, read on the forward strand.
AGAACAAGGTCATACAGCCGTTTTACTATCTTGCACTGTTTAATATTGATAAAAGACAGCTGCTCATTGATACTGATGCGGCTTTGACTGCGTTAACACAGGGTGAGCTCACCGTCCGCCGTATCAAGGAGGACAAGGAGCTGGCTATATTCCTCAAATACACCAACACACTTGACTTTGAGGAGAACGAGATAGACGAGCTCGCACCCTCTGAGTATATCAAGTGGGCTATGCCCGAGAGCGTGTCCTTCACAACAAGAAAGGCTGATATCAACGAGATATATACCCACCATATGAGAGTTGTCGGCTATCCGTCAGATGTCGGCGACGCATGGCTCGCAGGAGTTATGAGCGTTCCGGCTACCAAGGTGGTAGTCAAGATAACCCCTATGGAGAGGATAAAGTCGATAAAGGCTATCGACCGCTCGCTTCAGGAGCTGCGTGGCCAGCTGATGTCAACAGGCGTTGACTCGAAGATACTTGAACTCCAGGCGCATATCGAAACGCTCAGCAGCCTGCTCGTGACACTCCAGCAGGAGAATGAGACGCTGCTCACAGTGAATATCTACATCACGATGTACGATTCACTTAAGACCTCTGAGTGGGGCAACCCCGAGAGAGTAAAGCGTTCTTCGCTGCCTGTCATAGCTGATATGAAAAAGACAGTAAGGCGTGTATGGCAGGAGACAGGCATGAGGCTCAACGGGCTCGATTTTGCGCAGCTTGAAGGCTTCATAGCTTCTCAGGTGTCAGGCTACGACCCGTTCATAAAGGACGGCAGAGGTATGCCTGCCAACACAGTCGCAGCTATATACCCCTGGATATATGCAAGAGTATCCGACGTAGGCGGTATCAGACTCGGCACACAGGACGGCGTGCCTGTTATAATCGACTTCTTCAGGCGTGACTCTGAGAGAGTAAACTCCAACATGGTAATAATCGGTAAGTCCGGTTCAGGTAAATCCTACGGCACAAAGAGCCTGCTTACCAATATGGCATCTGAGGACGCCAAGATATTCATTCTCGACCCCGAGAACGAGTACACCGAGCTTGCACATACTCTGCACGGCAAGATAATCAACGTCGGCAACGCCAAGTACGGCAGACTCAACCCCTTCCAGATCATCACAACGCTCGATGACGACGACAACGACGATATGCAGGGCACGGGCTATTCGGCACACTTGCAGTTCCTTGAGGAGTTCTTCAAGCAGATACTCCCCGATGTTGACAAGGAAGCTCTCGAATACCTCAACTCGCTCGTTGAGAGAATGTATACAAACTTCGGCATAACAATGGAGACAGACCTCTCCAGATTAAAGCCGACAGATTACCCGATATTCGATGACCTCTACGACATAGTTTTAGAGGACTTCCAGAGAACGAACAACGAATACCTCAGAACGATGCTCCAGACGCTTATGAACTACGTTTCCAAGTTCGCAACAGGCGGCAGAAACGCCAACATCTGGAACGGCCCGTCTTCTGTAACAACAGAGGAGAACTTCTCGGTATTCAACTTCCAGTCGCTTCTTGCAAACCGCAATACTACCATTGCAAATGCACAGATGCTCCTCGTTCTGAAATATATCGACAACGAGATAATCAAGAACCGTGACTACAACCGCAAGTACGGCCTCAACCGCAAGATAGTTGTAGTAATAGATGAGGCGCACGTCTTCATCGACACCAAGTTCCCGATAGCACTTGACTTTATGTTCCAGCTGGCTAAGCGTATCCGTAAGTACAACGGTATGCAGATAGTCATCACCCAGAACATCAAGGACTTTGTAGGCTCAGAGGAGATAGCAAGAAAATCAACAGCTATCATCAATGCCTGCCAGTACAGCTTTATCTTCGGCCTTGCGCCGAACGACATGGACGACCTCTGCAAGCTCTACGAAAAGGCCGGCGGCATAAACGAGGTCGAGCAGGATCAGATCATCACGGCACCACGAGGCAACGCCTTCACGGTAATGAGCCCGACGAGCCGTTCCTCATTCAAGATAGAGGTGCCGCAGTCGATGGTCGATATGTTCGAGCAGCCTGATTATCAGAGCCTCTACTTCAGCGGCGACCAGGGCATGAGAGAGTGGGAGAGCTTCATATCAGGCAGCAGAACGATGCACGATGCTTACCTTGCTGACAGAATGAAAGACAAGGCAGTCTATGACGATGAGCCTGACGATATGTATGACGACCACGCAGGCATAACATTCAGCGAGATATCTGCCGAGGAAGCAGATGCACTCGGCTATGAAAGCCAGTCTTCGGGCGGTGTTACATTTGAGGAGATACCGATGCGCCCGAATGACGATAACGAGGGTATTACTGATAGGAGCACAAGTGAGCAGACAGTTAATGTTCAGCCTACAGTTTCACCTATTATAATGCAGCCTGTCCTGCAGCCTGACGGCACAACAGTGATGCAGCCTGTTATACCGCAGGTAGTTCAGCCGGCAGCGCCGCCTGTGGATATGTATGAGATAATCTCGACTATCCGTGAGGAGGTAAAGCGTGAGATGCAGCAGCAAATGGCATCTGCGCAGATACCGCCGCCGCAGCCTGCACCTGTGCCGGTACAGCAGCCTGAGCCGCAGCCCGAGCCTGACTTTGACGATTCCGATGAGCTCGATGAGCTTGATAACAGGCTCGAAGGCTTCGATGACGACTTTGATGAGTTTGACGAGCCCGATGAGCCCGAGGAAGAGGATGAGGACGAGGACGAGGAAGACAGCAGCTTCAAGCCGAGCTTTGATATCATGGCTCTGCTTGACGAGCAGCTCGACAGCTACGGCGAGATGACGCTCGATGAGCGTATGGAGGAGATCGACGTAAATACTATGGAGGTCTCGCTCGATGAGCTTTCGAGCTTTGTAAAGGACAGAAGAAAGAAAAGAGGCGCTTGATAGATGGACATTAAATTAGTTAACAGGGGCGAGGAAGGCGAGCTCATACTTGCCGGAAGGCTCGATACAAAAAATGCAGACGAAGCATCTGCGGTGTTCTTGCAGGTGGCAGACAGATTCAAGGACGTCACCTTGAATATGCAGGATATGAAATACATATCCAGTGCAGGGCTTCGTGCTCTTAAAAAGCTCTATATGAAAGTCAGGGGTAACGGCGGCGAGCTTTCCGTTACAAATGTTGCCCCGTATGTAGCTGAGGTCTTTGAAATGACCGGATTTGCGGAGATGTTTAGTGTAAAATGAAGATAACTTTGAATGCTCTCGTGAAAAATACAGCAAAACGCATTTTAGCTGCGGCGATGGCGCTTGCCATGCTGCCGGGCGTGCTGTCATATCAGGATGTATTTGCTGCATCGGATGATCCGTCACAGCAGACTGGCTCTGCTGACAGCACGACTTCCGAGCCCGAGGGCATCACTATCTGGAAGGACGGTAAGATGCAGCAGATAGACGCCAAGACCGGCGCTGACTGGATCGAATCCGATGTCTCCGGAAGCGACGACCCGACCCTTGCTGCCAAGAGCGTGTCAGAATGGACGAGCAAACAGGACTTCGTGTCTATCGGCAGCGGTGAGAATCTTTACAGCCTTACTGCCGCTACAGGTATCAAGCCCGGCACAAGTGTCGAGTATTTTGCCGTGCGCTATAAGGTCGGCACAGGCAGCAATGCCGTTGCACAGACCAAGTATATATTCCCTAAGGTGCATACACTCAGCGCTACAAATGACTACATCAACAGTCTTAAGAAGACCGAGAAGGTAAGCGTTCTAAGCGGCGTTACGATAACAGGCCTGTATTCTCCCGGCCCCAGAGTAATGGTGCAGTCCACATCAAGATACTATAAGGTATCAAATGATGAGGAGATAGAGGCTGCCAAGGAGGAATTCCTTAAAAAGGCTTCAAGCATATCAAGTGTTCAAAAGCACTATACAAAGGTGGATAAGCAGTTCTCTATCGCTGAGAACCGCACTATCGCTGACAGGCACGCATATCTTAAGGCATTCAACTATAAGATAAATGAGAACACCCTGACAGAGAACGCTCTCTCATCATGGGGCGTTGACGAGTTCCTGTTCAAGACTGAACAGCCTATCACCGAGGTGACGGGTATCGAAGTGTTCATGTCAAACGGCAGCTGGACAGTACAGGGTCTTACAGTCAGCAAGGTAAACAAGGTGGGCGGCTATAACGAGTACGGCTACTATTCCGGAAAGTATTACCTCTCGCTTGAAAAGGAGATAATCTGCCAGCTGTCAAAGAAAAAGAGCGGCACGCTCACTCTTTCGGCAAACGGCGATACTTTAGTCAATGTAGGCGGCGAGGATTCGATATACTTCGCACTCACAAAGCCTGAGACGACTGTTAAAACATCGCTCGGCTATGAGGACCTTTATACATTCAGGCTCGATTTTGCCGACACGGTAAAGGGCGGTATCGAGAGCCTGCTGAGAAATGATTCAAAGATAAGCGACCCGGCAGTCGGCAGCATAGCTGAAGACCTTGCTATCGAGATAGAGTATAAGGACATAAACGGCTATATCAGAATAGTCACTATGCCGGTGCTTCTCTCAGTACTCGGGCAGTATAAGGAATCGGGCGACAATGTCCGCACGATAGGCCTTGCACAGAGAGGTGACACGCTGGCGTTCACAGGCTGCCTGCCTGACTTCTCGTCAGTTATCAACACCAAGCTCTATGTCGGCAAGGCGGCAAGAGATGTCCTTGAGACTAACTGCGGCCTTGATTTCAGAAAAGACAACGAGGTCGATTCGACACTTCTCTCAGACCTTGACAAGGACAATATATCGCTTTCGGGTCTGAGCATATACAAGGGCACCTGCCGTATGTCCAACACCAAGGACGGCACTGAGCAGGTGACAGAGAAGGACAGCTCGGGCAAGGAGAAAAAGGTCAAGAAGACCTACCAGAGCTACAGCATAGCATTCTCATTCTCCGAGAAGACCCCGATGCTCTACTACACGACCACACAGAAAAACGGCTATAAGGTAAATGCCAAGACCTCTGACAGCTTTGCGCTCTCGAAGTATAAGTCGGGCGACCCTCTCATAGCTACGGGCCTTGCAGGCAACTTCCTTATCAGATTAAAGACCGGCGAAGTTCTGGGCGCTGACACCACAGGTGACATAAAGGCGCAGATATTCTACCAGGATACACACGGCAACGAGAAATCCTCCTCAGTATACAATGTAAAGGACGAGGTGGAGAAATACCTCGGCTACTGGCCGAGCAAGTTCAACAGGTTCGATAACTTCGGCTATAGCTACGGCCTCTCGCAGGGCAACTATATTGAGTTCCCTGTAGAGCTCTCTGACGCTGCGGCTATCACAAATATCCAGCTCTCGCTCGACAAGTTCGCAGACGAGTGGCAGATAGCATCGATATCGGCCGCTGCTATCGACGGCGTGGGCAAGAGGCGTGTTTATGCACAGAACCTCACCGCCGGCACAAACGGCACAGACTACCGCATAGTAAGGCCTATGGCAAGAACTGTCATACCGCCTTTCCCGATAGACCTGAACCTGCTGTTCACACCGGGCGATACATATTCTGTATCGACAGGCACGGGAACAGTCATCACCTCCGAGGAGATAGACTATAACTCAATGCGCTATTCGATGACCTATGACCAGACCAAGTATGACCTTGGTTTCGTAAAGGCCAAGAAGATATACGATGTGACAGTTAAGGTCGCAGATGACCCCGAATCGAGCAACGCAAACGGCGACTCGGGCTCGACGAACCAGTTCTACTTCCAGCTCAGATTCAAAAACGGCAGCAGCGCATTCGTTTTAGCGAACCAGCAGCTCTCGGCCGACGGATTCAGGGCAGGGCAGGAAGAAATGTTCACTATCCAGACCAACCGTGACTACGGCGAGCTCAAATCCATAAGGATAATCCCTGAGGACACCTCTGAGGACAACGATGTGTTCGATAAGCTCAATATCGAGTATATCACAGTCACCGAGCAGTCAACAGGCGGCACGGCTTTGCAGTATGTTATAAACAATGTCGGCTGGATAGACATCGACTACTACGACAAGTCAGAGGACAACACCTCGCAGGGTCGTGACGGACGTTCTATCAACACGCTCGCAAGACCGTTCGCTGTTTCCTACAAGCAGAATGTTGTAAATCTCCTCTGCGAGATAACGGCAGACCCGTGGGAGCAGGATTACAACCCCTTCGAGGCAAGCCTCTCATGCACTATCGACTATATCGACACCAAGGGCGAGCCACGCTCGGTGAGCTTTGATGTTGTAAAGCGTATGTATGAATACATGAAGAAGACCCCGACTGTGCTCAGCGCAGGCTATAAGGACGACCCGAACGCCTCGCTGTATGTCAACATGGGCACGGTGTCTGATTCAAACTGGATGCTAAGACCTAACCATAAGGACAGATTCATTCTCCCGGCACTTGCAGATGTAAAGACCCTTGTCAGCATGACATTCAAGGGAACTAACAGGAGCAAGGGCACGGCATACTGGGTGATAAGCGGCCTTTCCATCTCCAGGATAGACACAGACTCAGGCGTTATCAGCATCGACCAGAACGGTGAGTATGTAAGAAACATGAAGACTATCGCACACTGCAATATGGATTCTGCTTCTGAGACAAAGACGCTCATACTTCCTTCCGGCTCGGCACAGAAGATAAAGATAAACCTCACCCCCAAGGAGATAACCTGGTCGGCAGACAAATCATGGATATCGGCTGTTGAGAGAAATCCTGACACCAACAACGATTCGCTAAATGTTTATGTCTTCCCGTCAGAGAACTCAAGAAATATCGACGGCGTGAACCTTAACATTGCAGCACAGTACACAATGCCCAATGACAAGGTGATGCAGGTCAAGCAGAACAAGATGACTGTTTACGGCAGCGGCACGAAGGACGCAATGTTCTACTGCACAGGCCTGACAGCAAACAATATGCAAAACCTCAGCTCGCTGTGGCTGTCGTGCAGGAGCACTTCCACGACATTCACCCATGCGATAGTTGAGCAGGTAAGAGAAGACGTTATAGTCGGCCGGTATGTTGTAAACTTCGGCAAATCCGGTGCAACGCTGGGTCTCAGGGCATCGCCCTCTCCGACCTCGACGGTGTTTGACCGCAAGAAGCAGGTGCTCACGCTGTCATTCGGCGAGCTTACCTCAGAAGCAAACATCATTCCTCCGACAGAGGAGAACTCAAATGTCAACGACATAGCTGTAGCTCTCGTTTATAAGTCTTCACTTGACCCGAGTGCTGCAACCTACTCGTCGTCGTATGTATACCTCGGCGATGTGGGCATCAAGAAGATATCGGCAGGCCAGATGGTGGATATACCTTTCGATGTGCCTTATGTCAAGGAGATAGTGGGCTACAAGATAGGTATGTTCGGCGACCTGAAGGCAGAGGTCAAGGGCGCTATGGTGCGCAACTATTCATACACCGACAGAAGCCTTGATGAAACGACCGGTATGTATGTGACAACAGGCGACACGCTCGATAACATCTACTGCTTCAGCAAGTCGTTTGAAGTTCCCAACAGCATAGTAACAAATGAAGTCACCTCAAAGAAGGGCATGGCAAAGGCCGGCTCTGTAACACCTCTCGAACTCAGCTTCGTTACATCTGAGGCTGATGCGGCAGAGGAGGCAGGCATCAACACACCTGTTGAGGCTAAGATATGGTACAAGGATATCAAGGGCTCAGAGCAGTCATACGACATAGACGACCTGCGAGTATATATCCAGCCCGAGGAGGAGACTGTCACAACTGACGAGACGATAGGTGAGTCTACCTTCAACAAGACGGCAAAGACCAACACCGACCACAAGCAGTTCACGACAGGCTCGACAAAGACTATCAAGCTGTTTATCCCTGAATGCATAGAGATAACCGATATCGAGCTCAAGCCTACCAAGCAGAACTGGAGCATCGAGCGTATCTACGGTACTATGGAGTATTCGTGGAAGGTCGAGAAGGACGACGACGGCAACATAACGTTCACCAGCCAGCCTATAAACAGGATAGTCAAGGATACCTTCACGCCGGAGGGCAAGAGGATATCGCTCAGAAACGTTGACCTTGTTACACACATCTACGCAGGCACCAAGTATCTCGGCATTGTTGAGGAACACGAGAGAAGCATAGTCTGCGACGGTGAGACTGAGATAAGAGCACAGGTAATGGTTGAGAACGGCTTTGACCTTAAGGTCGAGCTGCTCGGCGAGAAACCGGCTGAGATGCCAAACGGCACATATATCAAGAACGACGGCACATTCAGCTTCATGCTCCCGAAGAACAACGGCTCAGTACAGGTAACATACAGGATATCCGTAATATCCAAGGAGAACCCGAATATCGTCGATGTTATAAACATCACAGTTCCGGTGCCTGAGCAGAAGCAGCCTGCCGGCGGCAACACGGGCGGCAACACGGGCGGCAACACGGGCGGCAACACAGGCGGCAGCTCCGGAGATGATTCCGGCAGCACAGGCACAGGTGACAACACCGGCTCAAACACCTCTGACAGCGGAAACAGCTCCGGCACAGGGGATAACAGCCAGAACACAGATAATACTGACAGCCAGAGCCAGGGCGGCAGCACTGATGAAAGCAGCTCACAGGATAACACCCAGAGCAGCCAGACTCAGAATGACAGCCAGCCCGGCGGCGAGGCTGACAGCAGCTCGCAGCAGGAGCAGGACACAGGCGACGCTTCATCGCAGCAGGAAAGCGAGCAGAAGCCCTCGTCTGAGGAAAGCAGCTCCTGACAGGGCGATAATAAGTAAACGGAAAGTGCAGTATGAATAATTTTGTAAGGAACATAAAACAGCATAAACTCGCAGCACTCATCTGCTTCCTGCTGCTCGCAGCTATCGTTGCCGCTGTTGTGGTAATGGTGATAAAAGAGCGAAACGGCGCTGCTGACTCCTCCTCATTGGCTGAGGTGGAGCAGAAGGCCGGTGAGCAGTCAAGGACGACCGAGTATTTTGGCGACACAGATTATCCCGTCAAGGTGACGACAAAGGACGGCAAGGTGACTTTAGACCTTGACGGCTCCAAGACACCTGACCTTACCTGGCAGGTCGTATCAGACGATACTGAGCAGGCGGTGATAAAGGCTGAGAACGACGGCGAGGAGACAGAGGGGCGCTTAAGCACCGTGATAACTCCCGTGTCGGTCGGCTATGCGACTGTCAGCTGCACAAGGGGCAGCGAGGTGTCGGGCATTGCGTTCAATGTATCGCACATCGAGGCTGAGGTGTACACATCAATTGATGAAAACGGCAATATCTCGGCTACCCTCTCTGATATCAGGCAGACAAAGTCTCTCGGCGGTGCGCTTGATACCAAAACGCCCTTCCTGCTTGACAAAAACGCCATTATACTTCCTAACGGCGGCGACTGGACGGTAGAGATCATTCTTGCTGACGGCGCTCCGGCAGATCTTTTCAGAGCTTTCAGAGATGAAGGCGAGGGAGATCTTGTGCGCTACTACTTCGAGAAGAACATCAGCGCTATCAAGTCAGACGATCTTGGTGAGATAACAAAGATGCTCGATGACAGCAAGATAGTTCTCAAAAACGAGACGCTCGGCATTGAGCAGCGGCTTGACCTTACCATGTCACCCGAAAAGGAATGGGTGTTCTCGATACACGAGGACAGCGAAGACGAGGACAGCGCTGATAGCAATGCTGACTCAGAGTCTAAGTCAGAGGAGCAGTCATCTAATGAGTGAGCAAGAGAATGTAACCAACACCAAAGAAGGCGGTGAGCTTTCTGACAAGAAGCGCAAAAAGCTCGAAAAGAGTGCCGCCAAGGACAGGCGCAGCGAGATAAGGAACGTGCTTCTCGGAAACTTTTCTATCGACGAGCAGGGCAGGCTTTGCTCCGGCTCGGGCGGCTGGGTAACGCCTTTCGGCTTCGGCGACGGCGCACAGCAGACTATCGCCTTTGGTGTAAAGCACAAGACTTTTCTTTACAGGACAAAATACAAAAACAACCAGCAGGCGGTATTCAACGCCTCAAAGGCTATGGCGGACATAGGCAGGCAGCTCTATCTGGAGACAGCGCCCGATGCGGCGGTGTGCTATGTAAAGAGTATGTTTTTCAGGCCGGTGGTGCTTATCTTTGAAGAAAGAAAGCTCGACGACGGCAGCACAAGGCTGGAGCTCTCAGCTCACTGCGGCCGCTCACCCATAGCGATAATACCTGTCCTCAGAGCGGTGGCACGCTTTAACAAGGCTGTGCCTGAGGAGATAGTACCGTTTAAGCGTGAAAAGAAATAACAAGACCCACCCAAAGCCACATCATCTCACTACACGATGACGTGGCTATTTTTAAGGTTCCTGTACCCGGACATGGGGCTGCGGGGGTATTACAATGGAAGAAAGAATCTTACGGAGGTCACCTAAACATGAGACAGTATGAGCAGCTTAACCGCCTCGGTCAGGAAGAAATAGCAAGGATAGAGGGGATATTCAACGACCAGAGGGCTTTCAGAAGAATGCCTGAGAATGAAAGAATATCCCTTATGAAGGACTATATGTATCTTAGCGCCAAGAACCACCCCGGCCACACCGACGATAATGACAGGAGAATATTCTCCGAGATAAGGTCAAACGCCGGGATAGAGAAGACCTTCGGCAAGCTGTTGAAGGCTTCGCCGAGCGGCAAGGGCATCATAGACGAGCTTAAGACTGACCTTCTGGTGGAATATGCAGCAGGCCGAAATCTTCTCGGCAAGAAGGACGTTGCCGACAGGCTCGCTAACTACGAGCGCTTTCTTGACAGGGGGCAGCGTGGCCTTGATGAGCTGTATGCCCAAAGGCAAGAGCAGGAGAAGAATAGGCTTGCCCGTGAGCAGAGGCAGAGAGAGGTAGATAACTACCGTGGCCCTGTTGTCGATCAGGACGAGCTTGCATCTTTCGATGACATATTGGCGCATGAAAGCGTTAAGGTCGCTGAGGACACCGAGCAGGCAAGAGAACAGGAGCAGCAACGCCTTCAGCAGGAGGAGCAGGCAAGGCAACTGGAAGAACAGCGTCGCCAGCAGGAGCAGCAGGCAAGGCAACTGGAAGAACAGCGTCGCCAGCAGGAGCAGCAGCGCCTGAGAGAAGAAAACGAAAGGCGCATTACCCGGACAAACAGGCGCATAGCTTACGACGAGCAGCATAGAAAGAGCTTACAGGCTCAGATAGATAACATAACCAGGGTGACAGAGCTCGAAGCGCAGTTTAACGACCAGCAGAGCTTTGAAAAGCTCAGCAACAAGCAGAAAAGGACGCTTTTCGGCGACTATCTGCGTGCTGTGGCAATGTCTGACCCCGAGTACAGGGCTGACATGGAGAAGACGCTCAACGATGCGATATCGCTTGTAATATTTGACGAGCTGCTCGGCCAGGTGGCAGACAAGGTAAAGGTCGGAAGCGACTGCTTAAAGGAGCTCGGCAGCGATTATATCAGAAAGCAGGCTTTCAGAGACACGCTGGTGCCTTTTGATGCAGGTGCCACCACCTACGAGGAGGACGCTGAGTATACAGCTCACCTTGACAGCTACGCCGGCGTCACAGCCGAGAGAGAGACACTTGCAAAGCTCAACTCGCTCACAAATTCGGGCAGGTATGACGAGGCAGCAGAGATACTGACGGATATATTCTCTACAGCAGACGTAACTGATACCAAGAACACGCAGATGCAGGCCGCACAGCAGTTCCTTGACGGGCTGTTTGCAATGGGCGGAAGTATGTCTGCGATCGAAAACAGCCAGGCAGTGCTCGGCATAGCTTCGGCAGTCGCCAAAAAGCAGGCAGACATTCAGATAGCCGCAGGCAAGAAGATAGACGAAATACAGCACAGCATATACCTTCACGAGGTAGACGGCACAGAGCTTATAGCTGATGACAAGAGGCTCAGCCGGATGGTGGCGCATGACCTTATGCTAAAGCAGGAGCCTGAGGGCATCAGGGCAGCAGGAGCGGCAGCTCTCATGGGGGCAATAAACGCAAAATGCGACAGCAGGACTATCGACGGAAAGAGCGCTCTGTCTGTCATCAGCGAGGCACGCAAAAAGGCCGTTTCGCAGGAGCTTGATGAAAAATACAGCGACATAAACTCTGCAAAGCGCAAGCAGTATATCATGGAGACAGGCAACTGCACGATGTTTGAGAACGAGACGGGCTTCCGCATCAGAAGGGACAAGCTAAAGGAGGGCGAGTCACGCTTTTCAAAGCTGCCTGAGGACATCACAAGGATAAACGGCAAGGGCACGCTCACCGAGCTTGACGAGCACGAGAGAGACCTTACAAGTAAGCTGAACGAGGAGAACAAGTTCATAGAAGCTGTTCGCCTGACAGCTCAGAAGGCAGCGCTGCTGTTAAAAGACCTCGAAGCCACAGCCAAGAGCAGGGGGAACTCAGAGTCCTACACAAAGCTGCACGATGCGCTTGAAAACTACAGCAAGCTCGGCAACGGCTTCAAGTTCAAGAACCCGAGCGGCACTATAAAGATAACCGACAAGATAGACGAGCGCACAGCCAACAAGGCAATAGAAGACCTCAGTGCGGCGGCTTCCCTTTATGAGAGCGAGCACACAGGGCTTGGCAATATGTTCAAGGGGCTCTCAGGCTCGGGCGGCGAAAGGCTCAAGGTATCACGCCTTGCCAATGAGCTTGCAAACAGCAGCAGGAAGGAATTCAGCCTTTACGAGCACTGCGACAAGGAAGCGACCGAGCGTGAGCTTGAGCTTGTAAAGAGAGCCAAGTACGAGCGTGGCATAGCCGACAACGACAAGAAGACGATAGAGAGCAGGCTTACGAGCAACCTCAGAAAGTCGCTCAAAGAGCTTGAAGCAGCCAAGACAGTCAAAAAGTTCGGAGGCGACAAGTATCAGCAGATGAGCGAGCAGCTGAGTGACTTTATCAGCGATTTTGAGGATTTTGGCAATATGCCCGAAAGGCTGACCGACCAGTCTAAGCTCGACTATATAAACAGAATGAACCGTAAATGCAGGGAGTTTATCGGCGTGCTCGATGATTACTTAGACAGGAAGGTCTCGCAGGGCAAGGTGACAAAGGACGGCAAGATAACCGCCGACGCAGGCTCGGCCGAGAGGATAAAGAGCGTTATCAAGACATACTCTGTGGTAATGAACATCATGCAGTATCTCGGCAGCTACAAGGCAGCTGTGAGAAACAACAAGTCGTCATCGGCATTTGACCTCAGGTCTAAGATAAATCAGAGGAAATATGAGCTCAGAGAGCAGACCGAGAATCTCGAAGGCGTTGACAAGACAGCAGCCGAGAACGCTTACGACAAGTGCTATGATGTGGCAAAGAAATACAGCTCTCTCGATGATGTAAAATACGAGCAGACAGGTCTTAGCAGGTCGCAGAAGGAGGAGGTCATCGAGTGCATGGCTTCCATGATGGTGAATGACTACATAAAGACAGACATCGGCAAGAAGATGCTGCACGACAAGCTGCCGAAGGCTCCCAACGAATACGACGGCTTTATAAAGAGCATTGCACGCAGCGAGGCTTTCAGAAAGAACCTGCCGAAGGTCATCGACAAGATCGCTGTAAACACATTCTTAAGCGACAAGCAGGCTTCATTAAAGCTCGCTGACAAGTTCATGCACGAAATGGCAGTCGATAAGAAGAATGCACCTGCACAGCCGCAAAGAAACACTCAGCCGACAGTCAAGGCAGAGGTGGGCAAGGCGCTCTGACAGGCAGATCATTAAGGCAACACAGCACAAAGACCGCCTGAAGGCTTTGTACGCAACTTACTTGCATCTTTTCCGTCATATTACACATTTTTTCCTTGAAATACGGTAGTATTCCTTCGGAAAATCTGTGCAATCTGACGAAAAAGCTGACTGCGCAATTTGCGCACAATCTTCGTGCGGTGTTGCCTTAAATATCCGGGGCATGATCTTGCTGCCCCGGTTTTTTATAACATGACAGGGTGGCCAATACTGTATTGAGTGATAAATTTTAATCAAATAATAATTTGTTGCTGATTTTTTAGAAAAAGTGTGATATAATAGAACGAAAGAAACTATAGACGAAAGACAGGTGATTTGATGAAGAAAAAATTCGGCTTGACCTTCGGGGGCTTGCATCAGAAGATACTTAATCTCGTGCTTTTACTGCTGTTGGCACTTATAGGAGTGTTCGGGGCGGTGTCAGTGTATCAGGCAAATCATCTGAGCGATGTTGTGAGCAGCACCAACGACGACCAGCAAAACGCCATAAAGGAAGTCTCAGGCAACACGATGAAGCAGGTCATAGACAGCTCGATGACAAAGTCTAACAGGCTTCAGGCGTACATAGCTGATGATATGTTCTCGGATATAAAGACAGACGTTTCTATGCTGCAAAGCCTTGCTACAGGGCTTTTTGAGAACAGCAGCAGCTTTGAGCCTTATCCGGCGCTGCTTCCTGTCAAGGGCAACGACGGCAAGCTCTCGGCACAGGTGCTCTACGAGGAGGGCGTTGACTACAAAGAAAGCAAGCTGCTCGGCACGGCTGCTCATATGAGCGACACGATGATAGCCATGTGCAACAAGTCAGAATACCTGACAAACTGCTTTATAGGCCTTGCTGACGGCACGGTGCTGTGCGTTGACGACAACCCTTCGAGCAAGTATGACGAGAACGGCGAGCTTGCGGCTTTTCCCGTGCGTGAAAGGCCGTGGTACACAAACGCAGTCAACAACGGCGACATATGCTTTACAGGTATTGAGAATGACACCTACACCGAGAATATAGGCGTTGAGTGTTCAGCGCCGGTGTATGTTGACGGCAAGCTCGTGGCAGTTGTGGGTGCTGACCTTTTCCTCGCTTCTATGGGCGAGTATGTCAAGGAATCCTCCAGGCAGGGCGGCAACATCTGCGTCATAGACGACAAGGGACACGTTATCTTCGCCCCTGAGAACAACGGCATCTTCACAGTCGAGACTGCTGCGAATGCTATGGACATGAGAAACACCGACAACAAGGAGCTTGACGAGTTCATAACCAAGGCACTCTCAGAGCAGACTGAGCTTGTGACTGTGACCGTTGACGGGAAAGATTACTACATGACAGGCTCGCCGCTGAGCACTGTGGGCTGGACGGTCGTATCGTTCATAAGCAGGGATATCACCGAGCAGCCGACCAATATGATGCTCGATGAATACGAGAAGATAAACAACGACGCCACCGATAAATTCGAGGACAGCACGAGCAAGTCAAAGACCACGACGCTTGTGATGATATCTGTTGTACTCATTCTCGGAACTGTCGGCGCTATCGTGGTCGCAACCAGGATAGTAAAGCCTATCGAGAAGATGAAGGAGCGAATGGACTCGATAAGCGGCACCGACCAGGCGTTTGAGATGGACGATGCCTACCGCACCGGCGACGAGGTCGAGATGCTCGCACAGAGCCTTGCCGATCTTTCATCAAAGACACGCCAGTACATCAAGGACATAACCGAGATAACCAAGGAAAAAGAGCGCATCGGTGCAGAGCTCGGCCTTGCCACAAAGATACAGGCGGATATGCTGCCGAACATTTACCCGGCGTTCCCCGAGAGGCCGGAGTTTGACATCTACGCTACCATGACCCCTGCAAAGGAGGTCGGCGGCGACTTCTACGACTTCTTCCTGATAGACGATGACCACCTCGGAATGGTCATGGCGGACGTTTCGGGCAAGGGCGTGCCGGCGGCACTGTTTATGATGATGTCCAAAATTCTGGTCAATAACTACGCTATGATGACCCAGAGCCCTGCAAAGGCTCTGGAGCTTGTAAACACGCAGATATGCCGCAACAACGACGAGATGATGTTCGTTACCGTATGGCTCGGCGTGCTTGAGATATCAACGGGCAAGGTGACAGCTGCAAACGCCGGGCATGAGTATCCGCTGATAAGAAAGCCGGGCGGCGAGTTCGAGCTGCTCAAAGACAAGCACGGCTTTGTCATAGGCGGCATGGACGGCATGAAGTACAAGGAATACGAGTTCACGCTTGAAAAGGACGCAGCGCTTTTCCTCTACACCGACGGTGTGGCAGAGGCTACGAATGCTGACAACGAGCTTTTCGGAACAGACCGTATGCTCGAAGCGCTCAACCGTGAGCCTGACGCATCGCCCAAGGTACTGCTTGCGAATATGAAGCAGGCTGTCGATGACTTTGTCGGCACTGCACCGCAGTTTGATGACCTCACGATGCTGGGATTGAAGCTGTTATAACAGTTAAGGCAACACCGTACAAAGCCTTCAGGCGGTCTTTGTGCGGTGTTGCCTTATTATTAAAAACAAAAAGGTATCGGTCTTTGGTCGGTGATGTTTTAAATCATCGGCCACAAGGCGATACCTTTATTTTTATTATTTCTTTTGCATAAACTATGCATTTTAGCTATGCCAGCCTGACGACCAGCGTTATAAGGAACTTGCCGTCTTCTATCTTTGCAAAAACCTCGCCGCCCATGAGCGACATCAGGCGCTTGCAGATGAAAAGCCCCAGCCCGTTGCCCTGGACTTTGCCGGCATTTGTGCCACGGTGGAAGCTCTCAAATACCTGTGTGAGCTCCTTTTCCTCCAGGGTGCAGCCGGTGTTTGACACGGTTATCAGCTCGCAGCCGTCCATGCTGTCAAAGCTGAGCTCTATAAGCCTGCCGTCGCCGTATTTTATGGCGTTCTCGATGAGGTTCTGCAGGCATTCTCCCAGCCTGTCCGGGTCGCAGGAGAGTATGCAGTCGCCGTATTTGTTTACCTTAAGCTCTGTGCCGCAGGCTGACAGCTGCACGGCATAGCGTGCGACTATCTTTTCTATCATCTGGCTTAGGAATATCTCGCCCATAGTCGTCTCGAAGTTCATGAAATCCTCGCTGGCGGCCTTGGTTATCTCGCTTACAAAGTGCTCTATCTCGTCAGCACGGCTGTTGATGCTCTCGGCGGTCGAGCGGCGCTTTTCCTCGTCCTTGTAAAGCCCCCTGGCAAGCGCCTTGGCATTCAGCTTGATAGCCGAGAGGGGAGTTTTGATATCGTGCGAGAGCGAGAGGAGCAGCAGCTTTTTGTCACGCTGCATCGAGAGCTCCTTCTGCCGGTCGTCCTCTATCTTCTCACGCAGAAGATTTACACCCCATGTGAATTTCCCGAAAAACCGGCTCTTTTCCTCGGGGATAGGAACAGCAAGGTTGCCCTTTGCAAGCTCCTTTGGCACATCGCCGAGCCGCCCGAAGGGGAGTATGATATTCCGCCTTGCATACCAGAGCAGCAGGCAGATGAGCACAAGCATGACCAAAAGCACGCAGTTTACAGCGACTATGATGCCCGTGTTGCTCCTTATCCTGTATTCGACACGGTAGAGCTTGCCGCCGGCATCTATTATGACGTAGTGCTCCTCGCTTTTGTAGAGGTCATCACCTGTGTATACGCCTGTGAGCTCGGGGTAGTCTGACAGGTCATAGCTGCCTGTGCGCTCGATCTCATCTGCGAGCCTGTGCGCTTCGACACGGTAGAGCCCCTGCTCGGAGTCGTTCTGTTTTATAAGTATGAGATCAAGCATCGCCGCCGATATCAGGAACACCGCTATGACGATGATGCACAGCTTTCTGTACGCCTTCATATGAACTTATACCCCACGCCCCACACGGTCAGCAGGCGCTTGGCGTTTTTGGGGTCGTCGCCGAGCTTCTGGCGCAGACGGTTTATGTGAACGTGCAGCGTTTGCAGCTCCGACTCGCTGTCGCTGCCCCACACCGTGCTGAAAAGATACTCCTTTTTGAGCGCCTTGCCCTGGTTCTCTATCAGCAGAGCCAGCAGGTCAAATTCCTTAGTTGTGAGCTCGGCAGGCTCGCCGTCTATC
The DNA here is from genome assembly GCF_000686125.1 of Ruminococcus sp. NK3A76. Taxonomy (NCBI): domain Bacteria; kingdom Bacillati; phylum Bacillota; class Clostridia; order Eubacteriales; family Oscillospiraceae; genus Ruminococcus; species Ruminococcus sp. NK3A76. Next base: position 813,281 of record NZ_JMMA01000002.1, read on the forward strand.
TCGGCTGTCCTGTCGGCAAGGTTTAAGTTAACACCGCTTGCGCTTATGATGCTTTTTTGATAGCGGCGCTTGAATATGCCCTTTATCTTGGCTATCAGGATATCAATGTCGTAGGGCTTTTCTATGTAGTCATCAGCGCCGAGGTCAAGGCCGTTTAGCTTGTCCTCCTTGTCGGTGCGTGCGCTGACTATCAGTATCGGCGTGTCAGCATTCTCACGCAGCTTTGAGCAGACAGAGAAGCCGTTTAAATCGGGCAGGTTTATATCGAGCACCACAAGGCGTGCGCCGTAGCGCTCAAAAAGCTGCACCGCACGCTCGCCGCTCTCCACAGCAGACACCGTGTAGCCCTCCTCACGCAGGAAGTCAGTCAGCAGAGTGCTCAGCTCCTTATCATCTTCAACTATCAGTATATCGGTCATAACATCACCACCTGATACTATTCTACCACATCATCTTAGATTATGCAATACCGCTTTTATGTAATATGGCAATAAAGGTTTATATTGGCTGCCCGAATGAGCATATTACCTGTTACCTGAGTTTTACCAGCCCTGCTCCATGAGCCAGTTGCTTAAGTCTCTTTCCCTGTCACGCAGCTCCTTCTCGCCGCCCTTGAAGTGGCCGAGCTCCTTCTCGCCCATTATGCCGCCGTCTACGATGTAGAGCACCCTGCTGCACTTGGCTGCGACCTTGGTGTCGTGTGTCACGCACATAACAGTCGTGCCCTCACGGTTGAGTTCAAGCAGCTCGTTCATCACCTCGTCAGAGCTTGCACGGTTCAGCGCACCTGTAGGTTCGTCTGCGAATATCATCCTGGGGCTGTTTATCATGCTGCGTGCTATGCAGGCTCTTTGCAGCTGGCCGCCTGAGACTTCGTTTATGTCGTTGCCGCCAACGTCCTCGATACCGAGCTTTTTCATAAGACTGCGTGCCCTCTCCTCGGTCTTGCTGCGGCTCTCTCTGTTCTTCTTGCTCTTAACAGCCGGGAAGATGATGTTGTCGAGAACCGAGAGGTTCTTCATCATGTACATCTGCTGGAAGATAAAGCCCATTTCGTCAAGTCGCAGCCTTGCAAGCTCCTTTTCGCCGAGGCTTGCAGTATTCTTTCCGTCAAAGACCACCTCGCCGGCCGTCACTCTGTCCATGCCCGATACGCAGTAGAGCAGCGTCGATTTGCCAGAGCCCGAAGGCCCCATGATGCCCACCATCTCGCCCTCGTAAACTGTCAGGTCGATGTTTTTGAGCACGTTGTTCTGCCTCTTGTTTACTATGTATGTCTTGCAAAGCCCCTTTGCCTGTAATACTGTATTCATGATGTTTTCCTCCTTTTATTCTATGCTTGCCGTGTCGCTTGACTTTATCGTTCTTGTGTAGAGCGCTGTGATGTATGCACCGGCTACCGTGATTCCTACCAGCAGTGCCGGGAATATCACAAATATCTCAGTCGGGTCGAAAACGCACCTGATGCCTGAAACGTCGCCTATCATCGAGCATATCCAGTTCATTATCACGTTGCTTATCGGCATGAATGATGCAAGCGAGAGTATCACCGCTGCGGCCGATACGAGCGCAAACCTCAGTGTGTGCTGCATCACAATGCTCCTGCCCGAAATGCCGACTGCCTTCATAAGAGCTATCTCGCTCTTTTCCTTCGAGATGAAGCTCCTCTCCATGAGCACGACTATCATTGTCGAGATTATCACGGTGAGTACGATGAGCATATGCTTTATCGAATTGAGCGTGTCTGACATACCTGTTGTCATTTTGATGTAGTCAGATGTCGTGTATACCTGCTCGGTGTTTAATATGTCCTTGAGCTTTTCAACGTTTGCTTCGATAGTCTCCTTGTCGGGGTCGCCGTCAAAGTCTATGCTTATGCCCATAGTGCCTTCAAGCTGCTGTGTGCCGTAGTCATAGTCCTTGCATAAGAATACAGCCGGGCTCGCAAACGATGATACAACGCCTGTGATGATGAATTCCTTCTGCTCGCCGCCGCAGTCTGCCGTTATCGTGTCGCCTATCTCAGCATCGAGCCTTTCGAGCACTGATGATGTTACCGAGACTTCGTCATCCTTGGTGGGTTTATAGCCCTCTATGACCTCCTGCTCGTAGTCTGTGTCGCCTTTGAACATGATGTACATTAAAGTTTCGTTCTTGTTGTCATGAGCAGTCTCGTGATTAAACATAACTGACATTGATACCCTGCCGGGGATATCGTTGTCTTTTAGCTTGCGGTCGATGTCTTTGAGCGTTCCGTCGAGCTTTGATGAGTCAAAGAACATATCTGACAGGGTAGATACGTCCATTATCTGTACGTCTGTCTCATCAGGCATCAGGAAAAGCGTTTTTATAGTATCGCTCTTTAGTGTCAGCGAAAAGCATGACATCATCATGAGCATAAGGAGCGAGATGGCGAATACTATAGTTATCATCACAAATCTCTTGGGTGCGCTTAGCAGGTCGTTTATCGACAGAAAGCTCGTGGAGGGGAGCTTTGAGCGGCCAAGGCTCATTATGCTCCTCTTGCCGAAGCGCTCGCCTGTCTGCCCGCTTCTTACCGCATCAATGGGCGAGAGCTTGTTTACTTTGCGTGTGCAGGAGTAGCAGAAGAACATTATTATCATAACTACCGCAACAGAGCTTATTATGCCGTAGGTTATGCTGTTGCTGCCGTCAAACACCATGTTGTCTGAGAGCGTACCGAGCATCAGCCTGCTGAGAGGTACCGAGCCTGCAAAGCCTGCTGCCGCACCGATAACAGCGATAGCAAGATACTTGACTATGTAAAGCCTTCTTATGCCGCCGTTTGCGATGCCGACTGCCTTCATTACGCCTATCTCACGGAACTCCTCGCTTATGGTAAAGCCTATAGTAAATCTCAGCACCACGAAGGCTGTTATCATGAGCATTATGCTTATCGCCATAAGGATATATGCAGCTATCATATCGTAGAAGAAATTAGTTCTGTAGCTGTCACGGGTATTGACATACAGGTTGTCGTATTCCTTTTCAAGAGCAATGAGCGAGTCGACATCATCGGTGTTTACAAAAAGCACCTTTTCCGACATACGGTCTATTATCAGATCCTGGTTGTGTGCAAGCTCGTCGTAATCCTCTGAATTCATGAGTATAATCGGCGAAGAACCTGCATCGTTGCTTTTTATCGCACATTTCATTCTTCCCATGTATCTGAAGCTCTTTTTTGTGCTGCCTGCTTCAAACTCTATGATGTCGCCGGGCTTCATATCTGTGTTTGCCGAGAAAGAGCCTGTGCAGTATATGCAGCCCTTTTCGACACTTTCTATGCGCTTGTCATTCTCATCAAAATAGTTCATAGACATTTCATTTTCAGACATAAGATATGCAGGGTTTATGAAATTCGTCATTTCCTTGCCCTGATATTTGAATGACTTGGGGTTGAACACGCAGGCGAGGTATGTCTTCTTAACACCAGTGACACCTGACATATTCTCTATCTTTTTGTCCGCATCGCAGTCGGTCTGCATCGAGACTACCGCATCGGGGACTTCTGCAAGCTCAAAATAGCTGTCGATGCCGCCGTTTACCGTCACAACATTGTTTACCGCCGCCGCTGCGAACATCGACGAGAGTATTATAAACAGCAGCAGTATGACGTTCATCGTCTTTTTGCGCCGCAGGTCTTTTTTTAGTATCCTGAAAAACATAACACATTCTCCTTTTTGCAGTTGTCTGTTCTTTCCCTGTGACAATATAATAACATATCAATTCTTAACAAGTCTTTAAATTTTGAAAGGAAACTGAAAAAAGAAATAAAACACCGCAGCTTGCCCCGTATCTACAGGGAAAACTGCGGCGTTTATGTGTTTTATTATCAGAGCTTTGCTGTTACAAAGATATCGTAGATAGCCTTTACAGCCTCTTCAAAGTCGCTCTCGCTGACACCGATGATGACATTGAGCTCGCTTGAGCCCTGGTCTATCATCTTGACGTTGATGTGTGCGTGTGCAAGTGCGGAGAAGATGCGGCCTGCTGTACCACGGTTTGACTTCATGGCTCTGCCCACTACTGCGATAAGTGCAAGGTCTGTCTCAATGTCGATAGCGTCGGGGTGGCAGTTCCTGTGAAGGCCTGCGAGAACCTCCTGCTCCTTGGGCTCGAACTCCTGCTGAGAAACGATAACGCTCATAGTGTCGATACCTGAGGGCATATGCTCAAAGCTGATGTTGTTCTTTTCAAACACTTCAAGAACCTTTCTGCCGAAGCCGAGCTCTGCGTTCATCATGTCCTTTTCGATGTTGATTACCGTAAAGCCCTTCTTGCCTGCGATACCTGTGATAGTGTATGCCGGCTTCTGGGATGTGGACTCAACGATGAGCGTGCCGGGGTCCTCAGGCTTGTTGGTGTTCTTGATGTTTATTGCGATGCCTGCTTTTCTTACAGGGAATATAGCGTCCTCATGGAACACGCTCGCACCCATGTAGGAAAGCTCTCTGAGCTCTCTGTATGTGATAGTTGTGATAGGTGCAGGGTCCTTGACTATCCTCGGGTCAGTTGTGAGGAAGCCCGAGGTGTCTGTCCAGTTCTCGTAAAGGTCTGCTGCAACAGCTGCTGCAACGATAGAGCCTGTGATGTCAGAGCCGCCTCTTGAAAATGTCTTTATGGTATCGTTAGGCATAACGCCGTAGAAGCCGGGGATAACTGCACGCTCGATGCCGTTTAAACGCTCCTTCATGGAGATATCTGTCAGGTCTGCGTCGTATGTGCCGTTGTCGTTGAAGTGGATAACTTCTGCTGCATCTATAAACTCATAGCCAAGGTATGCAGCCATTATCTTGCCGTTTAAGAACTCGCCTCTTGAAGCTGCGAAGTCACGGCCTGCCTTGCCGATAAAGCCTGCTCTTATAGCATCGAATTCCTTTTCAAGCGAGAGGTCAAGGCCTAAGCCTTCGATTATCTCATAGTAGCGCTTTTTTATCTCATTGAATTTATCATCAAAGCCCTTGCCCTTTGCTGCGATGTCGTAGCAGGTGTAGAGCATATCTGTTACCTTTGTGTCAGACGAGAACCTCTTGCCGGGTGCAGAGGGAACTACGAACTTTCTTGCATCATCTGCGTGGATAATGTCTGCGACCTTCTTGAACTGCTCAGCGCTTGCGAGCGAGCTGCCGCCGAATTTGACTACCTTTACCATCATGTATTCTCCTTACAATATTAATATAAGGCAACACCGCCGGGCCACCGGCGGATACCTTTGCACGCCATCCACTTGCAAATTTTCCGTCATATTACCCAAATTTACCTTGAAATACGTTAGTATTCCTGCGGTAAATTTAGCCAATCTGACGAAAAATTTGACTGCGTGTCTGACGTACAATGGCCCAGCGGTGTTGCCATAAATAAAATTACCTTTATATTATACGCTCATTCCTCTGTCAAGTCAATGCACAATTCGGAGAATTTTTTAAAAATTTTCTGTGTACGCTTGTTGAAAACGACTGTGTTTCTGTGGCGGACACTTTTAGTAAAACTGCCTGTGACAGGTCGGGGCTTGTGTTAAGCCTGCTGCGCTTTGTAAAACAGCTCTAATTCGCTTCTTTTGAACACAAGCTCGCTTTCGCCGCCGGTCTTTTCGCCTACGTACTCGTCATCGACATAAAGAGTAAAGCTCTCGTCGTCGTTGAACCTGTATTCACCCTCGATGATAAGCTCGGGCTCTGTGGGCTTGCCGAGCTCGTCTATATAATAGGTGTATATCCTTATCCTGTGGGATAAAATGCCGGTATCGTATTCTACAGATACACTTGCCCAGTCGTCTCTGGAGTAATAGTCGCCCTTTTTGACATCGTCAAAGTATATACTTATGCCATTGTCTTTATCTTCATATTCCCATATAGGCAAAAGCGTGCCGTGCTTTTCATATCCTGCTTTGTCAGCCATTGAATCAATGTCAGCTATGTAATATCTTCCCCATAGCTGAAAAATGACTGCAAATGCCCCGATGATGATAAATGCGGTCATCAGTATTATGATCATTCTTTTTCTTGTCGTTTTCATAACTGTCTCCTCCTCACATTATGCTTTGACTGCCCTGATAGTTTCTACCCCGTATTCACCGAGTGCATCTAAAAGTCCGGAGGTCAGCTGCTCGCCGGGCAAGGCTATCGGGATAGACGGCTGGCAGGATACGGCGGTCTTTGCGCATATACGCCCGAGCGCCTGACCGGCCGGTATCTCCTCAGACCTTGAGAAAAACGCTTCTCTAATGCTCATTTTCCTCACCGGCGCATCAAGCAGCAGCGGCAGACCCTCTACAGGCTTTCTGCGGCAAAGCAGCGACATTGCAAAAAGCAGCCTGCCGTAGTCCTTTTCGGGGGTGTAGGGGGATAGCATCAGCACGACCGAGAAAGCGTCGGAATACTCGCACTCGATGTCATTCTCTCTCAGGTGAGCTGCTATCTCATCGCCTGTGTAGCCAAAGCTCTGCGGCAGAATGGTTATCTTCATAGGCTCATCGCCCATAAGCTCAAAGCCCATAGCGGCAAGCTCGTCCTTTGCGTGCCTTACCATCGGCAGGGCGTTTTCGAGCAGGGTGGGGAACTCGCTTGACAGCACCCTGTTGCACACATCGAGCGACTGCATTATCAGGTAGGAGGGGCTTGTCGATGCAAAGAGCGACATTATGCCCTTGGGGTCTTCAAAAAAGCGGCTGTCGGCGTTGGCGCTGATATGCAGATATCCGCCGCCGGTGTAGACTGGCAGCGTCTTGTGTGCCGAGTCGCAGCACATATCAGCGCCGAGGTCTATCGGGTGGCGGCTTACGCTCAAAAACTTAAGATAAGCCCCGTGCGCATTGTCAACGAGCAGCGGCAGCTTAAATTCCCTGCACACGTCACTAATGCCTTTGATATCAAGGATATTGCCCATATAGTCGGGGCTTGTGACATAGACGCACAGGGGGGTTCTTTCGGCGTTTTTGAGTGCGTGTCTTACATCTTGCGGAGTGATGAATGCCTGGCAGAGCGAGGGCGAGGGGGCGGCAGGGGATATAAAGCTCACATCAAAGTCTATCAGGCAGGCGGCATCGACAAACGCCTTATGCGAGTTGCGTGAAGCAAGCACTAAAGGGCGCTCGTTGTCCTTTTTAAGTGCCGTGACAGCTATTGCGAGCATAGCCTTTATCGACAGGGAAGACCCCTCGGTAGAATAGAGCGTTCTGCCCGTTCCAAAGAGCAGGGAAGCGTTTTTCTCGCTCTCAGCGACTATACCGTCATCTGAATAGAGATAGCCTGCGCCCTCTATCTCGGTTATATCGAACGGTTCAAGGCCATGCAATGCCTGACCCTTATGGCCGGGCATATGCATTCTTGCCTTACCGCTGAGTACATATTCGGTTACGAAATCACATATCGGTGTTGTCATAGGAACTCCTTTATTAATGCACAATTAATGTGTCCTGCTCACGCGGAAACGCTTCGCTCGGCGTTGCCTTGCTTCGCTCAGTGAATAGTGAATAATTAATAGTGAATAGTGAATAGTTGTGGTGTGCGCCGCAGGCGCACGGTATGGCCATTCGGCCGTGTTTGTCAGACGATTTCAGCTAAATCGTAGGATATGCATTTCCGAAGGGTCGAGGTGGCGCATGAGCCGTCAAGGTCGGCTCGAAAGCCCCTCGTGTACCCCCTGAGAACGAGAAAGCCGCCTTGAAGGAAAGCTGACCCCACGTTTTAGCTTCAAGGGTAGTCTCTCCTTATCCTTACGCTACAGGTAGGGGGGCTTTCCGGTCGCCCCCCTGCGTCAGCAAAGCTGCCGCTCACCCCCTTCGGGTGCATATCCTGCGATTTAGCCGAAATCGTCCGACTGACAGGCCGAATGGCCATACGTCGGCGTAAGCCGACACCTCAACTGTTACCTGTTACCTGTCACCTGTTACCTGAACAGCGGCGCTGCACGCTTTTCAAAGCGGCGTCTGGCGGCGGATATGGTGCGTGAGACGGTCGAGCGGTTGACGGAATAGCGGTCGGCTATCTCCTGCATCGTCAGACCGTCTCTATAATATAACATTATATAACATTTTTGCTTTTTAGTCAAACCGCTCTCAAAAACGTCCCTGATAAGCTCTAAGCACAGCCGTGACCTCACACTCAGATCATTGCTGCCGGGTGTGCCGGGGTTTGTCATTATATCTATGAACTCGGCCGGGATCCTCCTTGTTCTTACTCGCTCGCTCATACTCTGACCACTTTCCCTTCGGCTGTGGTGTCGGGGGTGTCGGCGTACTTTGCCATGCGGTGGAGTGCGTATATAAGGTCTTCGTATTCTTCCTTTAAGGTGTCACGCCTTGCACGCAGGCTCTTTATGCTTTCCTCGGGGTCGGGGGTGCGCATCTTTTCTGTGAGAAACGCTATCCTCGTTTCAACTGCGGTCAGAAGCTGCTGGTAGCTCTTTATAAGCTCTTTCAATTGTTTCCTCCTTTTCGTTTGTCTCTGTATGTCAGAGAGCTTTTCCGGCGACAGGCAGACTCCGGATATCCGCCTCGTGCCAATTCTTATACAGCAAACATATGTTCTAATAATATGATAGCACATTCTTGCAAAATGTCAATAGCAAGCCGAAAATTATTGTTTTTTGTGCTAATTGTGGGGTTTTAATTGGACTGTTTGTGCAAAATAACGTTGACAAGAGGGAAAATTTGTGGTATAATAGGTGAACAGACAGAAAAATTATGCCCGAAACAGCGATTAAAAAAAATAAAGATTACAAAAAATCGTACTTCGGAATGAGTTTTTTGTTTTGTACAGCTTTTTCAAGTGGGTAAAAAAACAAAAATATAAAAAGAAAAAACTTATTTGAAATGGCAAAATTTGTGTGTAAAAATTTTAAGAAGTGAAATGTGCTGCTTGTTTGGAAAATGACGAGGGCATTACTTTGGTGTCCTCTTTTTTAATGCTCATTTTTCGGGCAGAGGTGCATTTTACGGGGAATGGCGGTATATTTAAGATGGAGAAAGCCAAACTTGACAGGATAAGCGAGCTTTCAAGGATAGCGAGAGAGCGTGAGCTCACAGAGCAGGAGCATCTCGAACGCCAGCAGCTGAGAAGCGAATACAGGGAATCTGTAGTCGGCAGCCTCATAGCACAGCTTGAAAGCATTACTATCGTTGAGCCGGACGGCACAAAGGTCGAGGTAAAGGACAGGATGAAAAAATCGAGTAGGGGAGGAAACTGAAAATGGCAAGCCAGGCAAAGCAGAAGCAGAAGCTGCTGTATCTGAAAAAGCTCTTTGAGAGAAGGTCTGATGAGGAGCATCCGATAACGGGCATACAGCTTATTGACATTCTTTCGCATCAGAACATCAAGTGCGAGAGAAAGACTGTCTATGATGACATCGACACCCTTAAGGAGTCGGGCATGGACATCGTGACCACAAAGGTGGGTCATTCAAACGCTTATTTCCTTGGAGAGAGGCTGTTTCAGGACGAGGAGCTGCTGGTGCTCGTAGACTCGGTGGCATCTTCAAGGTTCCTCACAAAGAAGAAATCAAGAGAGCTTATCGACAAGCTGAAGAGCTTAACAAGCGAATACAAGGCTGACAATCTCAACCGTGAGTTCTTTATCCGCAACCGCTCGAAGACTGTCAACAAGCAGATATACTACAATATAAATGCGATAAACGAGGGCATACTCAAAGAGAAGAACATCGAGTTCAAATACTTTGAATACACTGCCGACAAGAAGCAGCAGCTTCGTCACGGCGGCGAGGTATACAAGGTATCGCCCTACTATTTCGTATACAACGACAACAACTACTACCTCATCTGCTACAACTACAAGAGGAGCGAGCTTTCCTATTTCAGGATAGACAGAATGACTGCTGTCAACGTGACTGAGGAGGACAGGTACAAGCTCTCTGACGAGGAGAAGGCACTTGCAGGCGAGCAGAGGTATGCCGTTTTCGAGATGTTCCCCGGCAAGCCGGAGACTGTCGAGATAAAGTTTGAGAATTCTCTTATGAATGCAGTGATAGACCGTTTTTCCGAGAGAGTTGTCACAAGGCGTGCTGATGACGACCACTTCATCATCACCGTTGACGTACAGCTTTCGCCCACATTCTACGGTTGGATATTCAAGTTTGCAGAAAAAGCCGAGATACTTTCTCCGCAGTCTGCCGTTGACGAAGCCAAGCGCATGGTCGAGAGCATAAGCAAGATATACAGCAAATAAAGATCACCGCCGCAGGAGTACTATGCTCTGCGGCGGTTTTTTTTAGGTAAAAGGCGGAAACGCTGCGCTCAGTGAATAGTGAATAGTGAATAGTGAAGAATGAATTGAACCTGTATAATAAAACTACACATTTGAAGTTAATAATGATATAATATAAAAAAGGAGTTGGCTTCAAATGAGCACACATGGAGAAAACAGTCGGGAATTCAAATTTAAGATCATGGAACTGCACTTCAAAGATAACATATCTGTGAAAGTGTTATCCGAAAAATTCGCAATACCGGAGCAAACGATCTACACATGGCGCAGAGAGTACAGAAAGTACGGCGAGGATGCATTTGTAGGCTGTGGGAAACAGCGTCCGCAGGATGCAGAACTTAGGCGATTGAAGAAAGAAAACGAAAAGCTCAGGATGCAGGTAGAGATCTTAAAAAAAGTTGCGGCATATCAGGCAGAGCAAGAGTCAAAGAAAAGATAGATGACTTGCGGGCGAGAGGATTGGATAAATATCCGATCAATCTGGTATGTCAGACTCTCGGGATAAGTACAAGATCATATTATGACCGAAAGGAAAACCCTCGCAGCAACAAAGAAAAAGAAGATCTGGAGCTTGTAGAGAAAATGCAGACGATCTTCGCTGAAAGCTATGAGGAGTATGGCAGAGTGCGTATGAAAAAAGCACTTGAAGAAGCCGGATACCCGATGAGTGAGGGGAAAGTCGGAAGGCTGATGCGTCAAGGAAATATGTACCCGAAAAAATGCAAAAAATATAGGGCAACGACCAACAGCAGGCACAAGTATCAAGTTGCAGAAAATCTTCTTGACCGCAATTTTAATGCTGATAAGCCAAACCGAAAGTGGTGCGGAGACAGCACTTACATATGGACAGACGAAGGCTGGCTGTACGCAGCAGGGATAATAGACCTATGTGCACGTGATTGTGTCGGATTAAGCTTTAGCAGCAAACACACGCAGGAGCTGATGATCGATTCGCTTGATCAGGCATTCAAAAAATACAAGCCGGGCGAAGGACTGCTGTTCCATTCTGACCGAGGCGTGCAATATGCTTCCAATGCATACAAAAACAAGCTTCATAAGTACAAGATGATCCAGAGCATGTCTCGAAGCGGTGTGCCATATGACAATGCACCTATGTAAAGCTTCTGGGCAACGGTCAAAAATGCCTGTGTACATGGCTGTAGGTTCAAAACGAGGAAGGAAGCCGAGCTAAAAATATTTGAATACGTCTTTGGCTTTTACAACACACATCGTTATCACAGCTCAAACGGCTTAAAAACGCCATATGAGCTCAGAAATGAAAAGCTTTCTATTGGCTGATATCAATAGTTTTATTAACTTTATGTGTGCAGAAAACTTGACAGGTTCAAATAGTTAAGGTGTGCGCCAAAGGCGCACATCCGAAGGGTCGAGGGGCGACCGGAAAGCCCCTCGGTGTACCCCTGGAGAGCGAGAGACCTCCCTTGAAGGTAAGCACCCGGACGTATCAGCTCAGGGCAAGTCTCTCGCTTAGGCTCTGCGAAAAAAACTCTGTAAATTCAAAAACTGTGATAAAAACGTTAAGTTGTGAGCGGCTTGAAAATAGCCGCTCCAATTTTTTTACAGTATACAATAGATACTGTAATTTGTCAAGGTTCTTTGGATATCAGCCGATCCTGTCGGGGTACATGATCTCAAGCTCGCCCAGAACTTTGCCCCAGTTTCGCAGCGGCATGGTCCATTTCTTAGCTATCTCATGCGTTGCAAGATACAAAGCCTTCAGGAGCGCTGTATCGCTTGGAAATACGCTTCTCTGCTTGTTCAGACGGCGATAGCCGCTGTTAAGACTCTCTATTGCGTTGGTGGTATAAATCACCTTTCTGACATCAGCTGAGAACTTGAAGATCGGTGATATTACGTCCCAGTTCTTGTACCAGCTCTTCATAGCGTTAGGATAATCGTCTTCCCATTTTTCAGTAACACAGTCGAGAGCTTCCAGAGCAGCATCCTCGGAAGGCGCATGATAGATCGTTTTCAGGTCGTTTGCGAACTCCTTCTTGTTCTTCTCTCCAACGTATTTCAGCGTATTTCTTACCTGATGAACGATGCAGCGCTGTAGCTCAGTTTGCGGAAAAGCTGCTGATACAGCTTCTTTCATGCCTGTAAGACCGTCTGCGCAGATGACGAGAATATCCTTAACTCCGCGATTTTTCAGCTCGTTCAGAACGCCGAGCCAGTACTTGGCGCTCTCGTTTTCACCGATATGTATTGAAAGAACTTCCTTGTGACCTGTCATGCTGACAGCAAGGATCACATATGCGGCAAGCTTCCTGATCTGTCCGTTATCACGCACTGAGAAGTGTACAGCATCGATGAATACTATCGGATATACTTCGTCCAATGGACGTTTCTGCCAGTCCTCTATCTGCGGCAGAAGGCGGTCTGTGATATCTGATACCATACCGTCGCTGACTTCAAATCCGTAGATATCTTCGATAGTTTCGCTTATTTGGCGTGTGGTCATTCCTTTGGCATACAGAGCAATTATCTTCTGCTCAATACCTGAGATGTCCTTCTGTCGCTTCTTTACGACCTTTGGCTCAAAACTGCCGTCACGATCCTGCGGCACTTCTATTTCCGTTTCGCCGAAGCTCCCGCGTATCTTCTTGGTTTTCTTTCCGTTGCGAGAGTCAGGATTGTCGGAACGTTCATATTCCTGATATCCAAGATGCTCGTCCATTTCGGATTCAAGCATTTCCTGGATCGTTCCTCCGAGAAGGTCTTTCAGGGCATCCTCAATATCCTTAGCCGACTTGATGTCGTATTCCTCAAGCAGCATTCCTATTATGTTCTTCTTGCCCTCGCTCATCGGTTCTCTTTTTCTTCTTGCCATAAAAAATCAGCCTCCTGTGATATTAATTCTATTTTATCACAGTTTGCTGACTTTTTACAGACTTTTTTTCAGAGGCTCCTCGCTTATCTCACGCTACAGGTAGGGGGGCTTTCCGGTCGCCCCCCTGCTTCGGCTTCGCTTGCGCCACCCCCTTCGGACTTGCCTTTCCTCGGTCACATTTCGCCCGAATGGGCATAATCGCCGTCAGGCGCACCTCAATTATTCTGAACCTGTCAAGTTTTCTGCACACATAAAGTTAATAAAACTATTGATATCAGCCAATAGAAAGCTTTTCATTTCTGAGCTCATATGGCGTTTTTAAGCCGTTTGAGCTGTGATAACGATGTGTGTTGTAAAAGCCAAAGACGTATTCAAATATTTTTAGCTCGGCTTCCTTCCTCGTTTTGAACCTACAGCCATGTACACAGGCATTTTTGACCGTTGCCCAGAAGCTTTCCATAGGTGCATTGTCATATGGCACACCGCTTCGAGACATACTTTGGATCATCTTGTACTTATGAAGCTTGTTTTTGTATGCATTGGAAGCATATTGCACGCCTCGGTCAGAATGGAACAGCAGTCCTTCGCCCGGCTTGTATTTTTTGAATGCCTGATCAAGCGAATCGATCATCAGTTCCTGCGTGTGTTTGCTGCTAAAGCTTAATCCGACACAATCACGTGCACATAGGTCTATTATCCCTGCTGCGTACAGCCAGCCTTCGTCTGTCCATATGTAAGTGCTGTCTCCGCACCACTTTCGGTTTGGCTTATCAGCATTAAAATTGCGGTCAAGAAGATTTTCTGCAACTTGATACTTGTGCCTGCTGTTGGTCGTTGCCCTATATTTTTTGCATTTTTTCGGGTACATATTTCCTTGACGCATCAGCCTTCCGACTTTCCCCTCACTCATCGGGCATCCGGCTTCTTCAAGTGCTTTTTTCATACGCACTCTGCCATACTCCTCATAGCTTTCAGCGAAGATCGTCTGCATTTTCTCTACAAGCTCCAGATCTTCTTTTTCTTTGTTGCTGCGAGGGTTTTCCTTTCGGTCATAATATGATCTTGTACTTATCCCGAGAGTCTGACATACCAGATTGATCGGATATTTATCCAATCCTCTCGCCCGCAAGTCATCTATCTTTTCTTTGACTCTTGCTCTGCCTGATATGCCGCAACTTTTTTTAAGATCTCTACCTGCATCCTGAGCTTTTCGTTTTCTTTCTTCAATCGCCTAAGTTCTGCATCCTGCGGACGCTGTTTCCCACAGCCTACAAATGCATCCTCGCCGTACTTTCTGTACTCTCTGCGCCATGTGTAGATCGTTTGCTCTGGTATTGCGAATTTTTCGGATAACACTTTCACAGATATGTTATCTTTGAAGTGCAGTTCCATGATCTTAAATTTGAATTCCCGACTGTTTTCTCCATGTGTGCTCATTTGAAGCCAACTCCTTTTTTATATTATATCATTATTAACTTCAAATGTGTAGTTTTATTATACAGGTTCAATTCATTCTTCACTATTCACTATTCACTATTCACTGAGCGCAGCGTTTCACCTGTTCCCTGTCCGGTTTCCTGCCTTAAAATGGCGGTTTTTCTTGTGTAAATAGTTAATACACTTAAGTCTTCTTTACTTTTGCACAAAAGGAGCGGCGATTATTTGTGCAGGGCGCTATGTGTGACAAATTAATCTGCGCCAAATGTGCAAAACAGCTAATTGAAAAAAATTGCCGTTCGTGGTATAATTGATTAAATAGATATTGTGTAAATATAAAGAGAATGTTTAAGGAAAGCCGTTTTTTGGAAGCGGCGCCTTGAATTGGAGGAGCTTTGATGGATATAAAGTTTGTTTCGCTTTTTGAGAAGTTTCTTGAAAAGATAACAACGATTCATGAACTCGATCTTGATTATGTCGAGAGCATTATCTCTGATATCTGCGAGTATCTCGGCATAAGCAAGATAACGGTAGGGTTTTATAAAAATCCCCGTGACGAAGCCGGCGGCATCGGCAGGCTGTGTGTCTGCTATGACACGGGCGAGGAGTCTGTTCCGTGCAGGACTGACAGGATAGTTACCGAGACCATGAGCGTTACAAAGATAATCGAATACCGCCCGGCAGGTGCGCGCGAGTGGAGCGATGAGATGAACCACCGTGTCGATATTTTCACCAAGGTGATGATGCTTGCTGCAAGCCGAAGCTCGCTTTTGCAGGTGGCAAGAAGACGCACCTTCTATGACGACGACGGCTACCTGAACCTCAACTCGTTTATGAGATATATCGAGAACAACGGCCCTCAGGGCAAGCTGTGCGGCCATGCGGCAGCGCTTTTAAACCTTAAGCACTTCTCGCTTGTAAACCAGCAGATAGGCCGTGACAGGGGCACTACAGTCATGCGTGGGTTTATCGAGGGGCTGACAGAGCTTGTAAACGACGACGGCATCGTGTGCAGAATGGGCGGCGACAACTTTGTGGCTGTCTTGCCGCTCGATAACTTAGATAAGTGCATAGACCACCTCTCAGGCAAGGCTGTTCCCTATAACTCCAACGGTGACAGGATAATGGTAAACGCCACGGCCGGCGTGCTCGTCATGAAAGATGACTTTGTCTACGACGCGCCGTCTTCTATACTTGACCGCATAATCCCCACAGCGCAGGCTGCAAGGACGAGCGGCATGGAGGATATACTCTTTTTCAGCGCTCAGATGGAGCAGCGCAAGGAAAAAATAATGCGCCTGCAAAGGCTTTTCCCACAGGCGCTTGAAAAATGCGAGTTCCTGACCTACTATCAGCCGAAGGTCGAGGTAAGGACAGGCAAGCTCATCGGTGCAGAGGCGCTCTGCCGCTGGATGCACAAGGGCGAGCTGATAAGGCCGGACGTTTTCATACCGACCTTTGAGCAGAGCCTTGACATATGCAAGCTCGACTTCTATATGCTCGAACACGTCTGCATGGACATCAGGCAGTGGCTCGACGAGGGCAAGGAGGTCGTCAGGATATCTGTAAACCTCTCACGCAAGCACATGGTGGACATTGACCTTACAGACCACCTTGTAGGGATAATCGACAAATACGATGTTCCGCACAAGTACATCGAGATAGAGCTTACCGAGACTACGACTGACGTGCAGTTTCGAGATTTAAAGCGTGTCGTTAACGACCTGCAGAAGGCCGGCATATCGACAGCTGTAGATGATTTCGGTATGGGCTACTCGTCACTTAACCTCATAAGCGAGATACCCTGGAACGTCATCAAGATAGACAAGAGCCTTATCCCCGTGTCAGGCGATGACAAAAAGAGCCAGAGGAGCGTGATGTTCTCGCACATCGTCAACATGGCAAAAGACATGGGCTACGAGTGCATATCCGAGGGCATAGAAACACAGGAGCAGCTTGATGCGATGATAGAACACGGCTGCGAGCTTGTTCAGGGCTATTTCTTTGACAGACCCTTGCCGAGGGAAGAATTCATCGAGCGTCTTATCAAAGGCGGCTACGACAAAAACGAAAGATAACACAAACCGGTGCTGTAACTCTTACGGCGCCGGTTTTTTAGTTGACTGCTGTACACCAAGGCTGTTAAGGCGCTTGCATTGATATAAGGCAACACCGCACAAAGACCGCCTGAAGGCTTTGTACGCAGCTTACTTGCATCTTTTCCGTCATATTACACATTTTTTCCTTGAAATACGGTAGTATTCCTTCGGAAAATCTGTGCAATCTGACGAAAAAGCTGACTGCGCAATTTGCGCACAATCTTCGTACGGTGTTGCCATAAACTGTACAAAATCCACTATCAAATCACACCTTAGTTGTAGGAAATCACGAAACGAATAAGACCTATTGACATGATAGGGAATGCATGATATAATAATATCATATTAAATAGATAGGAAATGTAATTTATAAGGCAGAGCCGGCAAACGGCCTTTGTGCGGTGAAGCCTTTAGTATATGTTTGTGGAGCGTGATACTATGAAAGAGTTAAGACTTGATGAGGCTATATATAATAAGTATATAGCCCCGACCGATAAGCGGCGAAGTTCTGCTGTGGGTATCGAGATAGAGCTGCCGGTGGTAAACCTTTCCGGTGAGGCTGTCGATGAGAGCGTGGTAATAGAGACTGCCGATAAGTTCCGTGAGCATTTTGGCTTTGATACTCAGGGGCGTGATGATAACGGCAATGTAAACTCCATGTCCGATAAAGTGACAGGGGATAACCTCTCGTTTGACTGCTCCTATTCAAACCTTGAACTCTCGCTCGGCAAGGGCGATGACCTGTGCAAGGTGCATGAGAGCTTTGTCAGGTATTACAGCTACCTCCAGTCGCTGTTCCTGCCCAAGGGCTATTCGCTCACGGGTATGGGCATAAACCCCAACTACAATATAAACCACAACAAGCCCGTGCCTAACGAGCGCTACAGGATGCTTTATCACTACCTGCATTCCTACCCGAGATATCAGGGCAGCATAGATATGAGATTTCATGACAGGCCTGATTTCGGAACCTTCACGAGCGCTTCCCAGGTGCAGCTCGATGTGTCGCATCAAGACCTTATCGAGACACTGAATGTTTTCACGCTGCTTGAGCCCTACAAGTCGGTGCTCTTTGCAAATTCTTATCTGCCTGAGTTCCCGCAGTACCTCTGTTCGAGGAATATGCTCTGGGAGCACAGTATGCAGGGCTTTAACCCGAACAATGTGGGTATGTTTACAAAAAAGCTCGCCAGTGTTGACGAGCTGATAGAATATATAAAATCACAGTCGGTCTACTGCACGATGCGTGACGGCAAGTACATAGATTTCAGACCGACGGCTGTCAGGGATTACTTCTCGCTTGACAAGGTGAGCGGCGAGTATTTTGACGGCAGCGGCTACAGGAACACAGAGTTTGTACCCGATGCCGGCGACCTTGAATATTTAAGGACATTTAAATTTGAAGACCTGACATTCAGAGGGACTATCGAATACCGCAGCTCATGCACACAGCCGATAAAGGACGTGATGACGGTCGCTGCGTTCCACACGGGGCTTTCAGAGAAGCTCGGCGAGCTCGGTGAGATAGTCAGATACGATAAAAACCTCTACGGCAACGGCTTCACGCCGACAGAGCTTCAGGATATGCTCTCAAAGCGTGAGCTGCCCGACTTTATAAACCGCAAGGCGCTCTCAGACCAGCTGATAAGGATACTTGATACCGCAGCTGACGGCCTTAAGCTGAGAAACAAGGGCGAGGAGAGGTTTTTACAGCCGCTCTACGAGAGAGCGCAAAGGCTTGAAAGCCCTGCGGCAGCGATGCTCAGAAAGAGCGAGAGCGGTGTCGGAATGAACGAGCTTATAGCCGAGTATGCAGCTATCTGATGCTGTCGGCGTAGCTGCAAAAGAGCTTGTAGAGCTCATCTGAGCGCTCGGGCTGGTGAGAAAGATATGCTATGACAAGGTGCTTGCCGGGGTAGACCATACAGCGCTGCCCCCACTTGCCGACGGCTGAGAAATGATCCTCCGCCACACGGAAGAAATAGCCGTAGCTGTCGCCGCTTGTCGTTCTGACATGAGGGTAGGTCGCTTCTATCACGGAAGCCTTGCTGATTATGTGCTGTTTGCCTATACTGCCTCCGCCGAGGTAGAGTGTGCCGAACGCTGCAAGCTCGTGTACAGTGAGCGAGAGCCCTGTAGCACCGTAGTAGTGCCCCTCGGGCGAGAAAGCAAACTCAGGCGGCCTGATGCCGAGCGGAGAGAAAAGCCGCTTTTGCAGAAACCGTGGCAGGTCACCGCCGACGGCATTCTCAACAGCGACACCGACAAGGTATGCCGGGATATTCGAGTAATGAAACGAAGCATCAGAGCAGTCGGTATCAAGCGAGAGGATATATTCAAGCCAGTTGTAACCTGACGGGCGGAAGGGGAAATTCCCGGCAGTCATTGTAAGAAACCTTTTTAGCGGCATGACGGCAAACTCCGGCCTGCAAAGGTGGGCATAGCGGTTTTCCAGGAATGCTGCGAGCGGCGTATCGGCTTCTATCAGCCCGTCGTCACAGGCGAGCGAGAACGCAGCCGAGGTGATACTCTTGGCAGCGGAATAGACAGGGCGGCGTACATCATCGCCTGAGCTCTCGTGAAGCACTATTTTGCCGTTGCGGACGACTTCAAGAGCATATATATCAAGCCCTGCGGCTTTTAGCATATCAGATATCGCATCATACATAACACACACCTCCAATATAATTATATACATACTCAAACACATTGTCAAGGAGAATGAACATTGAAAAGTGAATTGTTTTATAAAGGTAATTACGGCATAGAGCGTGAGACGCTCCGTGTTGACAGATACGGCGCACTTGCGCAGACACCTCACCCCTTCGGTGACGATGAGAGCATAACGAGAGACTTCTGCGAGAACCAGATAGAGCTTATCACCCCGGTATGCAGCAGTGTCAGTGAGGCAGTAAGCGAGCTTGGAAGATTAGACAGGACAGTGAGAAAAGAGCTCGCAAAAACAGGTGAGCAGATATGGCTCTACTCAAACCCACCGCACTTTGAGGACGAGAGCGACATACCTGTTGCAAACTTCACAGGCAGGCACTCGGGCAAGAGAAAATACCGTGAGCAGCTGCAGCGCAGATACGGAAAGCGGCTCATGCTTTTCTCGGGCGTACACTTTAACTTCTCATTTGACGAGGAGTATTTAAGGGAGATAAGCGAAGGCGACTTTGACAGCTTTCGTGACAGCTTTTATCTTAACCTCTACAAGCAGGCATCAAAGCACAGCTGGCTGCTTCTGCTGCTGACTGCGGCAAGCCCTGTATGCGACAAGTCGCTCTTTAAAGACCACGCCAAGGGTGCGGAGCTTTCAAGGTATTCCTCTATCCGCAGCAGCGAGAAGGGCTATTGGAACAGCTTCACACCTGTGCTGAGGTTTGACAGTGTCGATGACTATGTAAGCTCTGTAAGCGAGTATGTCGAGAGCGGCAGACTCTTTTCGGCAAGCGAGGTGTATCTGCCGGTAAGGCTCAAGCCCCGTGGGGTAAACTGTCTTGAAAACTTCAAAAACGGCATAAGCCACATAGAGCTTAGGATGTTTGACCTTGACCCGACAACAAAGCTCGGCGTTAACGAGAAGCACCTTGAATTTGCTCATCTGCTGCTTATGTATCTCTCGGCGCAGCCTGAGTTTGAATACACGCCTGATATGCAGCGTGAGGCTGTGAAAAACCACCGCAAGGCTGCCCTTTACGACCTGACGGGCATAAGGATAGACGGTGTGCCGATAATAAGAAAAGCCAAAGCGCTGCTTGATGAGATAAAGGCCTTTTTTGAGGGCGATGAGAATGCAGCGGCTATTATAGAATATGAGAAAAATAAACTAAAAAACAGAACTGCAAAAAAGATAAAGAAAGAGATAATATACGGACAGAGGGTGAGACAATGTGTGAGCTGTTTGGCTTTTCAGGAGAGAGGAAAACAGATATCACAGGGTATCTTAAAGAATTCTTTTCACACAGTGAAAAGCACCCACACGGCTACGGGATAATGTACGGCGACGACAGGCAGACCTTCAAAGAGCCCTTAAAAGCGGCGGACAGCGACACTCTGCCGGCGATAATAGACAGCCTCGGCGGTCAGAAAAATGCGCTTGCGCACATACGCTTTGCGACAGTCGGCTCTATTGACATCAACAACTGCCACCCGTTTACAGGATACGACATATCAGGCCGTGAGTGGACGATGATACACAACGGCACGATATACACAGGCGGCGAAACATACAAATATTTTAAAGTGCAGCGTGGCAGCACGGATTCGGAAAGGCTTTTCCTTGCTTTTATCGACATGATGAACGCAAGGCTCAGCCAGGGGGCGCTGTCAGAGCGTGAGAGGTTTACGCTTGTGAATGATTTTATAGTCGAGAACTCGCCGAGAAACAAGCTGAATCTGATATTCTACGACGGCGAGATAATGTATGTACACAAGAATTTCAAGAACACGCTGTTTTCAAAGCACACCGACGGGGGAATGATGTTCTCGACGGTGCCGCTCGACAACGACGGCTGGGTGCCGCTGCCTATGGCGCAGGTGGTGGCCTACAAAAACGGAAAAGCCCTCTACAGGGGGCAGCGCCACAAGGGAGAATTCATACCTAACCTTGAATACATCACCGCACTCGATGCGATGCATATATAGAACAATTTACTGAAAGGCGGATATTTTATGTCTGAGATACTTAAGACCGAGGGGCTTTGCGTTTCGGCTGACGAAAAGGAGCTTCTTCATTCTGTTGATATATCGGTAGGCGAGGGCGAGACTCATGTGCTCATGGGTCACAACGGCGCCGGCAAGTCTACCTTCGGCTGCACTGTCATGGGCAGCCCCGAATACACCGTGACGAGCGGAAAGATAATCTTTGACGGCGAGGACATCACCTCTCTCTCTGCTGACAAGCGTGCAAAGAAGGGGATATTCCTCTCCTTCCAGAGCCCGGTCGAGATACCCGGCATCACGCTGTCTGAGTTTTTAAGAAACGCACAGGAGCAGGTGAGCGGCAAGCGCATAAAGCTGTGGGATTTCAAAAAGCAGCTCAAAGCTGCAATGGAGCTTATCGGAATGGACAGCTCGTATGCCGACCGTGACCTCAACGTCGGCTTCTCGGGCGGCGAGAAAAAGAAAGCTGAGATCTTACAGCTGCTCATCTTAAAGCCGAGACTTGCGATACTTGACGAGACAGACTCAGGCCTTGATGTTGACGCTGTAAAGACAGTCTCAAAGGGCATCGAGGAATACAGAAAAAGTGTCGGCGGCACGCTGCTCATAATCACACACAATGCGAAGATACTCGAAGCGCTGAGTGTTGACAGAACGCACATTCTCAAGACAGGCAGAGTTGCAGAGGAGGGCGGCGGAGAGCTCGCACTCAGGGTACTTAACGAGGGCTTTGAAAAGGTCCTCAGCACAGCGCAGGCACAGTAAGGAGCAGCATATGGGACAGAAGACAAAGATAGACGACATTGACCGCTCGCTCTACGATTTCAGGTATGAGGAGGACGAGGAGGATCTCTTCGACAACGGCATCACACCTGAGATAATAAGCGAGATATCTGACGAGAAAAACGACCCCGACTGGATGAGAGAATTCCGCTTAAGGTCGCTTGAGATATATCAGAAGACCCCTATGGTCAAGTGGGGCGCTTCAATTGAGGAACTCGATGTTGACAACATAGTCACATACATTCGCCCGAAAACGAGAATGAACACCGACTGGGAGGACGTGCCCGAAAACATCAAGGAAACTTTCGAGCGCCTTGGCATACCGCAGGCCGAGCGTGAGAGCCTTGCAGGTGTCGGCGCTCAGTACGACAGCGAGCTTGTCTACCACAATGTCAGGGAGGAGGTCGCACAGTCGGGCGTGGTATACACAGACCTTGAAAGTGCCATGCACGACCCGAAATACGCCGACATCATCAAGAGCCATTTCATGAAGCTCGTTCCCCCGACAGACCACAAGTTCGCAGCGCTGCACGGTGCTGTATGGTCGGGCGGCTCGTTTGTATATGTACCAAAAAATGTACGGTTAGAGATACCGCTGCAATCATATTTCAGGCTCAATGCAAAGGGCGCAGGCCAGTTTGAGCACACGCTCATTATTTTAGAGGAGGGGTCGTATCTGCACTTTATAGAGGGGTGCTCGGCTCCGAAATACTACGAGGCAGGGCTTCACGCAGGCTGCGTCGAGCTGTATGTCGGCAAGGGCGCAAGCTTGCGCTACTCGACAATCGAGAACTGGTCAAAGAATATGTACAACCTCAATACAAAGCGTGCGATCGTCGAGGAGGGCGGCAAGATAGAGTGGGTGTCGGGCAGCTTCGGCTCGCACGTTTCATACCTCTATCCTATGAGTATATTAAACGGCGAGAACGCAAGCGCTGAGTTTACCGGCATAACCTTCGCAGGCGAGGGGCAGGACCTTGACACGGGTGCCAAGATAGTACACAACGCACCCAACACATCAAGCTACATGAACACAAAGTCGCTGAGCAAATCGGGCGGCAAGAGCACTTTCAGAAGTGCCGTGACGGTGAACGAGAGCGCTGTCGGCTCAAAGAGCTCGGTCAACTGCGAATCGCTGATGCTCGACTCGGTATCACGCTCGGACACGGTGCCTGCGATCGTCGTAAAGGCCGATAAATGCGACGTCGGCCACGAGGCAAGGATAGGCCGCATAAGCGACGAGGCTATCTTTTATCTTACATCACGAGGGCTCTCGGAGGAGGACGCAAGGGCGCTCATCGTGCGTGGATTTGCTGACAATGTGTCAAAGGAGCTGCCGCTTGAATATGCCGTTGAGATGAATGATCTCATAGGCCTTGAAATGCACGGCAATTCCGGTCAGGAGGGAAAATAACTTGGAAAATGCAAAACTGAATATCCTGCCGGTGCCGACCTTCGGACAGCTCAGGGTCAACTATGCAGTTAGAGATATAAAAGAATATGAAACGCCGGACAAGCTGCTTGAGCTTGCTGATAACAGCAGGACTGTAGAAGCGGTAACAGCCGGCGGAAGATACGATGTAACGCTTGGCGAGGGCTATACGGCGGCGCTTTTGCAGTATGTGAGAGCTGATAACGGCCTGACACTTGACACAAAGGTGACAGCCGGGAGTGGTGCTGAACTTAAGCTCATTCAGGTGTTTGACAGGGGTGCGCAGACTGTGGCAAGGCTTGAAACTCAGCTTGCTGACGGCGCAGAGCTGGAGCTTGTGCAGCTATACATCGGCGGCAGCGACACGGTAAGCGAGATAGTGACCTCACTTGACGGCAGAAAAAGCCGCTTTGATGCGAAGATAGGCTACGCTTTAAGCGGCAGCGAGCAGCTTGATCTGAACCTTATATCCTCACAGGCAGGGCGCAAGACCGAGAGCAGCATAACCGTAAACGGTGTGCTGAGAGACAGCTCGAAAAAGGTGTTCAAAGGCACTATCGACTTTAAAAACGGCTCGTCAGGCTCGAAGGGCGCAGAGCAGGAAAACGTGCTCATGTTAAGCGAAGATGCCGACAACCGCACTGTGCCTGTTATCCTCTGTGCCGATGAGGACGTCGAGGGCAGCCACGGTGCGACCATAGGCAGGATAGACGATGCGCAGATATTCTATATGCAGTCACGAGGGATACCCGAGGAGAGGATATACGAGCTGACCGCAAGGGCAAGGCTTGCGCAGGTCATAGGACAGATAGATGATGAAGACGCTCAAAAGCGCATATATGATTCACTGAATTGGAGCAATAAAGATGAGTAACAGAGACTACAAAGCGGATTTTCCCGTGTTTGACAAATACAAGGGGCTCGTTTATCTTGACAACGCAGCCACCACGCAAAAGCCGCAGTCGGTGCTCGATGCGAGCCTCGACTACTACCGCTTTGAGAATGCAAATCCTTTAAGGGGCTTGTATGACTTAAGCGTAAAGGCGACAGAAGCCTACGAGAACGCCCGTGAGAGCGTGCGTGAGTTTATCGGGGCAGACAGCACAAGAGAGATAATTTTTACAAGGAACGCATCAGAGAGTTTAAACCTCATAGCTTTCAGCTACGGGCGTGCTAATATAAACGAGGGCGATGAGATACTTGTCACAGTGTCAGAGCATCACTCAAACCTGCTGCCGTGGCAGATACTTGCCAAGGAAAAGGGTGCAAAGCTCAGCTTCTTAGAGTGCGGCGACGACGGAAAGTACACGGCCGATGCGCTCAGAAAAGCGCTCACGCCAAGGACAAAGATATTTGCGATAGCGCAGGTGTCAAACGTCTTCGGGCAGGAAAACCCGATAAAGGAGTTTGCCAAGATAGCCCACGAAAACGGCACAGTGATAGTGTGCGACGGTGCGCAGAGCGTGCCGCACATGGCAGTCGATGTAAAGGACTTAGGGGTAGATTTCCTCGTGTTCTCAGGGCACAAGATGTTAGCGCCTATGGGCATAGGCGTGCTCTTTGGCAGGGAGGAGCTGCTTGAAGCTATGCCGCCCTTCTTATCAGGCGGCGAGATGATAGAGCTCGTGACCCGTGAGTCAGCTACCTACGCACAGCTGCCGCACAAGTTTGAAGCAGGCACGGTAAACGTCGGCGGTGCGGTAGGGCTTAAGGCTGCGATAGATTATTATAACAGCATAGGCTTTGAGGAGACAGAGCGCCGTGAGAACGAGCTGACTTTGCTTGCATTTGAAAAGATGAAGGACATACCCTTCGTTCACATCATAGGCTCGCAGCAGGCGGCCGACCACCACGGCATACTCACATTCACAGTCGAGGGCGTTCACCCGCACGACATAGCGGCAGTGTTTGACGGCGACAACATAGCCATAAGAGCCGGCCACCACTGCGCACAGCCGCTGCACCAGCATCTTAAGGTGCAGTCAACGGCAAGAATGAGCCTTGCTTTCTACAACGACGAGCAGGACATCGAACGCTTTACCGAAACACTTAAAACAGTCAGGAGGAAAATGGGCTATGGCGGATAATATATACAACGACATTCTCATCGACCACAATCTTCACCCGATGCATCTTCACGAGCTTTCCTGTGCGACCTGTTCAAACGCAGGACTAAACCCCACCTGCGGCGACCAGCTGACGCTTAATCTGAAGCTCAGCGACGGGGTCATAGAGGAAGGCTCATTCACAGGTGTCGGCTGTGCGATATCGCAGGCATCTACAGACATAATGCTCGACCTCATCATCGGCAGACCTGTTGATGAAGCAAAGAGGCTCTGCGAGCTGTTTGAGAAGATGATAAGCGGTGAGATATCAGAGGACGAGCTTGACGAGCTCGAAGAAGCGGCGGCGCTGCAGAACATTTCAAAAATGCCTGCAAGGGTGAAATGTGCTCTGCTCGGGTGGAAGACACTCAGAAAGCTGCTTGACGACAACACCTGAAAGGAGAGGACAATGAAGATCTCAACAAGAGTGGAATACGGTCTTATAGCACTAACAGACATAGCTATAAACTGTGAGGACGGCAGCACTGTTTCCTCGGCTGACATTGCACAGCGGCAGAACATCTCGCAAAAATACCTCGAACAGATAATCATGGGGCTGCGGCAGGGCGGCTTTGTAAGAGGTCACAAGGGCTCCCGTGGGGGATATATGCTCTCACGCCCGGCCGGCAAGATCTATCTCTCGGAGATACTCAACGCACTTGATAACAGCATTCTTGCAGACGTGCGTGACGAGGACGACGAGGGCGGCAGCGACATCAGAACATCAGTTGACAGCTGCGTGTGGAACAAGCTAAACGGCTATTTGCGCACCTTCACCGGCAACCTGACCCTTGCCGACCTGATAGTCCAGTGCAAGCGTCCGCCTGATGAGGCTGACAAGGACTATATGTATTATATCTGATAATGATTTAGGCAACACCGCACAAAGACCGCCTTAAGGCACTTATGTCAAACTGAACTGACATAGGTGCCTTTGTTTTTTATTTAGTGGCAGGCTTTATGCTGAGAGTCACAAAGAAAGTGTTGCGATTTGTAAAATGCAGCACGCCGCAAAATATCACAGCCGCCTTACTGCTTCAATGCGGATATCAGAGCCTATGCTTGTCAGCTTCTTGCGAAGAAAGCCCACATACACCTCGACGTGGTTCTCGACGGCGTTTGTGTCATAGCCCCACACCTTTGTGAGCAGCGTTTCCTTTGAGATGTGGTTCCTGCCCGATGTCATGAGCTGGCGCATCACCTCAAACTCCCTCGCTGAAAGGCTTATGCTGTTCTCTCCGTTGACGGCGAGATAAGCCAGTAAAACAAAACGCTCTGCGGAGGTGTTTTTCTCCACAGAGCGTTTATTAGGGCAACACCGCACAAAGACCGCCTGAAGGCTTTGTACGCAACTTACTTGCATCTTTTCCGTCATATTACACATTTTTTTCTTGAAATACGGTAGTATTCCTTCGGAAAATCTGTGCAATCTGACGAAAAAGCTGACTGCGCAATTTGCGCACAATCTTCGTGCGATGTTGCCTTAGTTATCCGTTTTTAAAAGTCCGTCGGCAATGACCTTTTTGAGCACTGCATCAATAGGTCCTGCGACCTCGAATACACGCACGCCTTTTTCTATCAGGTAAGCCGCAGCGCCGGGGCTTATCCGCTCGACAAATATCGCATCGCAGTCGGTCAGCAGCTCGATAATCTTATCAAAGCGTGTGGTATCGTGCCCCAGGCTATGCTGGCAGGCAGCGACCGCATCACGAAGCTCCTTATACTCATAGCCGCTGTCAGTGAGTTCATACACTCTGAAAAACTTTGCGTGCCCGAAGTGCTCGTTTATATCTATGCCGTTTGATGTGGCAATTGCTGCTTTTGACATGGAACTACTCCTCCTTCTTCTTTAATGCATAATTATCTCAGGTAACAGGTAATAGGTAACAGGTAACAGTTGAGGTGCGCCTGACGGCGCTTATGGCCATTCGGCCTGTTGGTCGTGCGACTATAGTTTAATCGTAGGGCTTGCCATTCCGAAGGGTCGAGGTAGCGCTTATGCCGACAAGGTCGGCTCGAAAGCCCCTCGTGTAGCCTATGGGAGCGAGAGAGCCGCCTTGAAGGAAAGCAACCCCTACAATTTAGCTAAAGGGGTAGTCTCTCCTTATCCTACGCTACGGGTAGGGGGGCTTTCGAGCTGTCGCAGACAGCTCATGCGCCACCCCTGCGGCAGCAAGCTGCCGCTTACCCCCTTCGGACTTGCCATTCCGCAGCTCCATATTGCCCGAATGGGCATAATATCGGCGAAGCCGATACCTCAATTCTGCATTCTGCATTATGCATTCTGCATTTATAAAAGAGCTGCCACGGCAGCTCTTTTAGCATCACTTGTATGTCGCAAGGGAAGTGTTGTAGATGTCTTCTATCACTCGCAGGCCGCCGGTGTAGCCGACGTAGTTTGTGGTAAGAACTATCCTGTAGGGGCTCGGGCAGGCGATGGAGAGGAAGTCTGCATCTAATTCCTTTGCAAGCTCCTTGTCCCAGCCGCTGCCGAGGATAAGACCTCTGCCCTTGTGCTCAAGGCCTCTTATAAGATCCTGCATAGCGCCTGCGTCGGGGTCAAAGTATACGGGTATCTCACGCTTGCCGGAAAAGCTCTTGATAGTCTCGGCTATCTTTTCCTGATACTTGTTGGGTATGTTGTCAACAATAAACTGCTCCTTCGGGATAACGCCTGTCTCGTGCAGCAGGAAGCGTGTAAGGCCTGTCACATAGCCTGCATCGTGCAGTATGTGTGCATACTCAGGCAGACCGTAGCGGAATTCGAGCAGGAATGTTGCAAGATTGTCAAGCTCCTCGTAGTAGGCCTTTTCTTCCTCGGCGATGAAAGCTCTTGCTTTCTTTTCATCTATCCCGGCACCCTGCTCCAAGGCGTATGCAAGCACGCCGTTTAAGAATTCAGTAGTTGCATTTGCGCCTATCGGCATATAGCCAAAGCTGTAGTAAGGCTGCTTGTAGCGGCGCTCTAAGTTTTTAACTATCGGCTCGCCGTACCAGGGGGATATGAATACGTTGAAGTTTGCTTTCGGTATCGTCTGCCATTCCTTTACACCGCCCGAGTGGGGGCCAAAGAGAATGTTTGCCTTAAGCCCTAAGCCTTCCAACAGGCGCTTGTATTCTTTGAGATTTCCCTTCCAGAAGGGGTCCTGATAGGGGATAGATGCTATCACGTTTACAAGGTTCTTGTCAGATCTTGCAGGATTGTCGTCCTCAAATCTGCTTACATACTGGTCGATTATTGCATTGACGACAGCCGAGTGGGAAACGTAGTTGTTTGACTTGAAGCCCGATGTCTCAACGTGTACTATCGGCCTGTCTTCCTCGTATAGAAACTCATCTGTGACGCTTGCAACGTCGTCGCCCACGATGCCGGCTGTGCAGCCTGTGACTACGACCTGCAGGTCTGTGTCGAGCACCTTGTAGGTGTTCTTGATTATGTTTCTCAGCCTGTCTGTGCCGCCGAAAACAACTTCCTTTTCGCTGAAATTGGTGCAGGGCGCTGTCTCGCCGCCGGCGTAGCCTGCAGCACGCTCGAAAAAGCCCTTTATCATCACGCCGCAGCCGGGGCCTGAGTGAAGTATCGGCACAGCCCTCGGTATTGCGACTACTGTCTGTAATGCGCCTATTGCACAGGTGTAGCGCTCTTGTTCTATAAGTCCTGCCATTGTATTTATCTCCTTTACTTGCCTAAGAATGTGTAGGGCTCCTGTTCAAGCCACCATTTTGTGTATGGGTTGACAGAATGCTTTGCGAGGTTCTTTACAAACTCGTCGTTTTCGAGTGCTTCTGCTATGCGCTCGCCGTAGTTGACTAACCCTTCGTAGCCCATGCCGAAGTGCTCGTCGCCTATCAGGAGCGAGGGTATGCCGAGCTTTGCTCCCCACAGTGTCATGCCGCCGTGGCGTGCAAGCAGTATGTCGGGCTTGATGCGGTTAAGCACATTCACAAGCTCAAATTCCTGCTTGTTGCAGACGTTGTAGTTGGGCACATCGCCGTAGTCCTCAACTGTATGGCGTAGCGTGTCTGAGCGCTCGTCCTCGTTGTCGTATTTCGGGTCGTGGTGGAAGATAGCTGCACCCTGCGGCTCCATGCCGAGCTCTTTTAGCAGTGCGAGCAGCGAGTGGCCGTGCGATGCACCTGCCGTAACGTATGCAGTCTTGCCCTTTAACTTCTCACGCAGCGCTTCTATCTTCGGCATATATTCTGCCTTCTTGCGAGCAAGGAGGTCTTCTACTTCCTTTTCCTTGCCGAGTATCTGGCCGAGCTCTCTGAACCAGCGGTCGGTCTGTGCTATGCCGTATGGGGGCGAGTTTCTTATCTCCGGCACGCCGAAGCCCTGCTCCAGTGCAGCACCAAGGTAAGAGCCGAGTGTCGAGCACGCCTGAACGGTGAGTGCTGCCTCGCTTGAATAGCTTAAGCTGTCAACTGTTGCAAAGGGTGTGATGTAGTTGGGCTCGTAACCGAGTTCGCCGAACCACTCACGGAAAATATCGCTGCCCCAGAAGTTTATGACGTTTATGATATTTCTTTTCTGTCTTGCAGGCTTGATTATCTTTCTTGCTATGCCGTGGTAGCCTGCATCGAAGCCCGATGTCCACATCTTCGAGCGGAAGCCCTCGCAGAAGACTGCCACAACAGGTATGCCGAGCTCCTTTTCGGCATTGTTGGCAACACTCTCAACATCGTCACCTATGATGCCGGCAGCACAGGTGGTGATAACGAATATAGCCTTTGGCTTTGCACGCTTGAACACCTCACGGATAGCCGCATCGAGCTTTTTGCCGCCGCCGTAGATAGTGTCCTTTTCCTCTAAGTTTGTTGAGAATATCTTTCTCTGTGTCGGGTGTTCGAGCTGTCTCAAATGAGCGTTTACCCTGTATGTGAATGCGAACTCATGCAGGCAGGTCGAGCAGCCCACAGGTCCGTGTGAGATTATTGCTGCGTCCTGGATAAGCGTGAGTGTGCAGGCTGCGTTCGATGTGCCGCAGCCGAGGCACTGGCTGAATGATCTGTTTTTATCCTTTAGCTTTCCGCAGCCCGAGCACTGCGACACGAGCTCCTTTGCCGTACCCTGGAAGCCTGTTATTGAATTAAGACGTATCTCTCGTATCTCGACTTCCGGTATATCTAAGTTTACTTTACTCATAGTTTTACTCCTCTTTTATAATGCAAAATGCATAATGCATAATGCATAATTGTGGTATCGGCTTACGCCGATGTTATGCCCATTCGGGCGGTTGGTCGGACGGTTTCAGTTAAATCGTAGGATATGCACCCGAAGGGGGTGGCGAAGGCGAAGCCGTAGCAGGGGTGGCGCATGAGCTGTCTGCAACAGCTCGAAAGCCCCCCTACCGTAGCGTAAGGATAGGCAAAGCTCTCGCCCTGAGCTGAAATGTCCGGTAGCTTACCTTCAAGGCAGCTCTCTCGCTCTCCGAGGGTACACGAGGGGCTTTCCGGTCGCCCCTCGACCCTTCGGAAATGCATATCCTACGATTTTAACAATACCGTCAGGTCTGCACGCCCGAATGGGCATCTGCGGCTTTGCCGCACCTCAACTGTTACCTGTTACCTGTAACCTGTTACCTGCCCGAAGGGCTTATATCCTGTAGTCGTCCTTAAGGTCGTCCATAAGACCGTATTCAACGAGTATCTCTTCAAGCCTTTCCTGTGTCATCGGCTTGGGGATAACAAACATATCGTTCTGCTCTATCTTCTCGGCAAGCGCTCTGTATTCGTCAGCCTGCTTTGACTGTGGAAAATGCTGGATAACTGTCTTCTTTCTTATCTCTGCACGCTGTACATCGTTGTCACGGGGAACAAAGTGTATCATCTGTGTGCCGAGCTCCTTGGCAAATGCACGCACAAGCTCTGCTTCACGGTCAACGTTTCTTGAATTGCAGATGATGCCGCCGAGTCTTACACCGCCCTGACGTGCGTATCTTGCGATACCCTTTGAGATGTTGTTTGCAGCATACAGAGCCATCATCTCGCCCGATGCTACGATGTATATCTCCTTGGCCTTGCCCTCACGGATAGGCATTGCGAAACCGCCGCAGACAACGTCGCCGAGAACGTCATAGAATACATAGTCAAGCTCCTCAGTGTAAGCGCCGAGCCTTTCAAGAAGACCGATAGAGGTGATGATACCACGTCCTGCACAGCCTACACCCGGTTCAGGGCCGCCTGACTCAACGCACTTGGTGCCCATAAAGCCTTCCTTAAGGATAGCGTCGAGCTCTATCTCGTCCTCGCCCTGGTCACGCAGCGTGTCGAGAACTGTCTTCTGATGCAGGCCGCCGAGCAGAAGCCTTGTCGAGTCTGCCTTTGGGTCACAGCCTACTACCATTACGTTGTTTCCTCTTTCAACAAGACCTGCCGTGAGGTTCTGTGTTGTTGTTGATTTGCCTATACCGCCCTTGCCGTATATAGCTATCTGTCTTAGTTCCTTTGCCATCTTCCTTACCTCTTTCATATGATTTATTTTTGATTTTTGAATTAACCGTGTGAGAATGTGTCCTTGTGCTGTAATCTCGAAAGGTCAATGTATACCTTTTCCGAGAAGTCCTCGCCGCCGGGAATGCCTACTGCATCTGCACGGCACCTCTGGCAGTGCCTGAACACGTCTATGTAGCGTGATGCTTTGAGTATCGCACGTTCGAGCTCCATGCAGTCGGGCTCGGGGCAGTCTTTCAGCTTGTGGTTGGGTATCAGGGGGATAATGTTGTAAATATCAGCCCCTGCCTCTGCGACTGTCCTTGCGACCTCCTCTATGTGGTCTGAATTTATCCCCGGCACGAACACTGTGTTCACCTTAAGCGTTATGCCGGCCTCGCTTATCAGGCGTATGCCCTTAAGCTGCTGCTCAATGAGTATCCTTGCGGCCTCGACACCCGTGTAGTGTCTGCCGTGCCACACTATGCCGTCATTGAGCTGTGCTTCTATCTCAGGGTCTACGGCGTTTACCGTGACTGTGAGCGAATCCACTCCTGCGTCTATCACCTGCTGTGCCTTTTCAGCGAGCAGCAAGCCGTTTGTGCTCATGCACTTTACAAGCTCCGGGAATTCCTTGCCTATGAGCTTGAATGTTTCAAGCGCATGATCACTTGCAAGCGTGTCTCCGGGGCCTGCTATACCTGCGACGTGTATCGACGGGCAAAGCTTAAGAGCTCTGCGTATCGCATCTATCGCTTCCTGCGGCGTGATGACCGTTCTTGTAACACCGGGGCGGAGCTCGTATGTATTAAAGCTCCTCTCGCAGAAGCGGCACTCGATATTACAGGTAGGGCTTATCGGAAGATGTATCCTTCCGTTGCCGCTGCCGGGGCCTTTTGCGTAGCAGGGGTGTTTTGTTGTCAGTTCCTCGTATGAGATAGCCATTTACTAACCTCCCATTCCTTTTCCTCTAAAAGCAGGCAGAGTGCCTGCTCTATCGTCAGGGGTATCTCGTATATCTTTTTATCATTTTCCTGTATATATTTTTTAGCACTGGGGCCTGCACGCTGAGCGACTATCACATCGACATCGTCAAGCTCCTTAAGTATTGCGGCGAATGCATCTGTCTCATGGAAGCCGCCCTTACACGACGGTGTGACCTCACGGTATTCACCGCTTAGCTCATAGTCTTCCTTTTCCTTATCAAGCTGTGCAATATAGAAGCGTCTTGCCGCCCCGAAATGCTCATTTACATTCTCGCCGTCGTTACTGGCGAAAGCTATTTTAAATACCATAGTCGCACCCTCCCTCCTTCAGTTAACAGTTAACAGGTAACAGGTAACAGTTGTGGTGTCGGCTTTCGCCGACGAGATGCCCATTCGGGCGTGTTTGTCTGACGGTTTCAGCTCAATCGCAGGACTTGCCAACTCAAAGTGGGCTGTCTTCGTCGTCTTCTTCCTTGTCGTAAGTGTTGGGATATCCCCGAAGGGGGTGGCGAAGGCGAAGCCGGAGCAGGGGGGCGACCGGAAAGCCCCCCTATCCGTAGCGTAAGGATAGGCAAAGCTCTCGCCGTGAGCTGAAACGTCTGGTTGCTTACCTTCAAGGGCACACTCTCGTCCTCAGGGGTACACGAGGGGCTTTCGAGCCGACCTTGTCGGCTCATGCGCCACCTCGACCCTTCGGTTGCACGCCCTGCGGCTTTAGCAATGCCGTCAGGTCTGCACGGCCGAATGGCCATACCGTGCGCCCTCGGCGCACACCATAACTGTTACCTGTTACCTGTTAACTGTTAACTGAATATCCGCCGCACCGGGGCTATTCACTATTCACTATTCACTGAGCGCAGCGTTTCCGTGTTATCCGAACAGCCCTGTGCTGAAGTATCTGTCGCCACGGTCGGGGAAAACTACGACGATCACGCCTTTTTGTATCTTGCGAGCAAGTTTGAGCGCCGCTGCCATTGCCGCACCTGATGACGAGCCGGCGATGATGCCCTCGTTTCGTGCAAGCTGACCGACTGTGCTGAATGCTTCGTCGTCGTTTATCTTCACCACTTCGTCAACAAGTGTGATGTCCATAGTCTCGGGAATAAAGTCGTTGCCAATGCCCTCGATGTTGTAATCCTTGTGTTCGCCGCCGCCTATCGTCGAGCCCTCGGGGTCTGCAAGCACGCCTTTTACATTGCTGTCATGCTCTTTAAGGTAACGCACGATGCCTGTGTATGTGCCGCCGCTGCCTGCGCCTGCTACAAGGTGTGTCACTCTGCCGCCGATGTCTTCCCATATCTCCCTGCCGGTAGTTTCGTAGTGGGCGAGGGGGTTGCTCTGGTTTTTAAACTGTTCGAGCGATATCGAATCGGGTATCTCTGCTCTGAGCTCGTCTGCCTTTCTCACAGCGCCGAGCATTCCCTCGGAACGGGGAGTGTTTATCACCTGTGCGCCCAAAGCTCTCATAAGCGCCTGCTTTTCGGCGGAGAATTTGGTGGGCACTGTGAATATCACCTTGTAGCCCTTGCCGAGTGCTGCGAAAGCTATGCCAAGGCCTGTGTTGCCGGCGGTGGCTTCTATTATCGTGCTGCCGGGCTTGAGCCTGCCTTCCTTTTCGGCAGCTTCTATCATCTTCTGACCTATCCTGTCCTTTACCGAACCGGAGGGGTTGTACATTTCCAGTTTTGCATATATCTCTACCTCGGGGGGGACCCCCATATTTGTGAGCCGCACGAGCGGCGTATGCCCTATAAGGCCGTGCATATTATCGTATAGCATATTTTTGATCGGCACCCGACAGGGTGCCCACTCCTTTCGATTTGATGCGGTTTTACTTTAGTAAAACCCGATTGCTCCAATCGGGAGCATTAAATCGGGATCATGAAAATCTTTGATTTTCATAATCAAACCTCACTTTTTGCTATTGCGTTGTCAAGATCAGCAAGAATGTCCTCTATGTCCTCTATTCCTATCGAGAGCCTGATAAGACCGTCGGTTATGCCGACCTTTTTTCTTATCTCCCCGGGGATAGATGCGTGTGTCATGCTTGACGGGTGGCATACGAGCGATTCAACGCCGCCTAAGCTCTCAGCCAGTGTGATGAGCTCTAAGCTCTCAAAGAATTTCTCTATGTCATGCCCCTCGGTAAGCTCGAATGATATCATCACGCCGCCGTTTTTAGCCTGCTTTTTGTTCACCTCGTAGCCCTTGTCAGTTTCAAGGCCGGGGTAGTGTACGCTCTTGACTGCCGGGTGTGCCTGCAAATGCTTTGCAGCGGCGAGAGCGTTCTCAACGTGTCGGTCAAGCCTTACGCCGAGCGTCTTTATACCTCTTATAAGCAAGAAGCTGTCAAACGGCGGAAGCACGCCGCCTGTGGAATTCTGTATAAACGCTATCCTGTCTGCAAGCTCTTTGGTCTTTACTGCCGCAAGGCCTGCAACAACGTCGCTGTGGCCGCCGAGGTACTTTGTAGCGCTGTGTACAACGATGTCAGCGCCGAGCTCTAAGGGTCTTTGCAGATATGGTGTCATGAATGTGTTGTCTACTATCACGAGCAGCCCGTGGCTGTGTGCTATCTCTGCTACAGCTCTTATGTCTGTCACCGTCATGAGAGGGTTTGCAGGGCTCTCGATGAGTACTGCTTTTACGTCTGCCGTGATATCCTTCTCAAAGGCCTCGGGGTCTTCCGTATCGGATATAGTGTATGTGATGCCGAAGCTGTCAAAGATGTTGTTTAAAAGCCTGAACGTGCCGCCGTAGACGTTTGACGAGATAAGCACTCTGTCGCCCGACTTAAGCAGACTCAGCACTGCCGTTTCAGCCGCAAGGCCGCTTGCAAAAGCAAAGCCTGCATAGCCGCCTTCGAGGTCTTTTATAAGTGCTTCGAGTGCCTCACGGGTGGGGTTGCCTGTTCTCGAATACTCATAGCCACGCATCTTTCCAAGGCCGTCCTGCTTGAAGGTCGAGGTCTGATATATCGGTATATTCACAGCCCCCGTGCGTTCGTCGATCGGTATCCCAGCGTGGATAAGAGCGGTGTTTATATTTTTATAGCTCATTGTCGTCATTCCTTTCATATTTCTCCTACCGAATTAGTATGTATACATCATACACCATTTTTCCCACACAGTCAACCGCAATCTAAGACAACGTTATCACGCCGCAGTCAAAGGCCTTTACGCGCCCCCGATATACGCCCGATTTTCCGCCAAAAGCATTGACTGTTTTTGAACGCCCGGTTAATTTCCTTGATGTGAAGACAACGTTATCAAAGCATTATCAGGGCTTTTGCGGCGGTTCCCGGCTGTTTAGTGCAGGTCAGGGCGGTGCTGCGTGATAACGATATCTTTTTCAATGCACAATACTCTCAGGTAACAGGTTACAGGTAACAGGTAACAGTTGTGGTGTCGGCTTACGCCGACGAGATGCCCATTCGGGCTGTCAGTCTGACGATTTCAGCTAAGCCGTAGGGCTTGCCAACCCGAAGTGGGCTGTCTTCTTCGTCGTTGTCTTCGTCCTCGTCCTCAACTCAGCGTGTGGGGGTGAACCCGAAGGGGGTGGCGGCAGCTTCGCTGACGCAGGGGGGCGACCGGAAAGCCCCCCTACACCGTAGCGTAAGGATAGCGAGAGACTACCCTTTTAGCTATACAGTGGGGTCAGCTTACCTTCAAGAGCGCTCTCTCGTTCTCAGGGG
The DNA here is from genome assembly GCF_000686125.1 of Ruminococcus sp. NK3A76. Taxonomy (NCBI): domain Bacteria; kingdom Bacillati; phylum Bacillota; class Clostridia; order Eubacteriales; family Oscillospiraceae; genus Ruminococcus; species Ruminococcus sp. NK3A76. Next base: position 850,006 of record NZ_JMMA01000002.1, read on the forward strand.
GTACACGAGGGGCTTTCCGGTCGCCCCTCGACCCTTCGGATATGCATATCCTACGATTTAGATGAAATCGTCCGACTAACAGGCCGAATGGCCATATCGTGCGCCTTTGGCGCACACCCTAACTATTCACTATTCATTCTTCACTATTCACTATTCACTGAGCGCAGCGTTTCCGCTGTTACCTGAAAAAAACTCCCTGCTGCCCGGTGTGGGGCAGGCAGGGGAGTGTTATATGTAGTATTCAGGCTCGGTGGCTTCGTAGTTGCGGCGGCAGCTCTCACGGATCATCAGCCTGCCTTGCAGTTCAAGCCGGCTTACCGTCCTGTGTCCGCCTTTTATCCGGTCAAGTAAAAGCATCAGAGCAAAGCGTACCATCTCGGTCTTCGGGAGCGATATCGTTGTCAGCATCGGGCGTGTGTACTGCGCAGCATCAATGTCGTCAGAGGATATCACCGAGGGAAGATAGTCTCTTATCCTGCGCCTGTCCATGCCCTTTATCATTCCGACCGCCAGAATGTCATTTGCGCAGTAGATAGCCGTCGGCGGGTCGGACAGACCCTTGAAGTATTGCAGCGCCGCCAGACCGTGAGCCTCGCTCGGGGTGGTGTCGTAGATGTGGTCGAGCTCAAGCGGCAGATGCAGCTCGGAAAGCGCCGTCTGATAGCCCGAGAACCTCGCCTCGTTGTGGGTGCCGCCCACAAAGCCTATCTTGGTGTGGCCGAGACGTTCGAGATACATCACAGCCTCTCTTGCGATCCTCGCACCGTCGCACAGCACCTCGTCCACCTCGTTATTTGTCGGGTCACGGTTTATTGACACGATGTTTTTCTCCTTTGCTTTGAGCGCTTTGAGAGCCCTGTGCGTGACCTTGCCGATAACGATGAGCCCGTCAGCACCGGCGGTGTCAGTGAGTATCCTGTCGATGTGAGACTCGATAGCCGGGGATTTTATCCTGCTGTCGGAAAGCTCTGCGCAGCGGACGATGCTGTGTACTATGCAGCCGTTGCTTCGCAGCTCCTTTTCCAAAAACATCAGCAGCTCATCGTAAAACGGATCCGACGACTCAGGGTCAGACCTTGTGAGGACTATATTTATAGCGTATATCTTCTGCTGCGTGCTTTTGCCCGATTTCAGGCTCCTTGCCGCAGCGTTCGGAACGTAACCGATAGCTCGTGCAGCCTCGATGACTTTCTTGCGTGTATCTTCGTTTGAGCATCTGTGTTTCGGGTCGCTGAGTATCCTGCCGACAGTCGAAACTGACACCCCGGTCATTGCCGATATCTCCTTCAGTGACATAAAAACACACCCTTTCCATAAAACATATCTGAATAATATGAATTATAACAGAAGAATTCCGATTTGTCAACTATGAAATTGTAAATTATTTTAAATGCCGATAGCCACAATTCTCAGTTAACAGTTAACAGGTAACAGGTAACAGTTGTGGTGTCGGCTTACGCCGACGTATGCCCATTCGGGCTGTCTTCGTCTTCGTCCTCAACTCAGCGTGTGGGCATATCCCCGAAGGGGGTGGCGTAGGCGAAGCCGGAGCAGGGGGGCGACCGGAAAGCCCCCCCTATCCGTAGCGTAGGGATAAGCGAGAGACTGCCCTTGAAGGCCAGCCCGTTTTCTTTGTCGCTTTTAGCCATATTTCCCCACCTAAATTTGTAACATCACACAAACTTTCCCCTTTTCAAAAATTTCTCTCTCACTTGTTGCATCAAACTATGCAACAAATGCCCCTTTTTGCGCTATTAGTAGAAGGACTTTTTTCTTCAATACTAAAAAAAGGAGTAAAAAAATATGGCAGAAAAGAGAAATGAACATAAGAGCTTTGTGATGTATAACGACTGGGGCAATAGCTTGCAGGAATTCGAGGACGCTGAACTCGGCCAGCTGCTAAGAGCGATCTATGCGTTCACCACAGCAGGCGAGGAGATAGAGCTTCCCGATAGGTCGCTCAGAATTCTCTTTAATATGATGAAAGAATGCTTTATCCGTGATTCAGAAAAGTGGGAAAACGTCTGCGAGAGAAACCGCATAAATGCAAAAAAGAGATGGTCAAAAAATGCAAGCGTATGCGACCGCATACAATCGGATACCAAAAATGCCGATAATGTAAATGACAATGTTAATGTAAATGATAATGTAAATGTAAATGACAATGTTAATGTTACTGTTAATGAAGATGTAAATGAAAATGTCAATGAGACTGTCACTGTTAATGAAGAAGACACTGTCAATGAAATGTCTTCTTCCCTGTCGTCTTCGTCGTCTTTGTCGTCATATCGTGAAGATTTTTCCCGTGTCATTTTTTCTGACGAGGACAAGGAGGAGCTTTTCAATATGTCCGACCGTCAGCAGATCGAACGCTACATTGACCGCATATCTGCCTGGCAGCAGGAGAACCGTCGCTTTATGAAAGACCCTTGCCGTACAATCAAGAAGTGGCTTCGTGAAGACGGCAGGAAGCCGGGTTACTATGACCGTGGGTACTCGGGGTACTCAGGCGGTTCATACGGCTACAGGAATCGCAGCGAAAGTGAAAGGGAGAAGATAGACAGGGAAGCGAAAGAGCTTGCAAGGCGAGTAGCGGAGTTTGAGGCTACGCTGGATTTTGACACGCTTTCAACCTGATTGCTTTCAAGGGTAGTCTCTCGCTATTCCTACGCTACGGTAGGGGGGCTTTCCGGTCGCCCCCCTGCGTCAGCGGAGCTGCCGCCACCCCCTTCGGGTTCACCCCCACACGCTGAGTTGAGGAAGAAGACGAAGACAACGACGACGAAGACAGCCGCTTCGGACTTGCCGTTCCTCGGTCACATATTGCCCGAATGGGCATAAGCGGCGCAAGCCGCACCTCAACTATTCACTATTCACTATTCACTATTCACTGAGCGAAGCAAGGCAACGCCGAGCGAAGCGTTTCCGCCCGAATGGGCATCTCGTCGGCGCAAGCCGACACCACACCTGTTACCTGTTACCTGTAACCTGTTACCTGAAAAAAAGCGCCGCCTTTGCTTGGCATTACGCTTTGCATCGGCGGTGTTTTTATTTCAGTGAATTTGAGATGGAGGTCAGCTCGTGAAGACAGGCGGCTTCGACTTTTTGTACCATCGCCATCGAGCAGACTAACGGCTCGCCATCGACGGCTTTGACGCTCGTCATGTATTCGGTCGTCAGATGCTCGACGTATCGGCGCAGCCTGACGGTGTCAACAGTGCCTATCGCAAAGCATTCGCCCTTTTTTATGTCGGGGAAAACCTCGTCGTACAGCCACTCTCCTGCGAGCTTGTTGTTGAAGCGGTAAAGCTCCTTCCATTTGAGGTCACGCAGCTCCTCGGGCTTGGCACCGAGCGTTTCAAGCGCTTTGAACATCTCCGGCTGGGCTATCTCGTCCCAGTAAATGTCCGTTAAAATGTGCAGTAAAAATCCTTTGAGATGATCTTCACGCCCTGCCCACTTTGCGTGCTCTTTTGTAAAGAACGAGCGCACGTTTTCTTTCCATTCCTCGTAATCAAGGCTTCTCAGGTGAGCCGGGTATCTTATCGACTGGTCAGCAAAGCCGTCGATGTTCACAGCATCGGGTGATACAGCCCCTATGTAGAACTGTCCGTTATTTTCCACTTTTAACTTTTTCTTAAGGTCGTAGGCGACCCTCAGATGTACTACGGCCGACGGCATACTTACTTGTCCTCCAGTCCTTTCAGGGCTTTTAGCTCGTTGCGGTCAAGCCTTATCACAGCGTCCTTGATAAGCTCGACCTCGTCCTTCCCGAGCGTGACTACAGCATCAGTCTTGTCCATTTTTATGGTCAGTTTTCCTGTGAGCAGGTTCGAGTCGGTGACAACGCCACGCCCGTCGGCAGTCCTGACTATAGCACCCACCTTCGGGGTGGTCTTCAGCAGGTCTTCGTAGGCCTCCTGCTCGTATTTCAGGCAGCACATAAGCCTGCCGCAGGTGCCGGATATCTTTGTAGGATTGAGTGAGAGCGACTGCTCCTTCGCCATTTTGATAGACACCGGCTGGAACTCGCCCATAAACCTCGAGCAGCAAAACTGCTGGCCGCATATGCCAAGGCCGCCGAGCATCTTTGCTTCGTCCCTGACACCTATCTGCCTGAGCTCGATCCTGGTGCGGAAGACGGACGCCAAGTCCTTTACCAGCTCTCTGAAATCGACCCTGTTTTCAGCCGTGAAGTAGAAAAGCAGCTTGTTGTTGTCAAATGTACACTCAACGTCCACGAGGTTCATCTTAAGCCCGTGGGCGGCTATCTTTTGCTCGCATATCTTAAATGCGTCAGCTTCTCTGAGCTTGTTTTTCTCTATCTGCTTAAGGTCAGCCTCAGTTGCGACCCTTATCATCGGCTTGATGCTGCCGAAGTTGTCGGGATCTATATCCCTGTCAACGAGCACAGCCTCGCCGCACTCGATGCCCTTCACCGTCTCGACGATGACCTTATCGCCTATTTTCACCTTTACCCCCTTGGGGTTGAAGTAGTAGACCTTTCCCACGCTTTTAAAGCGTACACCTATTATTTTCAAGGGTTTTCCTCCGTTCTGTTACAATGCATAATGCTTTTTACAATGCATAATGCATAATGCATAATGCATAATGAATGTATCGGCTGCGCCGTTTATTGCAAGTTTCGCTTTGCGAAACTTGGCTGTCTGCGTAAGCAGACGAGCCCCATATCGGGCGATTTTTATCGTTCATACTCTCAGGGTTCATGCTCTCAGGAATGATACGGCCGTCAGTATCAGCATACAAACTATAAGTATTATATCACCTGCAAAAATGATCTTTGAGGCTTTCATCTTTTCATTGTATGTAAACAGCTTGCTTATTATAAGTGCTGTCAAAAACGCACCAAAGCCCAGCGGGTATTTATATTTCAGCGGACTTACGATATTGGAATACGCAAATACTCCAAACCCGAAAAGAAAAAATACCCATGCCAATATACGGGCTGTCATTTTTGCTTTTTTGTTCATCAATGTGACCTCTTTCTCAATGCACAATTGAGGTATGATGCCCGTCAGGGCGGTCATGTTTAAAATACGCTTTTAAAGCGTACACCTATTATTTTCAAGGGTTTTCCTCCGTTCTGTTATTCATATATGTTTTAAAGTCGATGTCTGCTGTCAGGTAATGCTCGCACCTGTCAAGACATTTCTGTATTTGTTCATCATCTGCTTTTTCATTCAGCAGCTCCTCTATCTCAAAGTCCTTTCTTATCGGCTTCAGGCAGCGGTAGAGCATAAGCGCATATTCTTTTTCGTTGTCCGAAAATATGTACTCTTGTGAAGTAATACACAGCACCCTGCGGATTTTATATATCTCGCTCTCAAAATCCCGGCTGAAATTCTCTCTGAAAATGTAATTGAGAAAAACCTCTCTGCCGCTGATATTCATATCAATAAGCCCTGCAAAATTACTTTCATCGTCAACGAGCAGATTTGTAGAGTTTAAGTCTGCCTGAAAAACGGAAGTCGGCAGGGTGGGGTAGACCTTTTCAAGCTGTGCTCTGTTGTCAAGCCACAGCTGAATTATCCGCCTTACCTGCGCCTGAAACTTATCGGGTAGCTTTTGTGCCTGCGCTTTCCACTCCTGCGCCTGCTCTGTCACCTCGTCGGTCTTATCGCTCGGGCAGAAGCGCTCAAACAGGCAGTAGCCCGACGGGAACGGCGCAAAGTCAAAATGCTTTGCCGCCGCCTTTGCAGTCAGCAGCCACTTTGCACGGGATATCTCGCCTGTCTCTCTGTCGCCGTCAAAGTCACGCTCCTGCAGCAGACGGTATTTTGCATATTCCTCTGCATAAGCCACACAGCTGTGACCATTATACTCAGCACAGGGGAAGCCACCGCTTTTATCTGTGTAAATTTTAGGACAGTAGCAGCCGAGGGCGTTGTATTCCTCCGATATTCTCTGCCATACCTTTATTCTTTCGGGCGAGGTGAAATCATTGTCGCTCAGCTTTATAACGAGCCTTGACCCGTCATCTGCCGTGAATATCAGCGTGCAGCGAAAATCCGTCTCGCCCTTGCCTGTTTCTATGATCTCTATAGACACCGGCTCTTTGTCCGAAAAGAGCGCAAATATATCTTTCAGTTCTTTTTTGTTTGCAATATCCATATTTAAATATTCTAAACATTTGCCATGCAAGCGCACAGCGAATTTATCACAAGTGTTTTTGAGCAGTTGCGGTCAAGGCGGCTGATATATTCGTTTATCAGCCGGTAGAGCTTATCGCTGCGTGTCTTGCCGTATCTGGCACCGAGCTCTTTTGCGGCATTCTTTGCACAGCTTATCAGCTCACCGCCGACTGTTGACACGGCGCTGTCTCTTGCTACAAGGCTAAGCTGCGTAAGCGTCAGACGAAGCTGCCCCTTTTTGCTGTCGCAGTCGGTGAGGGCTTTGAGCAGCTCGTACTCATCACCACGCAGCAGGCTGTCAGCTATCGCACGGGCATTCTCTGTCGCCGTGTATATTGCACCCTTTTCGAGGTATTCTATACAGCTGCCTATATTGCCGCCGAGCGACTGTGAAGCAGAAGCTATCTCGCCGTAGTCGTATTTTTCAAGCGAGCCTATATACTGCGCACATTCCTCACCCGTGCAGGGAGCAACGCTTAAGCACACCGTCCTGGAAAGGATAGTCGGCAGGAAAACCTCTCTCGAATCGGCCGTGAGTATCATCACGACATGGTCGGGCGGCTCCTCGATGAGCTTTAGCAGGATATTCTGCACCTGCTCACCTGTTATCTTCGAGCGGTCAAAGTCCGGGATAAGATAGATTTTGAGCCTGCCCTCGTTTGGTGCGACCACAGCGTCAGCGACGACCTCTCTTATCTCCTCGACAGGGTAGTTGCCGTTGTCGTTGGGCTTCAGGGTCATAAAGTCGGGGTGTATGCCGTCTTTTATCATACGGCAGGTACGGCACCTCTCACACGGCACACCGTCGCCCCTCTCGCAGAGCATCGCAGAGGCGATATACTTAGCCGCAGTCTTTCTCCCGAGCCCGTGCTCGCCTGTTATCATGAGCGAATGGGGTTCACGCCCCTTTTGTATCATCGAGCGTGTCAGGCTCTTTATATGCTCATTTCCTGCAAGCAGCATATCACACCTGCTCGAAGCGTTCTATATCGGTAACGAAGATAGTAGCGCCGCCGATAGTTATCTCCATAGTAGACGCAGGGTCAGCAGCACCGCCCATAACGGAAGCAGCGCTCACCGTCTGCTTTCTCTTTTTACAGTACTGGCGGCATATCTCGATGACCTTATCGACCATTGTCTCATCGCAGCATATCATATATGTCGTATTGCCCTTCATAAGGAAACCGCCTGTAGTAGCGAGCTTTGTAGCCCTAATACCTGCATCGCCGAGCCCCTTGCTCACGGCATATGTATCGTCGTTATTGACTATTGCATATATCAGTTTCATAAAATTCACCCTCATTTATGTACATATACAACTATTATAGCACATCTTACCGGAAAATGCAAGCAAAAATACACATCTGCCAAAGGCTGGAAGTTTCAGCCCCTGTGCAAGATTTCACACACCTTTCACTTGAAAAATCCGTTGATATGTGGTATAATGTAATAATGCAGAATTAAGAATGCGGTAACGCTTCGCTCAGTGAATAGTGAATAGTGAATAATGAATAGTGAATAGCCCCGGTGCGGCGCTTGGTCAGTTAACAGGTAACAGGTAACAGGTAACAGTTAAGGTGCGCCTGCGGCGCTTATGCCCATTCGGGCGGAAACGCTGCGCTTAGTGAATAGTGAATAGTGAAGAATGAATAGTGAATAGTTAAGGTGTGCGCCGCAGGCGCATATCCGAAGGGTCGAGGTGGCGCATGAGCCGACAAAGCCGGCTCGAAAGCCCCTCGTGTACCCTATGGGAGCGAGAGTGCTCCCTTGAAGGTAAGCACCCGGACGCTTTAGCTCACGGCGAGGGCTTTGCTTATTCCTACGCTACGGGTAGGGGGGCTTTCCGGTCGCCCCCCTGCGGCAGCGGAGCTGCCGCTCACCCCCTTCGGGTGAATAGCCTACAGCTTAGACGAAGAAGACGAAGACAGACACCTTTCGGGTGCAAAGCCTGCGGCTTAGCTGAAATCGTCGGATTGACAGGCCGAATGGCCATCCGTCCGCCAACGGCGGACACCTTAATTATGCATTATGCATTATGAATTATGCATTAAAAAAGGCATTGTGAATTGATAAAGGAAAGGAATCGTGCTACAAGTGGGAGCAGACAGCATAAAGAAAAGAAAAGCCGGCTCGGTCGGGGCGGCAATAACGGCGGTGCTTTGCTCGGTGGCTGTGGGCGGAGGATTTGCAGGGTATTTCTACTATCAGGCAAACTATTCCGACGGCTGGCATACCGATAAGGACGGCAACCGCTTCTATATAGTGGGTAAGGGCGTGCGTGCTATGGGCTACCAGACTATAGATAACGCAGACTATATCTTCTCCGCCGACGGCTTTACACAAAGCGGCTGGCAGGAGTATGAGGGCTATACCTACTACCTCGACGATGCAGGCGTTATCCAGCGCGGCGAGACTGAGATAGACGGCGAGATGTATTACCTCTCTCCCGAAACAGGTATATTCAGAACAGGCCTTGTTGATCTTAACGGCTCGGAGTATTTCTTTGACGACCACGGCTTTACATTCGACGGCTTCTCGCAAAGCGGCGATGACCTGTTTTACTATAACACCTCAGGCCAGAAGCTCAAAGGCTGGGCTAAGATAAACGACAACCAGTATTATTTCCTTGAGGACGGCACGATGGTCAAGGGCTTTGTCGATATCGACAGCATACCCTACTACTTTGAAGCCGACGGCAAGATGCACTACGGCTGGCTCGACCTTGACGGAAAGAAGTATTACTGCGATGTAAACGGCGTTGTCTGCAAGGGGTGGATACTCATCGGCAAAGACCTCTACTACGGCGACGACGAGACAGGCGAGATATTCTTCGGCTGGCACAAGATAAACAAGGAGAAATATCACTTCGGGGAGGACGGCAAGCTCACAAAGGGCTGGGCTGACATCGACGGCAACAGGTATTTCTTTGAGGAGAACGGCCAGATGGCCAAGGGCTGGATACAGCAAAAGGGCAAGAAGTATTACCTGAAAGAAGACGGCTCGGCGGCTCTGGGCTTTACCGAGATAAATGCGCATACTTATTATTTTAACAGCAAGTACCAGCTGCTCACAGGCTGGCAGACGATAGAGAAGAAGGACTACTACTGCGGCAAGTCGGGCGTGCTCAATGTGGGCTTTATGTGCGTTGATGACAAGTATTACTACTTCGACAAGCACCACGTCCTGATAAAGGGCTGGCACGACTACAACAAGCACACAGACGACCAGAAGCAGAAGGAGCAGGACTTCTTGACAAAGATAAAGTACGAGGCAAAGACCAAGAAGGAGCCTGAGAAGTACGATTACAAGCCGGAGGACAAGACCTACGACAAGCTCGAATTCGAGGCCTTTGAAAAGCTCAAAAAGAACCTTTTCAAGCTCGGCTATACAGATGAGAAGACGGGCGTTGTGGCGCAGGGCTTTATGACAGTTGACGGATACACCTTCTACTTTGACGAGACGACAGGCGAGAAATACCTCGGCTGGCAGACGATAGAGGGCAAGAGCTACTACTTCGGCGACTTCGGCATTATGGCAACAGGCGAGCTTAAGATAGGCGACAAGGAATACGCCTTTGACAGCGACGGCGTGCTGCCCTCGGGCTTTGTAAAGAAGGGCTCGGACGTTTACTACTACGAGGACGGCCTGCCTGTAAAGGACGTTATCAAGTCGGAAAACGGCTATTACTACTACTTTGACGAAAAGGGCAAGGCGGTCACAGGCTGGCATATCATCAAGAAGAACCTGTTCTGCTTCGGCGATGATCGAAGACTTAAGCTCGGCGTTCAGAAGGACGGCAGCAACATCTACTACTGCACCCTAAACGGCGTTGCGAAGAATACCTGGGTGACGATCAACAGCTCGACCTACTACTTCGGCGCTGAGGGCAAGGCTGCAAAGGGTGTCACCAAGATAGACGGCGTGCTCTACGGCTTCGGCGACGACGGAAAGCTCTTAAACGGCATGAAGACAGTCGGCGGCAAGAGATATTTCTTTGACAACGGCGCTGTGGTAAAGGGCTTAAAGAAGATCGACGGCTATGTATACTGCTTCGGCGACACGGGTGCTGTCAAGAAGGGCTGGGTGACATACAACGGAAAGACCTTCTACTGCGGCGAGACAGGCAAGGTATACACCGGCTGGAACACGATAGACGGCAAGCGCTATTACTTCAACGAAAAAGGCTCGATGCAGCGCAGCAAGAAGGTAGACGGCGTAAAGCTCGGCGCTGACGGCGTGGCTTCATAAGAACCTGCCGGATATCCTTGACAATCAAAGCAAAATATGGTATCATATCATAAAAGAAATACGGGGAGGTCAAGACCTATGAAAAATGATTTCGATTATCTGTGGACAGACAAGAAAAGGACACTTTTCGGCCTGCCGATATCATTCACAAGATATTTTCTCACTGAGGAAAAGTTTATAACCAGAAGCGGCTTTTTAAGCATCACTGAGGACGAGTTCGACCTCTACAGAGTGACCGACAAAAAGCTGAAGCTCTCGCTCTGGGAGAGAATGTTCAAATGCGGCACTATCATGGTACACGTCAAGGACGTCGATACCCCTATCAAGGTCATCGACTCGGTAAAGGAGCCAAGAAAGGTATTAAACCTTCTTGAAACTCACATCAACATCAACCGTGACAAGTACAAGATCAGAGGCCGTGACATGGTGGGCTCGGGCGGCGAGTTCCTGCATGAAGACGGAGATTTCATGTAATGGCGCTCGATAAAAAAGAGCTTGCAGAACTTAATTTTTCATTTACAAGGCTTGCAGCAGCCGACAAGCCCGTCCTTATCTACGGGACGGGCAACGGCTGTGAAAAGCTGTTTTTTGTTTTTGAACGCTTCGGCATCAGGCCGGCAGGCATTTTTGCAAGCGATGATTTCAAGCGTGAGAGGAGCTTTCACGGCTTTGATGTTTTAAGCCTGAGTGAGGCAGAGGAGCGGTATGGTGATTTTTACGCAGTGCTTGCCTTTGGCACATCGCTCCCTGACGTTATGGAGCGCATAGAGGGGATAGCAAAGCGCCACACGCTCATTGCCCCCGAGCTGTCTGTGGCTGATGACAGCTTTTTTGAAAAGGCCGTTTTTCTGGACGATTACAAAAGCGTTGAAAAAGCCTATTCTCTGCTCTGTGATGATAAGTCAAGAGAGGTGTTTGAAGACCTCTGCCGATTCAAGATAACGGGCGATATCAGCTATCTTAAAAAGACATTCACCGCACCATCTAAGAGCTGCACGGACATCATAAACCCCACCGCCGATGAGATAGTCTGCGACCTTGGTGCATACACAGGCGACACGGTGGACGAGCTGCTGTCTCACACCGGCGGAAAGTACAGGCACATCTACTGTTTTGAGCCGGATATGCGCAATTTCCGAAGGCTCGTAAGGTCGCACCTGACGCTTGACAACACAGACTTTATAAACGCCGCAGCGTGGGACAGTGACACGCAGCTTTTCTTCTCTGCATCGTCCGGCAGGCAGTCAGCAGTCTCGGACAAGGGCAGGATCGTAAGCGGCAGGAGCCTTGACAGTTATCTTGACGGCAGGGAAGTGACATACATCAAATACGACGTCGAGGGCGCAGACGTTCAGGCGCTGCTCGGCAGCAAAAAAACGATAGAAAAATACAGTCCAAAAATCTGCACAGCAGCCTATCACAGGCCGTATGATTTCTACAGGCTGATACTTCTGCTTGATACCCTCCGCCCCGGCAGCCGGATATACCTGCGCCAGTACCCCTACTACCCCTCGTGGGAGACGAATGTGTTTGCGGTATGAAACAGGAGAAACGCTTCGCTCAGTGAATAATGAATAGTGAATAGTGAATTGAACCTGTCAAGTTTTCTGCACACATAAAGTTAATAAAACTATTGATATCAGCCAATAGAAAGCTTTTCATTTCTGAGCTCATATGGCGTTTTTAAGCCGTTTGAGCTGTGATAACGATGTGTGTTGTAAAAGCCAAAGACGTATTCAAATATTTTTAGCTCGGCTTCCTTCCTCGTTTTGAACCTACAGCCATGTACACAGGCATTTTTGACCGTTGCCCAGAAGCTTTCCATAGGTGCATTGTCATATGGCACACCGCTTCGAGACATGCTTTGGATCATATTGTACTTATGAAGCTTGTTTTTGTATGCATTGGAAGCATATTGCACGCCTCGGTCAGAATGGAACAGCAGTCCTTCGCCCGGCTTGTATTTTTTGAATGCCTGATCAAGCGAATCGATCATCAGCTCCTGCGTGTGTTTGCTGCTAAAGCTTAATCCGACACAATCACGTGCACATAGGTCTATTATCCCTGCTGCGTACAGCCAGCCTTCGTCTGTCCATATGTAAGTGCTGTCTCCGCACCACTTTCGGTTTGGCTTATCAGCATTAAAATTGCGGTCAAGAAGATTTTCTGCAACTTGATACTTGTGCCTGCTGTTGGTCGTTGCCCTATATTTTTTGCATTTTTTCGGGTACATATTTCCTTGACGCATCAGCCTTCCGACTTTCCCCTCACTCATCGGGTATCCGGCTTCTTCAAGTGCTTTTTTCATACGCACTCTGCCATACTCCTCATAGCTTTCAGCGAAGATCGTCTGCATTTTCTCTACAAGCTCCAGATCTTCTTTTTCTTTGTTGCTGCGAGGGTTTTCCTTTCGGTCATAATATGATCTTGTACTTATCCCGAGAGTCTGACATACCAGATTGATCGGATATTTATCCAATCCTCTCGCCCGCAAGTCATCTATCTTTTCTTTGACTCTTGCTCTGCCTGATATGCCGCAACTTTTTTTAAGATCTCTACCTGCATCCTGAGCTTTTCGTTTTCTTTCTTCAATCGCCTAAGTTCTGCATCCTGCGGACGCTGTTTCCCACAGCCTACAAATGCATCCTCGCCGTACTTTCTGTACTCTCTGCGCCATGTGTAGATCGTTTGCTCCGGTATTGCGAATTTTTCGGATAACACTTTCACAGATATGTTATCTTTGAAGTGCAGTTCCATGATCTTAAATTTGAATTCCCGACTGTTTTCTCCATGTGTGCTCATTTGAAGCCAACTCCTTTTTTTATATTATATCATTATTAACTTCAAATGTGTAGTTTTATTATACAGGTTCAATTAATTATGCATTATGCATTCTTAATTCTGCATTTTAATAGCAACTGCCTGTTGCTTGACGGCTCAACCTACAGGTGATATAATAAGCACAAGGAGGGATAAGTATGGAAACAAAGGATATGATCTTACAGCTCAGGACAAAACACGGTCTTTCTCAGGATGAGCTTGCACAGAAGGTATTTGTCACCCGTCAGGCAGTCTCACGCTGGGAAAACGGCGACACAGTTCCGAACACTGATACGTTAAGACTTCTCTCTGAGGTCTTCGGCGTGTCGATAAACGCTATTTTAGGCGAGCCGTCGCAGCTTATCTGCCAGTGCTGCGGAATGCCGCTTGAAGAAGACATTATAAGCATCGGCAAGGACGGCAAGCCTGATACCGACTACTGCAAGTGGTGCTACGCCGACGGTGAGTATATGTACAGCGACATGGACGACCTGATAGACGTATGCGTTAAAAACTGGCCGGGCAATGATCTTACAGACGAGCAGAAAAGGTCGCATCTTAAGGGCTTTCTGCCGACGCTTGGTTACTGGAAGAACCACAGCGAGCTTGCAAATGACGGAGCTTTTGAAGACTTCAAACGCCGGCTTGTCGATGAGATAAACGCACTCGGTATTCCCGGTATGCCGAAAGTGGACAAGCTCAATGCCCTTGTCGGCAGCTATGTTGATCTTGCGTATCCGCTCCCGAGCGGTGCGGCGGTCAGCTTTCTTGACAAGAGTGCGACATACCTCGGCAATCAGCTCGAATCCGCAGACGGCCGCTGCTTCGGTGTGCTTGCAAATGCGGAGTTCATTCTCATCAGCACATACGGCGAGAAATGCAAAGACCCCGAGCTGCTGCTTTACAAAAAGAGATAACTCTTTTTGCAGTTAACAGTTAATAGTAAACGGCTTAGGTATTGGCGTGTGAGTCGGACGATTTAAGCTAAGTTGTTAGATTTGCACCCGAAGGGGGTGGCGTAGGCGAAGCCGAAGCAGGGGGGCGACCGGAAAGCCCCCCTACCTGTAGCGTGAGCAAAGCGAGAGACTACCCTCGAAGCTATTTAGTTGGACTAATCACCTTCAAGGCGGTTCTCTCGCCCTCAGAGGGTACACGAGGGGCTTTCCGGTCGCCCCTCGACCCTTCGGTAGCACGGCCGAATGGCCATACGTCGCCGTGAGGCGACACCTCAACTGTTACCTGTTACCTGTTAACTGTTAACTACAAAAGCGGCCTTGCGGCCGCTTTTGTTTTAGCTGTTCATGGCAGTTTTCATGCCGTTTACGAATTCGCCTACTGCCTTCGGGCAGTTTGTACCCTGCTGTGCTACGATGTTGACGATGGCAGAGCCTATGATGACGCCGTCAGCATACTTTGATATCTTCTTTGCCTGCTCTGCGTCCGAGATGCCGAAGCCTATGCAGTAGGGGCAGTAGTTGCCCTCCTTGAAGGGGGTCAGCAGCTCGTCGAAGTTGGTGGTTATCTCTTTTCTCGTGCCGGTAACGCCCAGCGAGGAAACAACGTATACAAAGCCCTTTGACTCCTCGGCTATCATCTTGATGCGCTCCTTCGAGGTCGGGGCTACGAGGTTGATGTTGTAGATGCCGTATTTGTCGGCTGTCTCCTGGATCTCGTCACGCTCCTCAAACGGCATATCGGGAACTATCACACCGTCTATCTGATAAGCCTTGCAGTTTTCAAAGAAACGCTCGGTGCCGTACTTGTAGATCGTGTTTATGTACATCATCAGAAGCAGCGGCTTGTCGGTCTTTTCCCTCAGGCTCTTTACAAGGTCGAATATCTTGTCAAGCGTTGTGCCTGCATTTAGTGAGCGAAGCGATGCTCTCTGTATTGTCGGCCCCTCAGCTATCGGGTCGGAAAAGGGAACGCCGAGCTCTATTATGTCAGCGCCCTTGTCAAACATTTCGAGAACTGTCTTTTCGGTCGTCGCCATGTCCGGGTCGCCGGCTGTTACGAATGTTATAAGTGCCTTTTTGCCCTGAGCTTTCAGCTGCTCAAAGCATAGATCTATCCTATTGCTCAACGAGATCGACCCCCTTGTATTTTGCTATCGAGTATACGTCCTTGTCGCCTCTGCCCGAGAGGTTTATGACAAGTATCTGGTCTTTGTTCATCTTTGGTGCTATGTCAAGAGCCGCAGCAACAGCGTGTGCAGACTCGATCGCCGGGATAATGCCCTCGGTGCGTGAGAGGTATTCAAAAGCCTCGACTGCCTGCGCATCGCTTATCGGCACATACTCAGCCCTGCCTGTTTCTTTCAGGTATGCGTGCTCAGGGCCTATGCCCGGGTAGTCAAGACCGGCGGAGATAGAGTATACAGGCGCTATCTGGCCGTATTCGTCCTGTAAGAAAAGCGACTTCATGCCGTGGAAGATGCCAAGACTGCCGTTTGCCATGGTAGCTGCATTGTCGGGCGAGTCAACACCTCTGCCGGCTGCCTCTGCGCCGACAAGACGCACGCTCTTGTCCTCAATAAAGTCATAGAAAGCGCCCATAGCGTTCGAGCCGCCGCCGCAGCAGGCAACTACGCAGTCAGGCAGCCTGCCCTCTTTAGCGAGCATCTGCTCCTTTATCTCCTCTGAGATTATCTTCTGGAAATCCCTTACCATTACGGGGTAGGGGTGCGGGCCCATGACAGAGCCTATGCAGTAGAATGTCGTGTCGATGTGCGAGCACCAGTCACGCATAGCCTCGTTTATAGCGTCCTTGAGGGTAGCTGTGCCTGAGTCTGTGCCTGTTACCTTGGCACCTAAGAGGTTCATTCTGTATACATTGAGCGACTGTCTTCTCATGTCCTCAGAGCCCATGTATACCTCGCATTCAAGCCCCATAAGAGCGCATACCGTAGCTGTCGCAACGCCGTGCTGGCCTGCACCTGTCTCGGCGATTATGCGCTTTTTGCCCATTTTCTTGGCAAGCAGCACCTGACCGAGCACGTTATTTATCTTGTGAGCGCCTGTGTGGTTTAAGTCCTCACGCTTGATGTATATTTTAGCACCGCCTAAGTCTTTGGTCATTTTCTCGGCGTAGTAGAGCATAGAGGGGCGGTTTGCATAGTCTCTGTAAAGCGCTTTGAGCTCCTCCTTAAACTGCGGGTCGTCTTTGAATTTATCGTAAGCAGCTTCAAGCTCGTGAACTGCCGTCATAACAGTCTCGGGAACATACTGTCCGCCGAACTGCCCGAATCTTCCGATATTTCCCATGTTACGTTTCCTCCTTTATGAGTGAGATCATCCTGCGTATCTTGTCATCGTCTTTAAAGCTGTCTGTCTCGACCGAGCTTGATATGTCAAGCCCGAAGGGTCTAAGCTCTTTAGCAAGCGTTACGGCGTTTTCTACATCTATCCCTCCTGCAAGCAGGAAAGGCTTACTAAACTCTGCGGCCATGATAACAGCCGTGTCAGCCGTCTTGCCTGTGCCGCCTGCAACACCTTCAACAAAGCTGTCGATAAGCAGCCTGTGGGCACTGAGCCTGTCGGCGGCTTCTATGTCGGCGGCGGTCTTTGCCCTTACCGCCTTCCATATCTCGCCTTTAAAAAACTCACGCAGCTGTGAGATGTATTCATCGTTTTCATTGCCGTGCAGCTGTATCACATCAAGGTAAGGCGCAAAGCTGTCTCTTAAACTGTCGATAGGCTCGTTTACGAACACGCCGACTGACTTTATACCCTTATCAAGCTGTGAAACAAGCTCCTTAAAGTCCTCTGCCGTGATGCTTCTGCGAAAGCCCTGCGTTAGTATAAACCCTGCGTAATCAGGCCTGTGCCTGTTGACTGAGAGAATGTCCTCAGCCCTGCGCAGGCCGCATATTTTTACCTTTACGCTCATTTTTACACGCCCTCACGAAGCTTAAGCAGCTTGCCGCCTATGCTGTCAGCCCTCATCAGCGTTTCGCCTATGAGCACCGCGTCAGCGCCGTTTTTGCGAGCCTGCTTCATGTCTGCGTTATCCCTGATGCCGCTCTCTGATACGAGCACTCTGTCATCAGGCACGAGAGATGCGAGCCGCCTTGTCGTGTCAAGGTCAACTGTGAAGTCCTTAAGGTTTCGGTTGTTGATGCCTAAAAGGTCAGCGTCAGTTTTTAAAGCCCTTTCAAGCTCATTCTCGTCATGAACTTCCATGAGCACCTCGAGCCCGACCGAATGTGCAGCGAAAGTGTACCTTTCAAGCTGCTCGTCGTCAAGTATCGCACAGATAAGCAGCACAGCGCTTGCACCTAAGAGCCTTGCGTGGTAGACCTGAAACTCGTCTATCACGAAATCCTTGCGCAGCACGGGTATATTCACACGCTCTGTGATGCTTTTAAGATAATCGTTGCTGCCCTGGAAGTAGTGCTCCTCAGTCAGGCAGGAGATAGCGTTCGCACCGCAGCGCTCGTATTCAAGAGCTGTCTCCAAAGGCATAAAATCAGGCTTTATCAGCCCCTTTGAGGGCGATGCTTTCTTTACCTCTGCTATGACCGAGAGCGTGTCACGCTTAAGCGCTTGTCTGAGCGAATATGTCTTCAGGCCGCAGCTTAAAGCAAGCTCCTTTGCGTTATCGCCGATAAGAGCTTTTTCACGTTCAAGCTGCTCACGTCTTTTTAATGCTATATCGTCAAGTATCATCTGTTAACCCTCGTTTGAAAGCTCTGCAAACATTTCAAGTCTCTTAAGAGCCTCGCCGCTGTCGATGCTCTGTCTTGCAAGCTCGATGCCGTCCTTTATCGTGTCTGCCTTGTGTGCTACATAGAGTGCGCAGCCTGCGTTTAAGAGAATGATGTCTCTCTTGGCACCTGTTATGCTGCCGTCAAGCACGCCCTTGGTGATAGCTGCGTTGTCCTTTGCCTCGCCGCCTGTAACGTCTGATTTGTTGTAGCGTTTAAGACCGAAATCCTCAGGGCATATCTCGTACTTGATTATCTTGCCGTCTCTTACCTCGCATACAGTTGTCGGAGCGGATATGGATATCTCGTCAAAGCCGTCCTGGCCGTGAACGAGCATAGCGCTTTTGACACCGATGTTCATGAGCACCTTTGCCATGTTTTCAAGCAGCTCGTCGCTGTATGCACCGAGCAGCATATACTCAGCCTTTGCAGGGTTTGCCAAAGGCCCTAAGATGTTGAATATGGTTCTTACGCCTATCTGTCTTCTTGTAAGGCCTACAAAGCGCATTGCGGAGTGATACTTCTGCGCAAAGAGGAATGTGTAGCCTGCTTCGTTTATCAGGCTCTTTGCCTTGTCAGGCGAGAGGGAGATGTTGCAGCCGAGAGCTTCGAGCACGTCTGCCGCACCGCTCTTTGAAGAAACGCCCCTGTTGCCGTGCTTTGCAACTGCCTGGCCTGCGCCTGCGATAACAAAGCCCGAGGTAGTCGAGATATTGAAGCTGAACGAAAGATCGCCGCCTGTGCCTACTATCTCTAAAACAGGTGTGTCGGGGATAACTTCGGTCATGTTCTTTCTCATGCCCTTTACAAAGCCTGTTATCTCGTCAACATTCTCGCCCTGGAGCCTCATTGCTGTGAGCAGGCAGGCTATCTGAGCGTTTGTTGCCCTGTCGTTCATGATGATGTCAACAGCCTCAAAGCTCTCCTGCTCAGTCAGGTGCTCGCCCTTGTCAACTACCTTTCTTATAAACTTTACAAGCTCTGTTCTCTCGCCGTCGGGGATAGAGGGGAGAGCAGCCTTTGTAGTCTTGACACCGCAGATGTTAGTGAGGAAGTTGTCTATCATCTTCATGCCTGTATCTGTCAGTATGCTCTCGGGGTGGAACTGCACACCGTAGGTCTTGTGCTCTCTGTGCTGAAGTGCCATTATCTGAGCTGTGTCGTCAGTTGCGATGACAGACAGGCAG
The DNA here is from genome assembly GCF_000686125.1 of Ruminococcus sp. NK3A76. Lineage (NCBI taxonomy): Bacteria > Bacillati > Bacillota > Clostridia > Eubacteriales > Oscillospiraceae > Ruminococcus > Ruminococcus sp. NK3A76. The sequence goes on from NZ_JMMA01000002.1 coordinate 869,118, forward strand.
GAGGGCAGCGTAACGCTGTCAGCCACGAGCGAGTGATAGCGTGCAGCCTTTATGCTCTTTGTAAGCCCTGCAAAAAGAGGGTTGGCTGTGTTTATGCTTATCTCTGTCTGCTTGCCGTGGAGCTGCTCTTTTGCGTGTATTATCTTTCCGCCGAAGGCCTCAGCTATTGCCTGGTGGCCAAGGCATACGCCTAAGATAGGGTATTTGCCGCTGAATCTCTTTATAAGCTCCTCGCAGATGCCTGCATCAGCAGGCCTGCCGGGGCCGGGGGAGAGGATAATGCCCTCGGGAGCGAGCTTTTCTATCTCGTCAAGAGTTATCTCGTCGTTTCTCTTTACCTCGATGTGGGGATAGAGCACGCCGATAGCCTGATAAAGGTTGTAAGTGAAGCTGTCGTAATTATCTATCATCAGTATCATGGTGTATCGTCCCTTTCAGTTGTTACTTCACGAATTTATCCAGGAATGTGCTGTCGGTAAAGTAGTCGATACCTATTGCGGCCCTTACCTCTGCTACTGTCTTGTTTGATATCTCGACTGCACGCTCGGTGCCTTTTTTGAGTATGTCGAGCAGATACTGCCTGTCGCCCTCAAACTGTGCTCTGCGCTCTCTTATCGGCTTAAGGGTCTCCTGCATCACGCTGTTTAAGAGCTTTTTGCACTTCATGTCGCCAAGGCCGCCCCTGCGGTAGTGCTCCTTCATTTCTTCGAGCGTCTTGTAGTCGGGAGCGTATTCCTGTATCATCTCGTCTGTGCAGAAAGCATCGAGGTATATGAACACCGGGTTGCCCTCTGTGTGGCCGGGGTCGGAAACGTTTATGTGTGTCGGGTCGGTGTACATACTCATGACCTTTTCCTTAAGGGTCTTCTCATCGTCCTTAAGGTAGATGCAGTTGCCGAGAGATTTTGACATCTTTGCATTGCCGTCGATGCCCACAAGCCTGTTGCAGCTCTCGTTGTCAGGGAGCACAGCCTGCGGCTCAACGAGTATCTCGCACTTGTATATCCTGTTGAATGATGAAACTATCTCTCTTGCCTGTTCGAGCATCGGCAGCTGGTCTTCACCGACGGGGACGTACTTTGCCTTGAAAGCCGTGATATCCGCTGCCTGCGAGATAGGATATGTCATAAAGCCTACCGGGATAGAGCGCTCAAAGCCACGCATCTTTATCTCGTTCTTTATTGTGGGGTTGCGCTCTAACCTTGACATAGTAACAAGGTTTGAGTAGTACATCGGCAGCTCGTAGAGTGCCGGGATATGCGACTGCACGAAGATGTTGCACTTCTCGGGGTCAAGCCCTGCTGCGAGGTAGTCAAGAGTTATGCCCAGGATGCTCTCTCTTATCTTCTCGGGGTTCTCTGCGTTGTCTGTGAGCGCCTGTAAGTCTGCGATCATTATAAAGGGGAGATACTTGCCTGTGTTCTGCATCTCGACTCTCTTTCTGAGCGAGCCTACATAGTGCCCTAAGTGTAATGACCCTGTCGGTCTGTCGCCTGTTAAGATTATTTCCTTCTCGTTTGCCATTTTGATTTACCCTCCATATATCTTATAGCTTGTTAGCTTCTTTTATCGCATTGATTACTGCCATCGACTTGTTTACCGACTCCTCATATTCCTTCTCGGGGTCAGAGTCGGCAACGACACCGCCGCCTGCCTGAACGTAAGCCTTGCCGTTTCTGAAAAGCACTGTTCTTATAGCTATGCAGGTGTCGATCGAGCCGTCGAACGCAAGATAGCCGACCGTGCCGCCGTAAAGGCCACGCTTTGTAGTTTCAAGCTCGTCGATTATCTCCATAGCCCTTACCTTGGGTGCGCCCGAGAGCGTTCCTGCCGGGAGGAGCGCCATGAGAGCATCAAGAGGTCTCTTGTCATCAGCAAGCTCACCTTTTACAGTCGATACAAGGTGCATTACCTTTGAGTAGCGCTCTACAGCCATATACTCTGCAACACTCACACTGCCGAAGCTGCTCACCTTGCCGACATCGTTCCGGCCGAGGTCAACAAGCATCGTGTGCTCTGCTCTTTCCTTGGGGTCATTAAGGAGCGTCTGCTCATTTTTCTTGTCCTCATCGTTAGTAAGGCCGCGCTTTATAGTGCCGGCGATAGGCTTGTTTACTATCACGCCGTCATTTACCGACACGAGCATCTCAGGCGATGCGCCTGCTATAGCATAATCCTCGTGCGAGAAGTAGTAAAGGTAAGGCGAGGGGTTTGTAGTTCTCAGCATTCTGTAAACATCAAAGCTCTCGGGCGGCTGGTCTACCTCAAATCTCTGCGAGGGGACTACCTGGAAGATATCGCCCTCTCTGATGTATTCCTTGGCCTTCTTTACATTTGCAAGATACTGCTCCTTGGTGATGTTTGATTTTACTGTGAGCTCTCTGTTCTCGTTCCTGGGAGCTCTCTCCCCCGGAGTGTAGCTTCTTAAAACTTCGATTATCTCCTCAGCACGCCTTGTGCAGGCTGCATACTGAGCTTCAATGTCGCTCTCGGTGTTGATGTTTAAGATTATTACAGCCTTGTTTGAAAGGTGGTCGTAGGCTACCAGCTCGTCAAAGATGTGCAGGTCGATGTCGGGCATACCGAGGTCGTCCTTCGGGGGAGAGGTGAGCGTCTTTTCATAGTAGCGCACGCAGTCGTATGCAAAATAGCCTATCAGGCCGCCTGTGAGCTTGGGATAGCCGTTTATCCTGGGCGAGCGGTGCTCATCGAGTATGCTCTGCAAAAAGTCCTTCGGGTCAGCTATCTGAGCATCACGCTTTGTGCCGTCAGCCTTCTTTACAGTCGCAGTGCTGCCGTTTATGATTATCTCTTCCTTGGGGTCGATGCCGACATAGGAATAGCGCCCCCACTGGTCTTTGTTGTCAACTGATTCAAGTATGAAGCAGTTTTTGTATCTTTCATGCAGGCAGTTAAAAAGCCTTATCGGGGTGAACTGGTCAACAAGCAGCTCATAGAACACGGGAACTGTCTTGTATTCTTTCAGCAGCTCTTTTACTGTTTCGATCTCTGGAAATAACATATTGATTTGCTCCTTTCAATTTTAAGGCAATACCACACGACCAATGTGTGTCAGATACGCAGACAGATTTTTCGTCAGATCACCTGAATTTGACGCAGGCGGGCTACCGCCCGGCAAGGAGAATTTGGGCGATATGACGGAAAATATGCAAGCAGATGACATACAAAGGCGCAGCCGGTGGTCGTGCGGTGTTGCCTTAGGGCAATAAAAAAAGCCCTAACGCCTATAGCAGACTGCTATGGGACGATAGAACCGTGGTGCCACCCAAATTCCGGCACTTAAAGTGCCGCTCAACCGAGTACTTGTTGTTAATGTATGCATTAACAGCGCCATACCCTCTCACACTAACGTAGGAATACACGGCGAGTGATACTCACAAAACGCTTTCACACCGCTCCTCACAAATCCATTCACACTTGCCGCCTATGTATCGGCATCACACCGCCGCCGACTCTCTGAAACACTCTTGCAAGGCTACTTACCTTTGCTCACAGGATTTTAAAAATATTAACTTTAAACCTATTATATGCCTTTTGCCCCGATTTGTCAATAGTCTTGCTTATTAATTTTTTATGAACGCAAAAGATTTTTCCCAAATATCCCGATATTTGTATTGATTTTTTGGAAAAGAGAGTGTATAATAAAATATGTATAGTTCGTTTTTGGCTTTGTGAAGCTGGTCAGACACCGGACGCCTTTGCAATGCACAATTATAATGCAGAATTAAGAATGCATAATGCATAATTGTGATGTCGTGTCTTATCGGCAAAGCCGATAAGAAGAAAGTTTTGCTTTGCAAAACATTTCCCTGCGGCGTATTATGCCCATTCGGGCGTTTCTTTCCGGCGGCTTGGCTTAAGATCGTCAGGTTGACAGGCCGAATGGCCATAAGTCCGCCAAAGGCGGACACCGCAACTGTTAACTGTTAACTGTAAACTGTTAGCTTTACCTATAGCAGCAAAAAGCGAACAAATATAATCAAGTGGGAGTGTTATAATGAAAATATCTCCGAACAAGCGGTATAATACCGTGGCGTTCTATGCGACTATCGTTATAGCCATAAACGTGGTGCTCGTGGCGGCACTGTTAAAGGCTGATACGATAATGGATTTCCTTGACAAGTGCGTCGCTGTTATGAGCCCGATAACATGGGGTGTCGTCATCGCATTTCTGATGAACCCTATCATGGTGAGGACAGAGGGCGTGCTCAACAAGACGGTGTTCAAAAGCAAGCCCAAGCCAAAGGCTTCAAGGGCGATAGCTGTAGTGACGGCCTGTCTGATATTCGCAGGCATCATAGTCGGCCTTGTGTGGGTAGTCGTGCCTGAGCTTTTAAACAGCGTCAGCGAGATAATCGACAACTTCTCGAGCTACGCCGACACGGCGCAGGACTGGGTGATGAAGCTCTTTAAAAACAACAAGCACGTTGAAAAGGCGCTCACCGACACGATAAAGAAATTCACCTCGGATTTCGGCACGACGCTGAACGAGCTCCGCCCATACATCAACGATATCCTCTCGGGTGCGTGGGATTTCATAAACGTTCTCAAAGACTTCGTGCTCGGATTTATAGTTTCTATCTATCTGCTTTTCTCAAAGGAGACGCTCTTTGCACAGGCCAAGAAGATACTCATATCCATCTGCAAAAAGAGCACCTATACAAAGCTCATAAGGCTCTTCAAGAAGACAAACAGCGTTTTCTCGGGCTTTATCGGCGGCAAGATAATAGACTCGTTTATCATAGGCGTGCTCTGCTACATCGGCCTTATGATAATGAATATGGACTATGCGCTGATGATAAGCGTTATAATAGGCGTTACGAATATCATTCCCTTCTTCGGCCCCTTTATAGGAGCTGTGCCGTCGGGCATATTCATTCTCCTCGTTCAGCCGAACAAGTTTATAGCACTTCTCATATTCATCTTCGCACTCCAGCAGTTTGACGGAAATGTATTAGGCCCCAAGATCCTCGGCAACTCAACAGGTCTTCCCGGCTTCTGGGTGCTCGTGTCGCTGTTTATCGGCGGCGGCTTATTCGGCTTTGCAGGCATGGTGCTCGCAGTGCCGGTATTCGCACTGTTCTATGCTCTCGTGCGTGAGGGCGTTGAGAACACTCTCAGAAAGAAGAACCTGCCTGTTGACACCAAGCACTACTTCGGCGACGACCTTGAAAAGATATACGGCCGCCCGAGAAAGAGCGTGCCTTTCACTCAGGAGGAGCTTGAAAACATCGTTATCCCCTCGATAGAGGAGGCAAACGAGGCAACGCAGGGATAAGCGCTGCTTTAAAAGAATAAAGAATTAATAAGAAATAACAATAGAGGTACCGGCTGCGCCGATGATATTCAACATCATCTGACGCAAGTCGGTATCTTTTTTATAAGTATTTTCCAATTCACAGAAAATTTATGCTTTTCACTACAAAATCAACACATATATGAGATATACTATCTATTGTGTTATTATATCGTGAAAACAACAAAAGAAAGGAAATATATATCATGCTTAAAAGATCATTGGCATTTACTCTTTCGCTGCTCGTTGCAGCGGTATGCTTTGCAGGGTGCGGCAACGGCTCGTCGTCAGATGCAGCATCGGGTGACAGCACATCATCATCTGCTGAGAGCCAGACAGACAGCACCTCAGGCGGCGACAGCTCGACAGCAGACAGCACAGACGGCTCCTCGACAGAGGAGAAGACCCACCCCGAGGCATCGCTTACTATCGACGGCGAAAAGGTCGATACATCTGACCTCATTATGCTCACAGTTGACGGCATAGATATCGACTTTGATACATTCAGATATTACTACTACTATGTGCTCAACGTATACAGCCTGACACCTGACACTGTTACAGAGGACGTTTTCCCTGATGTGCTCAGCAACACGGTGAACCAGCTCAAGCAGGAATTCGTGACCCACAAGATAGCAAGGGAAGAAAAGATAGAGCTCGACGAGGAAGACAAAAAGAATATCGAGAATGATATAAGCACTATCAAGGGCCAGTATGAATCCGAGGAGGCTTTCGTTGAGGGCATGAAGGATTACTACCTCACAGAAGACGTGCTCAGGTCAATGGAGGAGATGACAGCTCTTTACCAGAAGGTATATGCTAAGGTGCTCACACACGACGGCAAGTATGCTATCAAGGAAAAGGATTTCAGAAAGCTGCTAAAGGACAAGGACAACTACGCAAGAGTAAAGCATATCCTCATTCCTTACTACTCGCAGGCAGAGCTTGACGACGAGACACAGAAGCAGTTTGACTCGCTTGACCTTGCATCAAAGAACGGCCTCAAACAGCAGGCATACCAGCAGCTCAACGACGCTGACCAGGAAAAGTGCCAGAAAGCAGCAAAGAAGGTCGCTGACGAAGTTCTTCAGAAGGTCAAGGACGGCGAGGATTTTGACAAGCTGATAAAGGAATACGGCTGGGATTCCGGCATGGAAATGGAGTCTTCAAAGGACGGCTACTTCGTGACACCTGATACCAAGTTCGTTCAGGAATTCAAGGATGCTTCATTCAAGCTCAAAGAGGGCGAGTATACCGAGGAGCTCGTGGTCAATCAAAGCTACGGCTACTTCATCATAAAGCGTCTGCCGTTTGATGATGAATATGTTGATGCTCACATCGACTCGATGAAGGAGGAGTACGACAAGGCCAACATCAAGTCGCTCTACAACGAGCTCATGGAGGAAATGGACGTAAAGCTCTCCGACACATACAGCAAGCTCACATATCAGAGCATAAAGTAATAAGACATTCACCCCGGGGATAATATACCCCGGGGTGTTTTTGTCATTTGGTAATCAATAGTATGATGTTTTAACATTTTGTGCAAATATAATTCACAGGGAGTTAGTTGAAACCTGTCGGGATTTGTTATACAATTTATTGAGAGAGGGGAGAGCTTTACCCTTTTTGTGATAATATGCAATTATATTAATATATTACCCCGTGGACGGCAGATGCGTCCCGGGAATTTTAAGACGAAGTACCGAAAACGTTATCGCTGTGACAATAATGGAGGAAGACTCGTAATTTATGAAGGAAAAAAAGAAACCTGCTGATAGCTTAATAAAGCTCAATTCTGTGCGCAAGGATCTGTCAAGGCTGTCTATACTGGTGCCGCTGGTGATGTATTTTGTGCTGACTATATGCACGGCTTTTACTGTGCAATCGGGCAAGATGATAGTGATCGGCGACGCAACGATGCCTATGCAGTCGTTTGCAGGTGTTTTCACATCGCTTGCCAATATATGGCTGGTGGTGATGGTCATATACTATAAAAAGCCGGGCTTTGTGCTTTCAATGCTGTTTTTGCTGCTGAACTTTGTGATGCTTGTGTTCGGGATCTTCGTGCAGAAGAACCTGATGAATTTCACCGGCGTGTTCACATCGGTGTTCACTATCATGATGCTCATTATCCTGCGCCTGAATCAGGTCAAGAACGACAAAGAGCACAAGCGTGTGCAGAGCCTGTTTGAGCAGACGGCCACAGCGCTTGTAAATGCGATAGATGCCAAGGATAAATATACCCACGGCCATTCAACGAGAGTGGCGGAGTATTCACGCAAGCTCGCAGAGCTAAACGGCAAGAGCGATGAGGAGTGCGAGGAGATATACTACGCAGCGCTGCTGCACGATGTCGGCAAGATAGGCATTCCTGAGAGCATAATCAATAAGGACGGCGAGCTGACACCTGAGGAATACGAGATCATCAAGCAGCACCCGGTCTTAGGCGAGCAGATACTTAAGAGTATCAGCGAATTTCCGTATCTTAGCATTGGTGCCTGCGCCCACCACGAGCGCTACGACGGCAAGGGCTACCCCTATGGCCTTAAGGGCACCGATATCCCAGAGATAGCAAGGATAGTCTCTGTGGCAGATGCTTACGACACCATGTCGTCAAAGCGCAGCTACCGTGACCCCATACCTCAGCAGATAGTGCGTGAGGAGATAGTCAAGGGCATAGGCGAGCAGTTTGACCCTGTGTATGCAAGGCTGATGCTCCACCTCATAGACATCGACACAGAGTATGAGATGCGTGAGCGTGAGGAGGTAAGAGCCCTCTCCGGCAAGAACGAGCTCACAGTCGGCAAATACCGCAGCGAGGTGTCAAACGGCCTGCTGATAACGCCGTATATGTCCACCGTTTACCTGACAGTCACCCCTTCAAACAAGCTGCCGGGCAGGTCGCCTGTGGCTTCGCTGATACTCTTTGACTCGCTCGACGGGCGTGTGCATGAGACACAGAAGCAGATAGACGAGCTCAACTACTTTGAATACGGCGAGGTGTGGCTCGACGGGCGCACGGCTGTGACAGGTGCAAGGAAGATGCATACAAGCACCGCCGACACCGGCGACAGCAGCCTTACAAAGCCTAACGAATACAAGATAGAAGCTGTAAAATACAAAGACCATGCGCTTATAAACATAAAGACGCAGACGCAGACCCACGAAGTGATAATTGCGCTGTCTGACAGCACAAGATACCTCTACATTGCCCTCACCGGCGAGCATTGCAGGATAAGCGATGTGAGGACTGAAAAGGCAAACGTCAAGACGGATGAGTTGTTTATTCCACGCATAGCCGAGAAGATAAGCTACATAAACGAACCGGCAGGGGATATACCGAACGTTCAGGTAGACGGCTACCGCACTGAGTCATCGCTCGGTGTCGAGATTAAGGACGGGCTTACGCTGTCCTTCCACGCAAGGTCGCTTCCGACGGCAAGGCTCGTATGGCACTGCCCGTTTATCGACCTTTTCTGTGCTGATGACGGCATGGTGGGCGGAAAGAATTACCGTGACCTTGCGTTCATGCGCTTTGACGGCGAGTTCTGGGAGAGCGACAAGGCCTGCAAGACCGAGCTCAACGTGATAAAGAAAGAGAGCTTCGGCGGCTGGGAGGCATGGAAGGAATATAACAGCCAAGGCTTTGACACGACCGTGACCTTTAAGGTGAACGGCAGCAGGATACAGATAATCACCGAAAACGCCGGTATCCTGATAAAGAGCACAGCCGTTATGTCAGGCATTGACAAGAAGATATACGCTGCACTCACAGGCGACCAGGTGGCTATCACCGGGATAAACATAAGCCTGCCTGAAACGGCTGAGAGCACGGATAAAGCGGCTGAATAATCATCACGCCCCGGAGGATATTTTCCTCACGGGGCGTATTGTATTATATGTGGGTGTTAGTCCTTGTATTTGTCATAGAAAAACTCCGAGAACTTATAGCTGAGCGGAAAAAACGGTATCGCTATGACCCCTGACACCACCATAAGCCATGTGGGGACTGCCAGCATGGCGGCGTTGTCAGATTCGTTTGCCAAAAGAAACACAAACACGGCCGTTATGACGACATATTCTGCTGCTGTGGCTGTCAGCAGCTTTGATGTGCGGCCTGAGTATCTGTAGATGACGATGCAGCTTATCCCGAAGCAGATAAGTGATAAAAACATCATCATAAACATCAGCTTGAAAAACCCACCGCCGAGGATAGTCACCTCATCGCCGCCCGGCAGGTCGAATGCGCCGTCTGCTATCCTGCACACGATGCAGCCTGTGATGTTGCCGATGATAGTTGATAAGATGTATGAAGCTGTGTTTATAAGCGCTGTCACATACACGCCCGACACCACCTGCTCGGAGGTCGAGGGCAGCATATCTTCATAGACACGCCAGCCTGTAGTGTATCTGCTGCCGCCCGAGACGAGAGGGAGGAGTATCATAAACAGCGGATATATCATCATGAATGCAGAATTCTGCGCAAATATGCTGAGTATGCAGATAAAAAAGTTCACCGCAAAAAAGACTTTGAGCAGACCCTTTACCTGCCATAGACTGTATTGTAGGCTGCCGTTCATTTTCCTTCCTCCTTCTGTGCTCTTGCCATGCAGATGATTATTTCTTCAAGCGTTGTGCGCTCCTTGCAAAATCCTAAAGGCACAAGGCTGTTTTTCATGAGCACCTCGCACCCGAACTGCCCCTTTTTGACCCCTAAGCAGGAGCTTTTTGCAAGGGCTGAGAGCTGCTGCTCGCTGCATCTGACGATGCGGTAATCATCGAGCAGCCTGTCCTTCTCATCACAGAACATCAGCCTGCCGTCGTGCATATACGCCACATAGTCACATATCTTCTCTAAGTCGCTTATTATGTGCGAGGATATGAGGACGGAGTGCTTTTCATCGAGCGTGAACGCATTGAGCATTTCAAGCAGCTCGTCACGCACAAGAGGGTCAAGACCGTTGGTCGGCTCGTCAAGTATCAGCAGCCTTGCATCGTGGCAGAGGGCTGTGGATATCATCAGCTTCATCTTAGTGCCTGCTGAGAGCCTGTAAATGGGCTTGTTCTGCTCGACCCCGAAGCGTTTTAGCAGGTCAAAGAACTGCTCGCTGTTCCAGCTTTTGTAGTAGCGCTTGAGCAGCATATCCATGTCCTTGGCATCAGCGTTTGAGGGCAGGCAGCCGGGGTCTATCACAAAGCCTATCTCCTGCCTCGGGTCATCAAGCGACAGCCCCATGTACTCATGCCCCAGCACCTCGACTGTTCCGCTGTCACGGCTGCTCGCCCCCATGATAAGGCGGATAAGCGTTGATTTTCCGGCACCGTTCTCGCCTATTAGCCCCATTATGCAGCCCTCGGGCAGCGTAAGCGAGAGGTTTTCTATATGAAAGCTGCCGTAGCTTTTGCAAAGGTTTTTTATTCTGATAGCATTGTCAGCCATTTTCATCAGCCTCCTCGTAGATAAGATCTATCATCTCAATAAGCTCTTTCTTGCTGAGCTTTATCATCCCTGCAAGGGCGGCCGTTTTTTCGATAAGCCCCTCTATCTCACGCAGGCGGCTCTCTCTTATCAGCCCGGAATTTGTGTCGCTTACATAGCTGCCCTTTGAGGAGACTGTGTATATAAACCCGTCCTTTTCAAGCTCGTCATAGGCACGCTTGGTGGTTATGACGCTGATATGCAGCTCCTTTGCAAGCAGCCTTATAGACGGCAGTGCATCGCCGGGGCTTAGCTCACCTGACGCTATCAGCCCCTTTATCTGCGAGCTTATCTGCTCATATATCGGCATATCTGTGGTATTGCTTATCAGAATATTCATGAGCCGGCTCCTTTCATGGTGTGTATACCGTGTATAGTGCATACTGTGTATAGTGCATACTGTGTATAGTGCATACTGTGTATAGTGCATACTGTGTATGCCGTATATATACAGTATACACTATATTACTTTGTTTGTCAAGGGGATCTTGGGAAAATATATTTGATATTTCATAAATATCATAAGAAAGTTCATAATGCTGTTACATCTTTATGCTATAATAAGCGCTGATAGTTGGACTATCAGCAGAAAGGAATGGTCAAAGATGTTGTTTGATGAAGTGCTGGAGCAGCTCGCCGTCAAGGCTGACAGCCCCGAGTGGAAGCGTGCAAAGACCCAGCTTTACGTCAATCTTGGGATAGATACGGAGAAAACAGAATGCACAGGCGGCCAGGCGGTGAAGTTTATACAGAAGACTATCCGTGGCGAGGTGGAGATAGGCGAGCGTGAGGGTTATGTATTTGCGCTGCCAAACGGTCTGCTCGTCGTATGCCCGGCGGTCGATGATATGCCGCTGACGGTGCTTATTGATAAAAAGCTTATCAGGATAGTAGAATCGGAAGCAAAGCTGCTGCGCTCGTGCGTTATCGTCAAGACAAACGATATACTATACGAGCTGCGTGTTCCCAAAAAGCAGGTGGACACGCTTGAAAAGCTGGTAAACAGAGTGAGAAACAAATGATAAAGGGCAGAGTGTTATCTCTGCCTTGATTTTTGTAGCGGTATGTGATATAATTATTATGTACTATATTTATTCTATGGAGTTGATTATAATGAACAAGAAAATAACAGTCATCAAGGGCGACGGCATAGGCCCTGAGATAGTAACTCAGGCTCAGGTCGTGCTTGACAAGGTGTGCGAGAAGTTTGGCCACAAGTTTGAGTATACCGACATACTCATGGGCGGCTGCTCGATAGATGCCTGCGGCGTTCCGCTGACAGATGAGGCTGTGGCTACAGCAAAGGCAGCAGATGCAGTGCTTTTAGGCGCTATAGGCGGCAACACATCCACTTCTCCCTGGTATAAGCTGGAGCCAAAGCTCCGTCCCGAAGCAGGCCTTTTGAAGATAAGAAAAGAGCTCGGCCTTTTTGCAAACCTGCGCCCTGCACTTCTCTACGACGAGCTTAAGAGCGCCTGCCCTCTGCGTGAGGAAGTCGCTGACAAGGGCTTTGACATGATGATGATGAGAGAGCTTACAGGCGGCCTTTACTTCGGCGCAAGGGAGACTAAGGAAGTTGACGGCGTTATGACAGCAATAGACACTCTCACCTACAATGAGAACGAGATAAGGCGCATAGCTGTCAAGGGCTTTGACATAGCCATGAAACGCCGCAAGAAGGTAACGAGCGTTGACAAGGCGAACGTGCTCGATTCTTCACGCCTCTGGAGAAAGGTAGTAAACGAGGTCGCAAAGGACTACCCCGAGGTAGAGCTTGAGCATATGCTCGTTGACAACTGCGCTATGCAGCTTGTGCGTGACCCGTCGCAGTTTGACGTTGTGCTGACTGAGAATATGTTCGGCGACATTCTTTCCGACGAAGCTGCACAGGTGAGCGGCTCGCTCGGTATGCTCGCATCGGCATCACTTAACGAGACAAAGTTTGGTATGTACGAGCCCAGCCACGGCTCTGCACCCGACATCGCAGGCCAGGACATCGCAAACCCGATAGCTACTATAATCTCGGCTGCTATGATGCTGCGCTATTCCTTCGACATGGACAAGGAAGCAGACGCAATAGAAAATGCCGTAAAGCAGGTGCTCGCAGAGGGCTACCGCACGGGCGACATCATGTCCGATGGCATGAAGAAGGTCGGCTGCAAGGAAATGGGCAGGCTCATAGCTGAGAGAATATAGTATTTCAGGTAACAGGTTACAGGTAACAGGTAACAGGTGAGGTATGCGGCTGCGCCGCATATATGCCCATTCGAGCAATGTCAGGCAAACAATACTCAATACAATAAGCAACACCCCGAGGTCACACAAAAACCTCGGGGTGTAGTTTTTTATGATCCTTCCGCCGAAGGCGGACTCCTTACCTGTAACCTGTAACCTGTTACCTGTTAGCTTCGTTCACGCCAGTGAACGAAGTACCGCCTTGTGCTCCTCTGTCACACGGAAGCTCTCTATCGCCTTGCGAATCGCTTTCTTGTGGGTAAAGGGGTCAAGGGCTTTGTCCCTGATGTACTTTATCGCCGTGTCGTACTGCTTGGCGAGCGCTGTTGCGAAGTACCACGCTATCATCATCTTGACGTAGTATTCGTCGCTCCTGACAGCTGCGATAAGGCGCATATATTCCTCGTCAAACAGCTCGTCAAGGAAGTATCTCATAAACGTGCCTATGCCGTAGCGGATAGTGAACCTGTCAGAAGATGCCGTCCATTTCTTTGCGTAGGGCAGCAGCTTTTCGGCGTTTTTCTTAAAGCACTGAGGTATCAGCTGGTCGCAGGTCGCCCAGTTGTCAACATAGGGCAGAAAGCGCTCGACTTCAGTTATGCAGCGGTCAAAATCCTTCTCATTGCAGAGAACGAAGGCGTGCAGCTGGTTCTCGTCGAAGTATTTGTGCGGCAGCGTGTTCAAAAACTGCGTCGCATCGTCCTTGTAAAGCTCCTTTGCAAAGGCTTTGAGGTCGGGCGTGCGGCAGCCGATGAAGGTGTCCTTCGACACCCCCGGCATAAGCCCACCCTGAAACTCGGCGTAGGCCTTGTCCTGCATAAGAAACAGTCTGTCTGTTATCTCGGCGTTGGTCATTGTTGTCATGCTCCTTTGGCTGTCTGTTTATTTTATGTTTCTCTCCATAAAGTCTATCACCGACTGCTCGTCCTTGCGGTCAAAGCTGTCAGCGCAGGGGCTTAAGCTCCAGTGCTCGGTGTGGGTGATAGTCTCATCCGGCTCCAGCTCATAAAGAGGGCTCAAAGACTCTATCTCCATCATAAAGAAGTTTGTGAAGCACTCGCAGTTGCAGCCGTTGTCGGGATACTCGGCACCCTCGATGTATTCAAACCTCTTTGTGAAAAGCTGCCCCTTGTTATACATTGCCATGTAGCCCTTGTCGTCATTGAAGCCGAGCTTGAAGTTTGCCTTGCAGTCATCAGACTGCTTGATGGTTATGTACTTGTTGCCGAACATCAGCCTGTCGTCATGCATATCGCTGTAAGGCCATACCGTGTAGGTGCGGTTTGGCAGCAGGCCTGTTTGCTTGTCGCACTGGGGGAGTATCGCTATGCTGTCGTGGTCTACAACAGTCATCGCCCAAACGGCGATCTTCTGCATCTCGTCGCCTGTGTTCTTTATCGTGTGGGTAGCGGTGATGTTGCTGCTTGTCTCGTCAAAATCAAGTATCAGTTCAAACTGAAAGCCTGTCTCATACTGCTCGGGCGGCGTGAATATGAATCTGCTGCCCTCCTGCCTTACTATTACAGGGTCGTTGTCGGGGTAGTAGCTCTTGGGGTCATGCTCAGGCGAGAACCATATCCTGTGGCCGCCGTAGATGAACCACTTCTTGTCGCCGAAGACCTCGGCATATCTTCCGCCCGACATGGTCGAGTGCTCGTTTATGTCTTCGCCCATGATGTTTTCCATGCCGCTGCATTTTAAGGATATCACACGGGGACCCTTGTCAACAGTGATGAGCGCTTCTATGCTCTCGTTGCTCACCTTAAGGCACCTGCCGAAATATCCGTAGTCGATGTACTCATGCTTTAACATTTTTCTACTCCCTTTCTATGGTTATCTTTCTTGTGTATTCGTTTATGCAGTCCTGCTCTCTGTCAGTGCAGAGATAGCGGAAATATGAAGCCTTGATGATGTTCTGTACAATATTTGGTACCCTTTCCTCTATCCTTGCAAGCGAGGTGTCAAAGAGCACGCTGCTATCCTTTGCCTTAGCTAAAAGCTCAGTGCCACGCTTGTTGAATGCGAGGACCCTTGCAGCATCAAGCCCGTCAGGGGAGATGCTTTCAAGCCCTGCCGAGAGATAAACGGATATCCGCCTCAGCCTTGCAAGCGTCACGCCCTTGGTCTTTAATGATATGTAAAGCTCCTCCAGTGTCGAGGGGGCGCTCTTTCGCATTTTCATGATGCTTTCAAGTATCTGTGTGTTTATGTCGGGGCAAGACTTAAGCGTCTGCTCGTCTGCGGTGCAGAGGGTAAAGAGAATGTGCGTCTCCATTCTGCCTATGAATGCAGGCTGCTCGTTTGTCATATCAAGCAGGGTGAGTGATGAAACGTCAAGCTCTTTTCTGAGCATCTTGCGTATAGTGCCTGCTGCGGCATAGCTGCCTACAATATCTCCGCTGCCGTGGTCGGTGCCTTTGCGCTTTATGGCTATGAATTCATTTATCCCGAGCGCTCTTGCGGCCTTGATGTATTCAACAGCAAGCGTTGCATTCGGCTGCGAGAAGACTTCTACGAATTTCTTGCCGTATTTTCTCTCGATAACGAGCGACACAGCCCTCGGGTAGCTAAGCCCGTCTGCGGTTATGGCGGCAACGTCGGGGTCGTTTTCAAGGTCTAAGGATATGTCTGCGCATTCGGAAAGCAGCTGTGCGTCATCGATCTCCGAGCCGAAGGCTATGCAGTCAGCACCGGCGGCCTTTAAAAGCCTTACAGCCCCCTGTGCGAACACCTGCGAGCAGGAGCAGCAAAAAGGCGGCGGCAGCTCGACAACAAGGTCGGCACCGTTGTTTACAGCACACTGCGCCCTTGACTGCTTGTCGGCAACGGCAACATCGCCCCTCTGGGTAAGGTCGCCGCTCATGGCGCAGACTATATGCGTGATGCCTTTTTTCCTGACACTTTCAAGAAGATACCTGTGCCCGTTGTGGAACGGGTCGAATTCACATACTATTCCTGCACAATGCATCAAATCACCGACCTTGATAAAATGTTCTATGTATAAATCCCATAACAAAACCGACCGCTTTTTGTGCAAAATGAAAATTTCGGCAAAAGCACTTGAAAAAGCAGTGCAATCTTGTTATAATATAATAGTATAATAAAAACCGGAAAATGTCAAGAGCAAAAGGCGTTTATGCGCTCATCTTTTGTATTAGCATCTGTCCGGGCTGAAAGGATGTTTTTAAGTGAAAATATTAGTAGTTAATGCAGGCTCATCTTCTCTTAAGTATCAGCTCCTCAACATGGAGAATGAGGAAGTTATCGCAAAGGGCAACTGTGACAGGATTGGCATCGGCGGCCACGTTTCCGCAAAGACAGGCGACGGCAGAGCATTAGAGGCTGACTGTGATTTCCCGACACACACCGAGGCTTTTGAAAAGCTCGTTGAAGTGCTCACAACAGGTGAGACAAAGGTCATCGACTCCATGGCTGAGATATCTGCTGTAGGTCACAGAATAGTACAGGGCGCTGAAGTTTTCAAGGAGACCTGCCTTGTTACCGATGAGGTAATAGATAAGATAGACTCTCTCGCAGAGCTCGCACCTGTTCACAACCACCCCCACGCACTCGCACTCCGTGCCTGCAAGAAGGTGCTTCCCGAGGGTACACCTCAGGCAGTTGTTTTCGATACAGCATTCCATTCCAATATGCCGAGAAAGGCTTATCTCTTCGGTCTGCCCTATGAGGATTACGAGAACTACGCTGTAAGAAAGTACGGCTTCCACGGCACATCACACCGCTTTGTATCTGCTGAGCTCGCAAAGGTGCTCGGCAAGGACTTAAAGGACCTTAAGATAGTTTCCTGCCACCTCGGCAATGGTTCTTCCATCACAGCTGTCAAGGACGGTATCTCGGTAGACACATCAATGGGCTTCACACCCCTTGACGGTCTTGTAATGGGCACACGCTGCGGCGCTGTTGACCCGTCTGCTATTACATTCGTTATGAAGAAGCACGGCTTCACACCCGACGAGATGACAGACTACATGAACAAGAAGTCCGGCTTCCTCGGCGTTTCGGGCATCAGCTCCGACAACAGAGACATTCAGGCTGCTGCTGACAAGGGCAACGAGAGAGCACAGGCTGTTTCCGAGCTGCTCACATACCAGATAAAGAAGTACATCGGCTCCTACGCTGCTGCTATGAACGGCGTTGACGCTATACTCTTTACCGGCGGTATCGGCGAGAACTCGCCCGAGGTAAGAGCTGCTGTTCTAAGCGATATGGATTTCTTAGGCATAGAGCTCGACGCTGCTGCAAACAACGTTCGTGGCAAGCTCACAAAGATCTCCACAGACGCTTCCAAGGTGGCTTGCTATGTTGTTCCCACAAACGAGGAGCTTCTTATCGCAAGAGACACACTTGCACTTATCTCAAAGTAATATAGGCAAAGCTAAAGCCCTGCTCATCACGAGCAGGGCTTTATTAGTTGGTGGCTTTTGAGGTATCGTCTGCGGAAATGATTTTATAATCCGTCCGCCGCAAGGCGGACACCTCAATTATGCATTATGCATTATGCATTGATCATGGAATGATCCTGTAATTATCCGCCGCATTCTCCTTTGTGGCGTATTCGCTGATAGACAGCACCTCGGCCTTGAGGGGCTTTACGCCCATGTTTATCTCGATGACATCGCCGACCTTCACGTCGTATGACGCACGGGCTATCTTGCCGTTTACCGAGATCTTGCCGGCATCGCAGGCCTCGTTTGCAACGGTGCGGCGCTTTATCAGCCTTGTTATCTTCAGGTATTTGTCAAGTCTCATTTTCTTTCCTTTCTGCTTAAGTAAAAAAGCCCGGGCATTTAGAGCCCAGGCTGATCATCATAAGTTCTGATTACTTGTTTACAGCATCCTTAAGAGCCTGTGAGGGCTTGAAAGCAGGAACCTTCTTAGCAGGGATGTGTATAGCCTTCTTTGTGAGGGGGTTGATACCGTCCTTAGCAGCTCTCTCTCTAACCTCGAATGTACCGAAGCCTACGAGTGTGATCTTGTCACCCTTCTCAAGTGTCTCGCTGATAGCGTCAACTACAGCGCTGAGAACTCTGCCGGCCTCTGCCTTGGAATAGTCTCCGTTCTTTGCAATAACTTCAATAAGCTCTGCCTTTGTCATGTTTTTATACCTCCATAGTGTTTTATATTCATTAACAGTATGATCTGTCAATTTTAACTTGAATCAGTATGAATAAAGCTCGTTTGCGCCGATGTCCTTAAGCTCTCTGCCGCTCTTTTCAAGCTGCGAGAAACGTGTGATGAACTCCTTGCAGCAGTCTGCGAGCGCTTCCTCGCAATCGACATCGTTCTTTCTTGCAAGTGCTGTTACGAGCATCAGAAGATCAGCTATCTCGCTTGTGGGCTTTCTCTCCTCCGACTTGCTTACCGCAATGTCTGAAAGCGCAGTCTTTATAAGCGAAAATATCTCGTCCTCGGTCTCAAAGTCGATGCCGGCTCTTGCTGCACGCTTGCCGAGCTTCTGGGCACGCATGAGCGCAGGGAAGTTCTTAGGCACGCTTTCCAGTGTGTCGGTGTAAGTCTCCTGCCCCTTGGTCTGCTTCTTTATAGCGTCCCAGTTGGTGAGCACCTTGTCTACCGTGTCAGCCTGAACATCTCCGAAAACGTGGGGGTGACGCACGATGAGTTTTTTGCACAGCTCGTCTGCGACATCGTCAAGGGTGAACACGCCCTTTTCCTCCTCGATGACCGAATGGAAAACAGCCTGGAGCATGACATCGCCAAGCTCCTCTCTGAGCATCTCAGCGCTGCAGCAGTCGATAGCGTCTGCCACCTCGTAGGCTTCCTCGATCATGTCCTTCTTGATACTGGAGTGTGTCTGCACCTTATCCCACGGGCAGCCGTTCTCAGAACGGAGTATCCTGACTATCTCCTGCATATCGTAGACATTGTAGTTATCCTTTTCGAGTATTGCCTTTATACGTTGCTCCATACACTTCATCCCTTTAAGAATTTTATCCGTGTACATATTATTTTAACTCATATCGCCGCATTTTTCAAGCCCTTTTTGCAATTTTTTTTAATTTTCCTTGAAAAAGCACTCTTTTCGGCATAATGTTCAATAAATACAGTGAAAAAATGTATATTATGCTACCCGAGAGTATAGAAATCAACAAGCAAGCCCGGGAATTTTTGGTAAGAATGCCGGTAAAAAGCCTGTCATAGCAAAGCCTTGCGCCTGCCGCACACAGCATGGCCGCAAACGCCGGAGAAAGTATACATTTTCTTACATCAGGCAGGCTGCCGCAGCTCTTTTTGAGCAGTATGAGCGCAATGAGCAGAGCCGTCATATCAGCCGCCACGAGCGAGAGCGCTGCCCCTGTGACACCAAGCCCCGGAATGAGCATAAAGGTCAGATTTCCCATTAGCTTCACAAGGCAGGAGACAAGCATTATCCGCACGCAGCTTTTCGGCCTGCCGACTGCCTGTAAAAGCGCAAACACCGGCGGCAGCATACACCCGGCAGAAAGCCCTGCGCACAGCACCGCAAAAGCATCTGCCGATACGGCTGTTTCGTACACCCTTGCCGGGAACAGAAACTGTAATACCTCACGAGAAAACACCGTCATGCCAAACGATGCCGGGAAAGCGATGAGCGATGAGAGAAGGAAAATATCATCAAGCCCCTTTCTGAGCTCTGCCTTGTCGCCGCAGGCTCGTGCCTTTGATACCTTGGGAAGTGCCGGTTTGCCGAGCATGGCTGTAAAACCGGGGATTATCCCAGTGACGGTGAGTGCGAGCGCTGTGAAAGAGCCGTAGATAAACTCCGGGATATCCTGAGCTTCAATGCCCGAGCCGCCGAGAGGGGAGATATCAAGCAGCCCCCTGCCTTGCAGGTGTCCAAGCATCGCAGGCACAGTCAGCAGGTCAACGGTGTTTATGAGCGTCGATATCGCCGCAGTCATCGCTATCGGGAAAGCGTAGCCTGTAAGCTCCCTTATGATGTGCCGGCGGCTGTCGGTGCATCTGTCCTTTTCAAGCTGTCGCTTTGTTATGCCGTCACCCTTTATCCTGAGCCGCAGGGCGAGATATATGCACGCAAACAGCGACGACATACTCACCCCGAGGATAGATGCCGCAGCGGTGAGCGAGAGGGCAGTCGGCGTGTCGTAAAGCCCTTTGGTCTTTTTGTATGTAATGTATGCAAAGGCAAGGCCTAACAGCAGCTTGAAAAACGCCTCGATAGTCTCGGATACGGCGGTGGGTATCATGTCGCAAAGCCCCTCTGAATACCCTCTGTAGACGGATATCACGCAGCAAAAAAGCACAGTCGGTGCTGCGGCTATAAGCCCGGGGCTGAGGTTTGCCGAGCCTGAGAGAGACTTTGATATCACCCCTGAACAGAGTGCTGTGATAAGTGCCGCCACCGCCCCTGTGAGTGTGAAAAAAGCCAGTGCCGTGCGGCGGATCTTTCGGGCGTTTTTGTATCTTTCAAGGGCGAAGTTCTCAGCCGTCATGATAGCCACGGCAGACGGTATGCCGCCTATAGCTATGGCATACACCGGCGTGAACACCGCATACACGCTCTGAAAGCAAGCCATGCCCGTGCCGCCCAGGAGATTTGTGAGCATCAGCTTATAGAAAAGCCCCATCACCTTTGTCACGGCCACCATTGTCATAAGAATGAACGACCCCTTGTAAAAGCTCTGTCCTTTCAAAAAAACACCCCCTCTTGGATAATATTATCCGAAAGGGGGAATTATTCTTATCAGGCGGTCTCGGCTTCGAGCTTTTTCATGTCCTTGAATTCAATATAGCACATTACTATAGCGATTATAGCCGAGATAAAGTCTGCTATAGGGCCTGCGTAAACTATGCCGTCGATGCCCATTATACGGGGGAGTATCAGCAGAGCCGGCAGGAAGAAGATTATCTGCCTTGTGAGAGAGAGGAACACGCCCTTGATAGCCTTGCCGATAGATGTAAAGAATGTCGATGTAACAGGCTGCAATGCCACGAGCCACAGGAAGAAAAGAAATCTTCTCATAAAGCGTATGCCGAACTCGAAATACTCGGGCGTGCCGTCGCCGAACAGCGAGAGTATCTGCTTCGGGAATACCTGGAAGCATACAAAGCATACAAACGAGAACCCGACTGCAAACACGCTTGCGAGCATATAGGCTTTCTTTACCCTGTCAAATCTCTTAGCACCGTAGTTAAAGCTCTCTATCGGCTGCGTGCCCTGCGAGAGGCCTATTACTATCGAGAAGACGAGCTGGCTTATCTTCATTATGATGCCTGCACAGGAGAGCGGTATGCTGTCGCCGTAGACGCTCTGTGCGCCGTAGGTCTTTAGCGAGTTGTTAAGAACTACCTGCACTATCATCATAGCTATCTGGTTGAAAAACGATGCCATTCCGATAGCGAATATCTTCCTGCAATAGCTGAGTGAGGGCTTGAGGTGCTTGGGGCTGAGAGTGACAGTCTTGCAGCTGAATCTCAGATACCATAAAACGATAAGCCCCGATATCAGCTGACCTATGACTGTAGCGATAGCCGCACCCTTCATGCCCCATTCAAAGCCTACAACGAACACCGCATCGAGAATGGTGTTGATTATAGCGCCTGTGAGCGAGCATATCATAGTCATTCTCGGGCTGCCGTCTGCCCTGATAAGGTGGCCGCCGCCTGTCGTCAGCACAAGGAACGGGAAGCCGAATGCCGTGATGCTGACATAATCTGCAGCGTAGGGCATTACATCATCAGGCGAGCCGAAAAGCCGCAGCAATGGCTTTAAGAAGACAAGCGTTATCACCATGAGCGCAACACCGCTTATCACGAGCATGGTGGCGGCGTTGCCCATAAAGTAAGGCGCTTTTTCCTTTTTGCCCTGACCGAGCGTTAAGTTGAAAGCCGACGCACCGCCTATACCGAACAGCAGCGAGAGCGCAATACACGAGGTGGTAAGAGGGAACGCCACATTGGTCGCAGCGTTGCCGAGCATACCGACCTTCTGGCCGATAAAGAGCTGGTCTACGATGTTGTAAAGTGCGCCCACGAGCATTGCTATGATGCTTGGTATTGAGAATTTCAGCATCAGCTTGCCGACAGGGTCAGTGCCGAGGATATTCTGTTTTGTGTTGTCCATTTTATCATTCCTTTTTTAGGAAAAACCTATGCAAAAATTATCATTCCCCCACGAAAAACGCAAGGGAATGACCTCTATAACTATTATATTACAGTATCCGGCATATTTCAAGCCGTTTTGATAAAATTTATTGATTTGCTCAAATATTGACCCCGATGCTCACAAAATCTGTGCCATTTAGCTTACAGCTGAGCTCGTCGGGCTGGTGGGTCGATGCATAGAGCTTAAAGCTGCCTGCCCTTACTCTCTCGCCCTGCTCTGTGACAAAGGTAAACGCCTTGTCTGGTATCTTAACTGTCACCTCGCCGCTTTGACCTGCCTTTGTGTCAACTCTTGCAAAGCCGCAGAGGTGGTAGTTCTCACGGCATCTTTCATCGTCAGGCTTGATGTATAGCTCTATTACGTCCTGCGTGTCGCTGCTGCCTGTGTTCTTGAAGCTGACCTTTGCATTGCCGCTGTCGTAAGTGAGCCCGGTCACCTCGACCTTGGAATAAGTAAGCCCGAAGCCGAACGGATAGAGCACGTTGCTGCCGTTTTCGATGTATCTGTATGTCCTGCCCTTCATCGAGTAGTCGGTGAAGTCGGGCAGCTCGTCAGCGTCCTTGTAGAATGTCACGGGCAGCTTTGCAGAGGGTGATATCCTGCCGAAAAGTATATCCGCAAGCGCTCTGCCGCCCTCAGCGCCGCTGTACCATGCGTGTATCAGCGCATCAAACTCAGTCTCGGTGTTTATAGCGCTTCCTGCGGCAACTACGGCGATAACAGGCTTGCCCGTCTTCCTGACGCACTCGATGAGCCTGCGCTGGCTCTCGGGAAGGCGGAGGTCGAGCTTGTCACCTGCGGCGAATTCGTTGCCTGTGTCGCCCTCCTCGCCCTCGATAGTTGCATCAAGGCCTAAGCAGAGGATAACAACATCAGCAAGCGATGCTACAGTGTATGCTTCGCTGAGTCTGTCGTCAGGCTGTGCGAGCACCGACACTCTGTCCTTGAACAGGTGGCAGCCCTCGGAATAGAGCACACGCCCGTCAAAGCTGTCCTTTATGCCTTCAAGGAAGGTGTGGTATGTATCGGAGGTGCCGTTGTAGTTGCCCTCCAGAACTGCCGTGCTCGTGGCTGTGGGGCCTATCACGGCAATGGTTTTCAGTTTGCTTTTGTCAAGCGGGAGAATGCCGTTGTTTTCAAGCAGCACTATTGCCTTCTGCGATGCTTCATACGACTTCTGCTTGTGCTCGTCGCAGGCGCAGACGGTGTAGGGGATATCATCATAAGGCGTGCTGCCGCCCAGCATACCGAGCTTGTATCTTGTAGTAAAGAGGTGAACTGCCGCTTCTCTTATCTTCTCCTCAGTGGTGAGCCCCTGTTCAAGAGCTGCGATAAGGTTAACATAGCAGCAGCCGCAGTTTACGTCGCACCCGGCATTGAGAGCCATAGCAGCGCTCTCGACAGCGTTAGATGTCACCATGTGGTGAGTGTGGAAATCATTTATAGCCCAGCAGTCTGACACGAAGTAGCCTGCAAAGCCCCAGTCATGCAGCTTGCTCATAAGGAAATCGCTCGCACAGGCAGGCTCGCCGTTAACACGGTTGTATGCGCCCATAACGCCCTCAACGTCAGCTTCCTTTACAAGCTCCTCAAATGCGTAGAGATAGGTGTCTTCAAGGTCAAATGCATCTGCCTCGGCATTGAATTCATGCCTTACCCCCTCAGGCCCCGAGTGAACTGCAAAGTGCTTGGCGCAGGCGGCGGTCTTCAAGATATCTTCATCGCCCTGCAGGCCGTGAACGTAAGCCTTGCCGAGCGTTGCTGTCAGGAATGGGTCCTCGCCGTATGTTTCCTGCCCTCTGCCCCAGCGTGGGTCACGGAATATGTTGATGTTGGGCGCCCACATAGTAAGCCCTTTGTAGATATCCCTGTCGCCCTGCTTTGAGAAGACGTTGAACTTTGCCCTTGTCTCGGTAGAGGTGATGTCTGCGACTTCAAACACGAGCTTCTCATCAAAGCTCGCCGCAAGCGCTATCGCCTGCGGAAAAACGGTCGTGATGCCGTTTCTTGCAAGGCCGTGCAGAGCCTCGTTCCACCAGTTGTATGCAGGTATCCCAAGCCTTTCAATAGCCGGCGAGTCATATCTCAGCTGAGATGCTGCCTCCTCGACTGTCATTTTGCTCACAAGCTCCTGCGCTTTGTTTCTTGCATCCGAATAAGCTGCTGCATTTTTCATTTTTCTCCTTCCGCCGTGGCGGTATTAAAGGCAACACCGCACAAAGACCGCCTGAAGGCTTTGTACGCAACTCACTTGCATCTTTTCCGTCATATTACACATTTTTTCCTTGAAATACGGTAGTATTCCTTCGGAAAATCTGTGCAATCTGACGAAAAAGCTGACTGCGCAATTTGCGCACAATCTTCGTGCGGTGTTGCCTAAATATAAGTTGTGCGGCGGCCTTTTCCGCCGCTATACATATTATAAGATAAACCCTGTCAAAAATCAATACCCCTATAGCATCTGTTAAGAATTTGTTAGGAAATATCAGGCAGAAAAATGATATGAAACAACACCTTTTTTACACCTTGCTGTCCTTTGCACGCTTTAGCAGAAAATGCATGACCGATGCAAGCGCTCCGAATAGCAGAGCAGCGCTCATTCCTGCGGCAGCTGCTGTAAAGCCGCCTGTTAAGATGCCGAGTGCGCCGTCTTCGGCGACGGCTTTTTTGACCCCCTGCGAGAGGTTGTAGCCAAAGCCTGTCAGCGGCACGCTCGCACCCGCCCCTGCAAGCCTGATAAGCGGTTCATACAGCCCTGCCGCACCTAATAACACCCCTGCTACAACGTATGCCACAAGTATCCTCGCCGGGGTGAGCTTCGTAAAGTCGATAAGCGCCTGCCCGATAAGGCAGAACACTCCTCCTGCCAAAAATGCGTAAAGATAAACCATAAAGCACCCCTCCTTAAACGCTGTGTGAGAGCCATACTGCGTGCGAGACAGACGGTATGCTCTCGCCCTGCTGTGTCATCGTGGGGGACATAAGCGCCCCGGTCGCCGCAAGCAGGATATTCTCATATTCGCCGGTTATTATCTTCGGCAGCAGATAAGCGCAGCTGACTGATGCCACACAGCCGCAGCCGCTTCCGCCTGAGTGAACGTCCTGTGTGTCGGGGTCATATAGCAGGCAGCCGCAGTCGAGGTGCTTGTCTTTTATATCCACCCCGTCACGCTCAAAGAGCTTATATAAAAGCGATGAGCCTATCATACCAAGGTCGCCGGTGATTATACGGTCAAAGTCAGCAATGCTCCTGCCGCTCTCATTAAGAAAGCGTGTTATCGTGTCGTATGCAGCAGGCGCCATAGCTGCACCCATGTTGGCAGCATCGGTAACGCCCATATCGACTATCCGCCCGACTGTAAAGCCCCTGATAAACGGCGCACACTCGCCCTGCCCGACTATCACGGCACCTGCGGCTGTGGCTGTGCGCTGGGTGGTGGGGGCACGCTGGCCGCCGTATTCTATCGGCATACGGTACTGACGCTCGGCTGAGTAGAAGTGCGACGAGGTGATGCCGAGAGCCTTGCCTGCAAGCCCGTATGAAGTGAGCATGCCTGATAATATCAGCCCCTCGGTAAAGGTCGAGCAGGCAGCGTAAAGCCCGAGTATGCTCACCCCCGACTCCCTGTGCCCGAAGGAGGTCGCAACGCACTGATTCAGCAGGTCGCCGCCTAAGATAACGTCTATGTCGCTAAACTTAAGCCCTGCCTTTTCAAGAGCTATGGCTGCCGTCTGCCTTTGCAGCTCGCTCTCGGCCTGCTCGTAGGTCGTCCTGCCGAAGTATTCATCATCGCTGATGTAGTCAAAATGGTTCCCCAGAGGCCCCTTGCCCTCGCTTGAACCGCCGACTGCCGCAAATGAGGTTATGCAGGGCGGTGTATCAAATATCCTTGTCACAGTCATCATTCTTTCTTTTTTGTTTAGGTAATACCGCACAACCATTGTACGTCAGATACACAGTCAAATTTTTCGTCAGATTGCCTAAATTTTCCGCAGGCTTGCTGGCGCAAGTCAAGGAAAATTTGGGTAATATGACGGGAAATTTGCAAGTAGATGGCGTACAAAGGCTGGGGCCGGTGGTTGTGCGGTGTTGCCTTTATTATGGTAAAAACAGCTGTGATTATTCAAGCCTTGCAAAAAAAGCTGTGATGTGGTATAATGACTATGGTGATTATATGCAAAACAAGATAAACATTCAGGCACAGACCGATGAGATACTAAAAAGCATAAAAGACAGCGGTGAGAAGAAAACGCTTTTGCTGCACAGCTGTTGTGCGCCGTGTTCGAGCTACTGCCTTGAATATCTGTCGGAGTATTTTGAGATAACCGATATGTTCTATAACCCAAACATCTATCCGCCTGAGGAGTATGACAAGAGAAGCGCCGAGCTTGAGCGGCTGATAAGCGAGATGCCGCTTGCAGGCAGGGTGACGTTTCTGCCGGAGGAGTATGACGAGCAGGAATTCTACGATGCAGTAAAGGGTCTTGAAGCGCTCGGCGAGGGGAGCGAGAGGTGCTTTGCCTGCTTCAGATTACGCCTTGAAAGGGCGGCGAAATACGCCAAGGAGCACGGCTTTGATTACTTCACGACGACGCTTTCTATCTCGCCCTACAAGAATGCGCAGGCACTCTATGACATATCAAGGGAGCTGTCGGAAAAGTACGGCGTGGCTTTCCTGCCGTCTGATTTTAAAAAGAAAAACGGCTATAAGCGCTCGATAGAGCTGTCACACGAATATGACCTTTACAGGCAGGATTACTGCGGCTGCGTGTTCTCAAAAAGGGAAGCAGAGCAAAGACACAAGGAGAAAGAGAATGGCTAAGAACAAAGACAAAGACGTTAAGACAAACGCCATGCGCATACTTGACAAAGCAGGCGTTGAATACAAGGTGAACACCTACGAGTGCGAGGACTTTATAGACGGAGTTCACATCGCAGATATGCTCGGCCAGAGCAGGGAGCAGTCGTTCAAGACGCTTGCAGGCAAGGCCAAGGACGGCGAGATATGCGTGTTCGTTATCCCGATCGAGAAAGAGCTTGACCTTAAGGCGGCAGCAAGGGCAGCAGGCAAGAAAAGCGTCGAGCTTCTGCACGTCAAGGATATAAACGCCGCCACAGGCTACATCAGGGGCGGTGTATCGCCGATAGGCATGAAAAAGCTGTTTCTGACGGTGATCGATGAGAGCGTTAAACAGTTTGACGAGGTGATAATAAGCGGCGGACGGTTAGGCTCGCAGATATTCTTATCACCCAAAGACCTGATAGCCGTTACAAAGGCAAAAACAGAAAAAATAACAGTATAAATACTGGAAGATGTTATCAGCTGCAAAACTTGTTTTGGGGGCTTTCCGGTCGCCCCCAAGCCCCTTCGGCAATGCACTTGTAGCATTATGAATGATTACCAGCCCTCTGAGCAAAGAGGGCTTTTCTCGTTCTTCATATTTCTTACATTTTGCCTCTAAATGTCGCTTCGCAGGCGACCACTTCATCATAAAAGTATGCTATTATATATACAGAGCAGGGGAGAGACCGCTGCGGAATGATGAAAGGAAGATGTGCTATGAAAAAGAACTTAACGGAAATGGTATTTATTTTGGACAGAAGCGGTTCGATGTCAGGCCTTGAGAGCGACACGATAGGCGGCTTCAACTCGATGATAGAAAAGCAGAAAACGCAGGAGGGCGAGGCGTTCGTATCAGTCGTGCTCTTTGATGACAGGAGCGAGGTCATCTACGACAGAGTAAAGCTCTCCGAGATAAGGCAGATGACAAGGGAGGACTACTTCGTGCGTGGCTGCACAGCGCTCTATGACGCAGTGGGCGATGCGATAAAGCACATAGCAAATATCCACAAATACGCCCGTGAGGAGGACGTGCCCGAGCACACTGTGTTTGTGATAACAACCGACGGCATGGAGAACGCATCACGCAGCTTCACGCAGGACAGTCTCAAAAAGCTCATCGAGCAGCAGAAGGAAAAACACGGCTGGGAGTTTATCTTCATAGGTGCAAATATCGACTCGGTAAAGACTGCAAAGAGCGTCGGCATCTCTGAGGACATGGCGTGCGACTACGAGGCAACAGAAACGGGCACAAGAGCGATGTTCGCCGCAATGGCTGCACCGTTAATGCAGATAAGAGCCAAGGGCAAGGCATCTGCTGACTGGAAAGAGCAGCTCCGTAAATAGCATTTCCGGCGATATCCGTCTTTTTATTGCAGGACGGGTATCGCTTTTTTTGCGCTTTTTTGCTTGACAAAAGGAGTTAAATATAGTAAAATAAATGTGTATGCGGCATTTGTGTGCCGTGTGCATATCATATCATAAAAAAGGAGTTGAAGACATGGACGACGCAAGTCGATTGCGGGATAGGTATACAGCACCCGGGCTAAGTCTGTCCGTGTGTGATAATGCCTGCCCGTGAATAAATTTCACGAAAGGGTGATATGATTGAACGCAGAAATAATGGAGCTTCTTGACTCCAAGGACGTAAAAAAGATAAAAGAGCTCTTTGTCGATATGAATGAGGCCGATATCGCCGATATACTGCGATACTACTACGAGCACACAGAAAACGACAAGACCGAGCTCCCGCTGCTTTTCAGGCTGCTGCCAAAGGACGTTGCGGCAGACGTTTTCTCCTATATGGAGAGCGATATGCAGATGACGCTGATAAACGCCTTCTCTGATAAGGAGCTTGAAGCGGTGTTTGATGACCTCTTCATCGACGATACGGTAGATATCATCGAGGAGATGCCTGCAAATGTCGTTTCCCGAATACTCCAGTCAACAGACAGCGAAACGAGAAAGCAGATAAACCAGATACTCAAATACCCCAAGGACTCGGCAGGCTCTATCATGACCACCGAGTATGTGTACCTCACAAAGGATATGACCGTCAAGGAAGGCCTTCGCAAGATAAAGGAGGTAGGCGTTGTCAAGGAGACAGTCTACACCCTGTATGTCACAGAAGCGAGAAAGCTCATAGGCGTGCTCTCGGTGCTTGACCTTATAACCTCTGACGATGACAAGCGTATGGAGGAGATAATGGATACCAACGTTATCTCTGTCGATACTCTTGAAGATCGTGAGGTCGTTGCAAGGCAGTTCTCTAAATACGACTTCCTGGCGCTGCCGGTGGTCGATAAAGAGGGCAGGATAGTCGGCATCATAACCTTCGACGATGTAATGGACGTTATCGAGGACGAGGTAACGGAGGACTTCTCGAAGATGGCAGCCGTTGCCCCTGCTGAGGACGAGTATTTCAAGACGAGCGTTTTCAGACACGCAAGAAACAGGATAATGTGGCTGCTGATACTTATGCTCTCGGCAACGCTCACAGGTACTATAATCACAAAATACGAGGCGGCCTTTGCAGCCGTGCCGCTGCTGGTGTCGTTCATACCAATGCTTACAGGCACGGGCGGCAACTGCGGCTCGCAGACTTCTACCATGGTCATTCGTGGTATGTCGGTAGGCGAGATAAAGCTGAGAGATTTCTTCAGGGTGGTATTCAAGGAATTCCGCATAGCGCTTATCGTAAGCTCGATACTTGCCTTCGTAAACGGCCTCAGGATATACATCACCTACACATATTTCGTTGAGAGCGATTCTGACCCGCTCAAGATGTCGATATGCGTCAGCGGGGCGATAATTTGTACAGTTATCATGTCAAAGCTCATCGGCTGTATGCTGCCGATGCTCGCAAAGCGCTGCAAGCTCGACCCTGCTATCATGGCAGCACCGCTCATCACGACCATCGTTGATACGGCGACTACATTTGTGTTCTTCAACATCGCTATGATCGTTTTCGGGCTCAGCGTATAAACAAAAGAGCTGCGTTATGCGGCTCTTTTTGGTAATAGAAAAGGAAAGAAAAACTATGGATCTAACACAACTCAGACAACAGATAAACGAAACTGACAAGCAGATACAGCAGCTCTTTGAAAAGCGCATGGGGCTGTGCATGGACGTGGCTGAATACAAGATAAAGAACAATATCAAGGTGTTCCAGTCGGGCAGGGAAAAGGAGATAATCGACCGTGTCAGGGGAGATGCCCCCGACTGGCTCGAAAACTCCGCCGAGGTGCTTTTCACAACACTTATGGATATATCAAAGAGTTTGCAGTATCGGCGCTTTTTTGCCGACACGACAAATATAGTACACCGCACGCTCGACCTCAGTGCTCCTGCAAAGGTCGCAGTTCCGGGAACGGTAGGCTCATACTCGGAGGAGGCTGCCTGCAAGCTGCTGCCGAAGGGCGTATTTACCTTCTTTGCCGATTTTGAGGACGTTATAAGATGCGTTATGGACGGCGAGGCTGACTTTGGCATACTGCCGATACAGAACTCGACCGCCGGCAGCGTTTCAAGGACATACGACCTTATGAAAAAGTATGACCTGAACATCTGCGCTTCCACCAAGGTCAGGATAGACCACTGCCTTGCTGCAAAGAAGGGCACAAAGATATCCGATATCAGCATAGTTTATTCCCACACGCAGGCGCTCATGCAGTGCTCGGACTTTTTGTCGGAGAACCACTTAAAGAGCCACGAGCATTTCAACACTGCCCTTGCAGCCGACAAGGTAAAGGAAAGCAGCGAGCCGATAGCCGCTGTATGCTCACGCAAGTGCGCAGCAGAAAAGGGGCTCGATATCCTTGCTGAGAACATAGCAAACGCAAACGACAACTTCACACGCTTTATACTTATCTCAAAGGAAACACTTATCTCTGGGGACGCTGACACGATATCGGTTAGCCTTACACTTCCGCACACACGCTCGGCACTTTACAGGATGCTCACAAAGTTCTCGGTCGCAGGCTTGAATCTTACGATGATAGAGTCAAAGCCGATAGCAAATTCTGATTTTGACGTTGTGTTTTACCTCGATTTTGAGGGAAGCATAAAGCGCCCCGAGGTAGTAAAGCTGATAACCGAGCTTGAAAACGAGCTTGCGTTCTTCCGCTTCCTCGGCAACTATAAGGAGATAGTATGATGATGCGTATAGGTCACGGTTACGATGTACACAGACTTGTTACGGGCAGAAAGCTCATTTTGGGCGGCGTCGATATCCCTTACGAAAAGGGGCTTGACGGCCACAGCGATGCTGACGTGCTCGTTCATGCGATAATGGATTCGCTTCTCGGCGCTCTCGCACTCGGCGACATCGGCAGGCATTTCCCCGACACCGACCCTGCATACAAGGGTGCTGACAGCATAGAGCTTTTAAAAAGGGTGAGGGAGATAATAGCCGGCCAGGGCTATACAGTCGGCAACATCGACAGCACTGTCTGCGCCCAGCGCCCCAAGCTCGCACCGTTTATAGCAGCAATGCGTGAGAATATTGCCGCAGCTCTTGACATAGACATCTCGCAGGTTTCTGTCAAGGCGACCACCGAAGAAAAGCTCGGGTTTACCGGCGAGGGCTTAGGCATAAGTGCAACGGCGGTATGCCTGTTGCTTCGCAGGTAACAGGTGATGTGTCCGCTGTCGGCGGACGTATTTAAAAGAGTTTGCCCCTGAGATTTTAAAGTATCTCGGGGGCTTTTTGAATGATAAAGCCACAAAATGTGCATTAAAAAGTCACATAATTATCGGCTTAATTATTTGACAAAACGCTGATTATGTGGTATAATAGTAATCCATATAAGATGTTACGGAGGTAAAGGCATTGATAAATGAGAATGCAAGAAAGCTGCTGTGCAGCCAGTTTGTGAATAATAATACCATAGACCCCAAGTATTACGACAAATATACGATAAAGCGTGGCCTGAGAAACGCCGACGGAACAGGTGTGCTTGCAGGGCTTACTAATATATGTAACGTTCACGGCTATGTCATCAACGAGGGTGAGAAGGCTCCTATACAGGGTCAGCTCATTTTCAGAGGATATAATATCAACGACCTTGTAGGCAATGTCGTAAAGGAAAACCGCTTCGGCTATGAGGAGATAGTTTATCTTCTGCTCATGGGCGACCTGCCGTCAAAGGACGAGCTCACGGCTTTCTCGCAGATAATATCTGAAAACAGAGAGCTGCCTGAGAATTTCTTTGAGGATATGATACTTAAATCCCCCTCGCCGAATATCATGAACAAGCTCGCAAGGTCGGTGCTCTCGCTCTATTCCTATGACGATGACCCCGAGAACCGCTCGCCCGAGGTCGAAATGGCGACGGCTATATCTATAATATCCAAGATGCCCAATATCATGGTGTCGGCTTATCAGGTGAAAAAGCGTGCTTACGATAACGAGAGCATGGTGCTCCATCCGCTTATCAGGGAGCATTCGACTGCTGAGATGATACTCTCCGCTTTAAGACCTGACAGAAAGTTCACAGATGCCGAGGCAAAGCTGCTTGATATCATGCTCATGATTCACGCAGAGCACGGCGGCGGTAACAACTCGACATTCACCTGCCGTGTGCTGACATCTTCCGGCACTGACCCCTATTCGGCATACTCGGCAGCTATCGGCTCGCTCAAAGGCCCCCGTCACGGCGGCGCAAATGCAAAGGTCATCAGTATGCATGACGTTATCAAGAAAAACGTCAAGAACTGGGAAGACGAGGGCGAGGTCGCAGATTGTTTAAGAAAGATCTTAAGAAAAGAGCTGCACGACGGCTCGGGGCTTATCTACGGTATGGGGCACGCAGTTTACACCCTTTCCGACCCGAGGGCTGTTATACTTAAGGCAAATGCCGAGAAGCTCGCAAAGGGTACCGAGTTTGAAAAGGAATTCAATCTCCTTAAGCTTATCGAGGAGCTTTCCCCCGAGCTGTTTGCCGAGGTAAAGGGCTCATCAAAGGTGATGTGTGCAAATGTTGATATGTATTCAGGCCTTGTGTACAGAATGCTCGGCATACCCGAGGATCTTTTCACACCGCTTTTCGCAGTATCGAGAATGGCCGGCTGGGCTGCACACCGCTTCGAG
Source organism: Ruminococcus sp. NK3A76 (assembly GCF_000686125.1). Classification (NCBI taxonomy): domain Bacteria; kingdom Bacillati; phylum Bacillota; class Clostridia; order Eubacteriales; family Oscillospiraceae; genus Ruminococcus; species Ruminococcus sp. NK3A76. The sequence goes on from NZ_JMMA01000002.1 coordinate 902,229, forward strand.
GAAATGGTAACAGGCAAGCGTATTATAAGGCCTGCGTATAAGTCTGTTATCAGGGAAAAGGTATACATACCGCTTGAAAACAGGTGAATTTCAGGTAACAGGTAATAGGTAACAGGTAACAGCTGAGGTATCGCCTGCGGTGTTGCCTTAAATAATTCTGCCCCTGAGGTCTGCGTGGTCTCGGGGGCATATTGTGCTGCGGCAATGGCTGTGTGAATGTCAGGACAATGCTTATACCGGGAGCTTTACCGTTTAGTAAGAACGTTTTACCAATATGGTGAAAAATTTATTAATTGACCCCTTGTATATTTTAACAAACTGTGTTATAATATACGCAGATAAACCATGAAAGGGGAGTTATTCCATGAAAACCAAAGTATTACTTGCTCTGCTTGCGGCTGTGCTGCTGACATCATGCGGCGAGAGCAGCTCATCAGACAGTAAAAAGGATAGCAGCAGCGTGCAGACCACAGCATCTGCGGCTGAGAGCGACAACACCGCTGCTGCTGCGGCAGGATCTGACCCTGAACCCGAGCCCGAGCCGGCAGCTGACACGCAGGCCGACAGGGAGACTATCTATCAGGTATCGCTGCTGCAGGGGCTTACCCTTGGCGACTACAACGGCAGCGTGAGCGTTGCTGACCTGAAAGCCAACGGCGACACGGGCATAGGCACATTTGACGGGCTCAACGGTGAGCTTATCATGTCAGACGGTGTGGTATACAGAGGGCTTTCAGACGGCTCGGTCGAGGTCGTTGCCGATGACGAGACTATCCCCTTTGCAAACGTTACTTTCTTTGACGCAGACGAGCAGGAGGACGTAAGCGGTATAGCCACCATAGCTGATATCAAGGCTCTGCTCGATGAAAGAGTTGAAAAGCTCGGCAAGAACAGCTTCTACATGGTAAAGATAGAGGGCACTTTCAACAAGGTACACGCACGCAGCGAGCTTAAGCAGGAAAAGCCCTACAAGCCGCTTGCCAAGGTGCTGGAGACCGACCAGAGGGAGTTTGAGTGGGAGAATATCGAGGGCACAGTCGTTGCGCTCTACTGCCCTGAGTATATGAAGGATCTGAACGCTGCCGGCTGGCATCTGCACTTTATCTCAAGCGACAAGACAAAGGGCGGCCACGTCCTTGATGTTGATATCAACTCTGCAAAGCTGAGTATCGACCCGACACAGGGCTACAATATGCAGCTGCCTGAGACAGAGATGTTCCCGACACTTGATCTTACAAAGGATCAGTCGGAGGACATAAAGAAGGTCGAGACTAAAGACTGATCTATAGGTAAAAAAGTACAAGCCGCCCTTAGCGCAGGCGCAATAAAGAAGTTTTTATTCCGACACTTCTGCTGTATCACGGCAGAAGTGTCTTTGCGTTACTTAGTGCAGCGCCTGCTAAAAGAAAAAAGAAGAAAGAATAAATAAGAAATAATAATCAAGGTATCGTGTCTTATCGGCAAAAGCCGATAAGACACGATATATTTTGAAATATGTCCGCAAAGCGGACACCTTGTTTATTCTTTATTCTTTCTTCTTTATTATTTATTCTTTTAGCGGTGGCACATACAAAGCTGTAATTGTCAAATACTTCTTTATCGCCACCGCGCTTTATGCAAAGGGCGGCTTTTCTATGTAAAAAAATCGTTAAATCATTGACAATGGGGCGGCGGTGTAGTATAATAGAAGGGTAGATATTTATCCCAATTTTCAATGAAAAGGAGTTTTTAAAATGAACAAAGCAGTAAGAAAAGCGATAATCGCAGGCAACTGGAAGATGAACAAGACAAGACCCGAGGCTAAGGAGCTTTTAGAGGCTATCAAGCCCTTAGTTGCTAACGCAGAGGGCAATGTTGAAGTAATAGCTTGCGTTCCCTTCACAAACCTTGAAACAGCAGTAGCTGCAACAGCAGGCTCTAACGTTAAGGTCGGCGCTGAGAACGTTCACTTTGAAAAGAGCGGCGCTTTCACAGGCGAGATATCCGCTGATATGCTCGTTGAGGTAGGCGTAGAGTACGTTGTTATCGGCCACAGCGAGAGAAGACAGTATTTCGGCGAGACAGACGAGACAGTGAACAAGAGAACTGTTGCTGCTCTTAACGCTGGCCTTAAGCCCATCGTTTGCGTAGGCGAGCTCAAGTGGGAGAGAGAATGCAACATCACTGAGGAAGTTATCGCACGTCAGATCAAGCTCGATCTCTGGAGCCTTACAGCAGAGCAGGTAAAGAAGGTAGTTATCGCTTACGAGCCTGTATGGGCTATCGGCACAGGCCTTACAGCTACACCCGATCAGGCTCAGGAGGTATGCGCATTTATAAGAGCACAGCTCGCAAAGCTCTATGACCAGGCAACAGCTGATGCAGTTACTATCCAGTACGGCGGCTCCATGAATGCAGGCAACGCAGCAGAGCTTTTAGCAAAGCCTGACATCGACGGCGGCCTTATCGGCGGCGCTTCACTTAAGGCTGCTGATTTCAACACAATAGTTCAGGCAGCTGTAAACGGTTAAGGAGAAAAAAATGAAAAAGTATATCTACAAGGTAGACTCCTTCGGCTGCACCTTTTCAACAAGAGCATAGTTCACACAACAGCTTGCCGAAATGATAGACAAGTATGCGCAGGAGGGCTGGAGGCTTCACTCCTATGAGACCCCGGGCGCTATAGGCGAGCTTTGTGTATGCGTGTTTGAAAAGGAAGCAGAGGAATAGTTTAAGGTATTAAATTGCTTTTATAGAAAGGTTGGTTTTTTTATGGCAAAGAAAAAACCCGTAATTTTAGTAGTAATGGACGGTGTAGGCATCTCCGTGACAGGTCTTGGCGACGCTGTTACCGAGGCTAACACCCCCACACTTGACAGACTCAAGGCAGAGTGCCCCTATACAACGCTTAAGGCTCACGGCGGCGCAGTTGGTCTGCCCTCTGATGACGATATGGGTAACTCTGAGGTCGGCCACAATGCTTTAGGCTGCGGCCAGATCTACTCTCAGGGTGCAAAGCTCGTTAACGAGAGCATCGAGAGCGGCAAGATGTTCGCTTCCGACACATGGAAGACCCTTATCGAGAATGTCAAGAGCAAGGGCACTACTCTCCACTTCTTAGGCCTTCTCTCTGACGGTAATGTTCACTCGAATATCCACCACCTCGAAAAGATGCTCGCAAAGGCTAAGGAGGAGGGCGTCAAGACTGTAAGATGCCACATTCTCCTTGACGGACGTGACGTTCCTGCAACAAGTGCTCCCGTTTATATCAAGGAGCTTGAAGACTGCATCGCAGCTCTTAACGACGGCAGCTTTGACGCTCAGATAGCTTCCGGCGGCGGCAGAATGAAGATAACTATGGACAGATATCAGGCTGACTGGGGCATGGTAGAAAAGGGCTGGAACACACACGTTCACGGCGATGCAAGACAGTTTGCAAACGCTCTTGAAGCTGTTGACACACTCAGAAATGAGACAGGCGCTATAGATCAGGATCTTCCTGAGTTCGTTATCGCTAAGGACGGCAAGCCCGTAGGCGCTATGCAGGACGGCGACAGCGTTGTTCTCTTCAACTTCCGCGGCGACAGAGCAATAGAAATATCTATGGCATTCGACGGCGGCGATGAGTTTAACAGCTTTGACAGAGGCACTATCCCGGACGTTATATATGCAGGTATGCTCGAATACGACGGCGACCTTAAGATCCCCAAGAGATATCTTGTGAATCCGCCTGAGATAAAGAACACACTCTCCGAGCTGCTCGTTAATGCTGGCCTTTACTCCTATGCTGTTTCCGAAACTCAGAAGTACGGCCACGTTACATACTTCTGGAACGGCAACCGTTCCGAGCGCTTTGACGAGGAGCTTGAAACATGGAAGGAGATACCCTCTGACAAGGTATCCTTCGACGAGAGACCGTGGATGAAGTCCGCTGAGATAACTGATGACCTTATCGAAGCTATCAAGGCTGACAAGTATGACTTCATCAGATGCAACTACCCGAACGGCGACATGGTAGGCCACACAGGCTCTATGGACGCAACTATCATCGGCGTTGAGAGCGTTGACCTCCAGCTTGCAAGACTTCTCAAAGTTGCAGACGAGTATGACTGCACAGTTCTTATCACAGCTGACCACGGCAACGCTGACGAGATGCTTGAAAAGAACAAGAAGGGCGAGATCCAGGTAAGAACAGCTCACTCTCTTAACAGAGTTCCTTTCTATATCGTAAGCAAGGACAAGTATGTTATCAAGGACGCAGAGTCTACAAAGTACGGCCTTGCAAACGTTGCACCTACAGTTGCAAAGATCTTAGGTCTTACACCTCCCGACTGCTGGGAAGAGTCCATGATATAACAATGCATAATGCAAAATGCATAATGCATAATTGTGGTGCGCCCTTCGGGCGGATCATAAAAGCGGCTGCGCCGCAAATCAATAATTCTCAATTATAAAAGCAACCCCCGAGGAACTTGTAATCCCTCGGGGGCTATTTTTTAAATCCGTCCTGCGCAGCAGGACACCTTAATTATGAATTATGCATTATGCATTATTAGAGGGTGCCTGGTCTTTCATCACGGCAAGGGCAGTCTTTATGCCGTCAACGGCTGCCGACATGATGCCGCCGGCGTAGCCTGCACCCTCGCCGCAGGGGTAGAGGTCAGGCAGGGTGAGCGACTGACGGTTTTCGCCACGGGTAATGCGCACAGGCGAGGAAGTCCTCGTTTCAGGGGCGGTGAGAAGTGCGTCGCCGTCTGCAAAGCAGGCCATTTTGCGACCGAAGCTCTGTAGACCTGTCTTTAGCATATCCGTCACAAACCCCGGGAAAAGCTCACTCATATCTGCCGCCTCGACACCTCTTGAATAGGTGGGATTTATCTTGTCGCTGAGCATGGCCTTGCCCTCGAATAAGCCCTTGACCGAGCAGGCAGGGGCTTTGTTTTTGGTGAGAGCGAAAGCACGCCTTTCTATCTCACGCTGAAACCTCATTCCGTCAAGAGCGCCTCTGCCGAAATCATCAGGCGTTACCGATACGGCGACTGCGGCGTTTGCGTTTTCGCCGTCTCTTGCAAACTCGCTCATGCCGTTGGTGACGGTCGAGTTTTCCTCGCTCGCCGAGGGCACAACGTAGCCGCCAGGGCACATACAGAAGGTGTAGACCCCTCTGCCCTCGCTGTTGCGGTAGGAGAGCTGGTATTCGCCCTTGGGCAGCACAGGGTCGCCTGCGTAACTGCCGTAAAGCGAGCGGTCAACGTCCTGCTGCCTGTGCTCTATCCTGACACCTACCGAGAAAGGCTTTGGCTCTAAGAATACGTTCTTTGAAGCGAGCATCTCGAAGGTGTCTCTTGCGCTGTGGCCTATCGCTAAGATAAGCGACGAGCATAGCACCTCGCTGCCGTCGGATAGTGAGGCTTTAAGCCCGTCGGGGGTCTGCGTTATGTCGGTAAGCGCAGTCTCAAACCTTACCTCGCCGCCTAAGCGAATAGTTTCAAGGCGGATGTTTTTGACGACCTCACGCAGCTTGTCCGTGCCGATGTGCGGCTTTGCCTTGTGCAGTATCTCCTCCGGAGCGCCGAAGGCAACCAGCTCCTTTGATACAAGTGCGCATAGCTCGTCCTTGGTGCGGCAGGTGAGCTTGCCGTCTGAGAAAGTACCTGCACCGCCCTCGCCGAACTGTATGTTGGTGTTCGTGTCAAGCGCACCGCCGAGAGAGTATTCTTTTACCTTGCTTATGCGCTTGTCCATCTCAGCACCACGCTCGATTATAAGCGGCCTGTAGCCGCAGCGTGCAAGTATCAGCCCTGCGAACATTCCTGCCGGGCCGTAGCCTGCAACGACTACTCGTCCGTTTTTATGTACAGTGCCTATTTCCGGTTCAAGCCTTGCGTTCACGGCAAAGGATATGTTCTTGTTCCTCTCAGCCATGCTCCGCTCTGCCTTTTCGCTCGTCAGGCAGACATATACCGAGCTTACCGTCACGATGTTCTGATTGTCTCTTGCATCGATCGAAGTCTTGTGAATGTCAGCGCTCACGATGTCAGAGCGCCTGAGCTTTGCTGCGGCAACGGCCTTTTGTATTATCTCGTCCGGCATACTGCCGAGGGGAGCTTTTATGTTGTTTATGATTATTGGCATAGCCTTTTCCTTTCATAAAAACAGCCCCGTTTTCACAGGGCTGTATATGTTATGAGCTTATGGTTATCTGTATCTCGTTTGTGCCGACGCACCATACGTTGCGGTATTTTGACGAGTAGATAGTTGCATTCTTTATCATAGAGCCTGCCGATGTGCCTATGTCTGAAAGGTCTATCTGTGCGGTCAGGTCGTCAGCTTTGAGCTTGCTTATCACATTCTCAGGGCCGTATATCACAACATCTGTGAGCTTGCCTGTATCGAAGCTCACCTTCTTGCCGGAGGGGTTGTTGAGCACCTCGAACTGCGATTTCGGAATACTGAAGCTCTTTGATGTGAAGCCTTCCTTGTCGAATGTCACCTTGACGCTCGTGATGCCCTCGGCAGATGTCTCGCCGGCGCTGAACGGTATGTCGAAGGTGTATATCCTTTCAAGGTCGAGCTCACTTAGCGGTATCGAGCCTACCGTGATGTCTTCCTCGTTCTTGTCATCAAGGTCAGATGTCAGCAGCGCTATCGGGTTGTCGCTGATGCTGTATTTTAAGGCAGACAGATCAAACCCTGCCGGCACACCCGTGAAGTCTACCTTAAGGTTGCCCGTCTTCTTTTTGAATATCGGGAAGGAGAGGGTGTATTCCTCATCGGGGAACTGATACAGCGAGCTGTCGAGCACGTCGTCGTTCTTGTCGTAGAGCACAATCTTGTTGGTGGTCATGTTCCTGTCCTCAGAAAGGCTCATCGAATTGTCAACAACGGCATATGCCTTTGCTATCTTTGAAAGGTCGTTGTCAGCGCCTGTTATGCTTATCTTGTCGGGAGCACACGATACTGTACCGAGCGAGTAGCCGTCCTCCGCCGAGATATTCGGAGCACTTGGGCTTAAGTCAAATTCCTTAGAGGTTATCGCATCAAACTGCACCTCGACTGTCTCAGGAGTTATCGAGAGTATTGACACCTTGTCTGCCGAGTGTGCGCTCTTGACATCTATATCGAGCTTGTAGGTGCCTTTCTTGGTAACGCTCGACACATCGACTGTCGCTGTAAGGTCGCTTGCGGCGTAGCTGCCTATCTCGTAGTTCATGCCCTCTATGATGACATCGACCGTCATGTCCTTGAAATTGAGTGCCGAAAGCCCCTTTTCCTCGGCTATCGTGCCGGTGAGCGTCAGGTCAACAGGCACGCTCGAAACAGTCTTGCTTATCGTCGGATACTGGGTGATAGAGAGTATCATCCATATGATTATTGCAAGAGCGATAGCAAGTATCCTCTGCCCGAGGTCAGAGCCGAGCTTTGCAGCAAGACCCTTGCCTTTTACTTTTTCCATTTAGACATCACCCTCCCTGCAAACGTGTTCTTCTCCTTGCCGGAGGTGTCAGGTTCCTGCTCTGCGAGCAGCCTTGTGCGCAGCAGCTTCTTTAGGCTGTCCTTTGAAAAGCCTCTTGTCAGCTCGCCGTTCTCAGCAACGGATATCGTACCCGTTTCTTCTGATACGACTATGACGAGAGCATCGGAGTTCTCGCTCATGCCTATCGCAGCCCTGTGTCGTGAGCCCAGCTGCTTTGCTATAAGCTCCTCCTTCTGCGGCTTTGGCAGAAAGCAGCCAGCTGCGAGTATCATTCCGTCACGCATTACCACTGCGCCGTCGTGCAGGGGAGTGTTGGGAAAGAATATATTCCCGAACACCGCCGCAGAGGGGGTGCAGTTGAGCACTGTGCCGGTGGCTATCTGCTCACCGAGCCTTGTTTTCTGCTCTATTATTATCAGAGCGCCTGTCTTGGTAGACGAGAGGTCTGCCGAGGCGTCGCATATGGCATCTATCGCTTCGTTCCACTTTTCGGCGAGCAGGTCGTCCTCACTCTGCGTAAAGAACGAGCCAAGCTCTGTAAGCCTTGTGCGGCCTATCTTTTCTATGATGCGCCTAAGCTCCGGCTGGAACAGGATTATGATAGCAAGTATTCCCCACTGGAAGCAGTTTTTGAGTATAAAGCGCATAGTCTGCAAATTTGCAAATACGGCGATAAGGTATGCAGCGACGAGCACTATGATACCCTTTATGAGCTGCTGCGCCCTTGTCTCCCTTACAAGCCTTATGCCGTGGTAGATAAGGTATGACAGCAGTGCCATATCTATTATATCAGTTATCCTGATCGATACGAGCACATTCCATATCGACTGGATAATATTATCTAAACCGAACATAGCTAACATTCCTTTATGTTTCTTGTGGCCATAACTTCACATAATAATATTGTAGCATAATTTTATCAAAAGTACAAGAGGAAAATATGAAAAAATCAAAAAAACAGGCAAATTTTTGCCCGTTTTTATGAAAAATGTTCTGTCAGATAGCCTTGCCCGAGGCTATGCGGTCTATCTCGTTTATCAGCATATTCACCTGCCGCCTGTCGTTGAATGCCGACGGTGAAAATCTCACAACTCCGGTCAGCAGCGTGCCTAAGCTGTGGTGTGCAAGTGCTGAGCATTGCAGCCCCCCTCTGAGCGCAAAGCCACGGCTGTTAAGATACTCCGTCACCTGCTCGGAGGAATACTCGCCGATGTTGAATGCAACTATCGGCGCATAGCTTGCCCCCTCGCTTCGGTAGACGGTGATGCTTTTGTGCCGCTTAAGAGCTGACAGCAGCTGCTCGCATAAAGCACTCTCGTGGGCTTTTATCCTTTGCTGTGTTTTGTAGTTTACAAAATCTATCCCCTTGCCAAGCCCCATGATGCCTACTGTGTTGACGGTGCCGCTCTCTAACTTCTCAGGCATCACATCTGTCTGTAGAAGCTCTGCCGATGTAGCGCCCGTGCCGCCCTCGATTATCGTCGAGAGGGGGAACTCGCCGTTTGTTATCAAAAGCCCTGTGCCTGCCGGCCCGTAAAGTCCCTTGTGGCCTGATGTGCATATAAAGTCCATGCCGTCAGCAAGGGTAACGCCCAGCACGCCGCTTGCCTGAGCGCAGTCGCAGACAAAAGCTATTCCGTGCTCGTGTGCAAGTTCTGCAAGGTGTTTGTATGGCGTTATCTGCCCGGTTACGTTTGATGCGGCGGTGCAGATAAGGCATTTTGTGTCCTTGTTTATCAGCCGCCGGAAATTGTCTATCGTCCTGTCATCGTCAGCTTCAATTCTTGCTATGCTGTAGCTCACATCACGGGTCTTGTAGAGATTATACACCGGGCGTGATGCCGAGTTGTGTTCGAGCGAGGAAATGACAGTGTGTCCGCCGTATTGCAGCAGACCCTTTATCGCCATGTTGAGCGCATAGGTGCAGTTTTGCGTAAACGCCACGTTCTCGACCTCTGCGCCAAACAGCTTCGCCGCCTTTTCACGCACGTTGTATACCTGCACGGCTGCGGCTTTTGATATCTCGTGGCCGCTGCGCCCCGGGTTGCCGCCGAAGCGCTCGACTGCTAAAGCCACGGCATTTCTGACCGACTGCGGCTTTGGGTAGGTGGTGGCTGAGTTGTCAAAGTTTATCATCACGCTCACCCCTTTAAAATATTCTTGTGGGGTATGCTGTTTTGCTCCAATATACGCACTATTTCTCTCGGGTCTTTTTTCACCGAGAGCGAATAGCCGCACCCCGAGCCTAAGTTCTTTGGCGTTCTCACTATCTCGCAGAATATCCCTTTATCATTAAGCAGGCGCTTTGCCTTCATCGCATAGGTTATTGATGTCATGGCTATCAGGCTCCTTTGCATATTATCACCTCTCCATATGGTTTTTTAACAGTATATGCAGGGTGGGGGGATGTTGACAAGGGGTCTGTATCCGATGCAAAAGTGGCATAATAAAGCCCCGAAGTGCATCAATAACGCTTCAGGGCTTTGTGATATCCGATTATTTATCCTTCTGATCAAAAGGCTTGTCCCACGAGCCTATCTCGATAAGATTGCCTTCGGGGTCAGCTATGTAACAGGTCCTCTGTCCCCACGGTTCAAGCTCCGGCTCCAGGACAGGTGTTGCTCAGTTTTCGACTGCCTTTTTAAACGCTTCATCGACTTCTGCAAAGCTGTCAACATAAAGAGCTATCTCAAAATGACCGTTGAGCCCCTTTATGTATTCATATCTTCGGCTCGTCATTTTTTCAAAGTCTTTCCTGCCGTACAGCAAAAACAATGTGCCGTCCTTGACGAGGTAAACATTCGATGTGTCCTCGGCTTCCTTTATCTCAAAGCCAAGCACATCTCTGTAAAAGCGTATCATCTTCGCCATATCATCAACAAGCAATCCGAAACCGTCAAGCCTCATAAGCTGCCTCCATATTTACCACGGCAAAACCGTGCCTATAATATCCGCAAGGCGCTCAACGCCGTTTTCCTCGCACCATTTGTCAAGCCCGTCAACAATCTTCACGGGTACAAACGGGTCTTGGAAAATCGCAGCACCTACCTGTATGGCCGATGCGCCTGCCATCATCATCTCGACTGCGTCCTCGGCCGATGCTATGCCGCCCATGCCGACAACGGGTATCTTGACAGCATTTGCGACCTGCCATACCATTCTCACAGCCACAGGGAACACCGCCGGGCCTGAAAGACCGCCTACGTTGTTTTTAAGTATCGGCCTGCGTGTCTTTATGTCTATCCTCATGCCGAGGAGCGTGTTTATAAGTGATACAGCATCTGCGCCGTTTGCTTCGACGCTCTTTGCGATGTCGGTTATGCTCGTGACGTTTGGCGAGAGCTTTACCATGAGAGGAATGTCTGTAGCATCTCTTACAGCCTTTGTCACCTGACCTGCTATCACACAGTCAGTTCCGAAAGCCGCACCGCCCTGCTTTACATTCGGGCAGGAGATGTTAAGCTCTATCATGTCAACGCCGCTGCCGTTTAGCATCGCAGCAAGCTCGCCGCTCTCCTCGACTGATGAGCCGGCTATGTTTGCGATTATGCGTGTGCCTTTGGTCTTAAGGTTTGGCAGCTCGTATGAGAGGAACTTCTCAACGCCGCCGTTTTGCAGACCGACTGAGTTGAGCATTCCGCTCGGAGTCTCAGCCACTCGGGGCCCCGGGTTGCCCTGACGCTCAAAGCGTGTAGTGCCCTTTACCGATATGCCGCCTAAACGTGAGAGGGGATAGAACTTCTCATATTCACGCCCGTAGCCGAAGCAGCCGCTTGCAGGGATAACAGGGTTTTTAAACTCGACACCTGCCACACTAACTCTCAGATCAGCCATCGAACACTACCTCCTCACTGTCAAATACAGGGCCGTCCTTGCAGACGTGCGAGAATATCTCACGCCCGTCCTTTACTGTGCGGCATACGCATACTAAGCAGGCGCCCACGCCGCAGGCCATTCTCTGCTCTAATGATACCTGACATTCAATGCCGTTTTCCTGCGCTATCGCAGCTACGCCTTTGAGCATCACCATAGGACCGCAGGCGTATATTATGTCAGGCTTTTCCTTTGCTATCTCGGCTCTGAGTGCGTCTGTGACAAAGCCCTTTATGCCGGCCGTGCCGTCGTCGGTGCAGAGTATCGCCTGCGCACCTGCTGCCTTAAAGTCCTCCTGCAAGATAGCGATACCGGCTGTGCGGAAGCCGCTTATAGCCTTTGCGTTCTCGCCGTAAAGGGAAGCTATGCCGAGCATTGGCGGTGTGCCTATGCCGCCGCCTACGCAGATCGCCTTTTTGCCTTCGAGCACCTTGAAGCCCTTGCCAAGAGGTGCTATCATGTCGATGTTCATGCCGACATTAAGCTCAGATATCTTGTCTGTGCCCTTGCCTCTTACCTCAAATACGAGCCTCAGTGTGCCTTTTTCCTTGTCTATGCCGCAGATAGAGATAGGCCTTCTTAAAAAGAACCCCTCAGCTGCTATCTGTACGAACTGCCCGGCCTGTGCCTGTGCTGCCACCTCGGGGCAGAGCACAGTGAAGTCATACACGCCCTTTGCTATCGCTTTTTTTGCGATCAACGGGTATTTGCCCTGTGTGTACATACACCTTTCTCCTTTCAAATCAAAGCGGTATTACGCTGTGTTTTCAGAATTACGATTCTTTCAGCTTGTCAAGAACTATCTGCGCCCACCTTGCAGCTGCGAGAGGTGAAAAGCCGTGCCCTTCGTTCTCGATGACGTGAAGACTTACATCACGCCCGAGCGCTTTCTGCTGCTCATAGAGCCGCTGCGAATAGCTTATGTTCACTGTCTTGTCAGCATCGCCGTGAGCTACTGTTATGCTGCCGGGGTAGCTCTTTATCATCTCATAAACATCAAACTGCGGCAGCTCGTCTATGTATTTTTTCGATATGTCCATTCCCATAAGATGATGCACGCCGCCCTCAGGAATGACCACCTTGCTCATATCATCGGGTATGCAGAGTGCCGGGTATAAAAGCAGCAGCCCGTTCACCTTGTCGCCGAGCATGGCAGCTGTCAGGCAGGAAACAAGCCCTCCCTGGCTCTCGCCGTAGAGAAACAGCCTGTCATACTGCCCCTCTCTTGTGCGCTTTAAGAAAGCCACAGCCTCAGTTGCGTCCTCGACCTCGGTCTTTAAGCTCATGTCGGTCGTCTTGCCCATTGATATTACGTTGTTGCCGCCGCCCCTGAAATCCACAGTCAGCGCTAAATAGCCGTTTTGAGCAAGTATCTTTGCTAACCATTCAAGGTCAGCCTGGCAGCTGTTGTAGCCGTGAAAGAGGATAACAGCCGTGCGGTTTCTTTTCTCCTCGTTCTCGTTTTCAAATATGTAGCCGAACACCCTGTCAGAGCAGGGGCCGTACATTATCTTTATCTTCTTTACGTTTTCCATTTTACTTCACCTCGGTGATGTATTCTGTTATAATTATACCATATCCCCGCCGCTTTGTCATTACATATTTTTGAATTTTTACAAGCAAAAGACCCGTGCATCAGCACGAGCCTTTCATGTTCATTATCATATCATATACTTTACCGCAGGGGGCGTTCTTCCCTGCAAGAGCATCAAGAGCCTTGTCTTTGTAAAGCGCCTTTGCTATGTTCACGGCAGCGGGGTCTGTGGCTTCAAACTGCCTTATAACCTTGTCTGAGCAGCCACGCTCTAAATGCCGCAGCTCATAATAGCTTTGAATGGTGAGCTGAAAAAGCTGCATATCGCCGCCTTCGTGGGTGCAGGTGACATTCTTGCCTATGTAGTAAGGCTCTGTCTGAGTGAGATGCACCATGCCGCAGTATGCATCAAGTGACGCAAAGTGAATGTCTTTAATGTGCCCCATAAGTATCATGCCCATGCACATAGGGCATGGCTCCATTGAGGTGTAAAGGTTAAGCTCATAGGAGTTGGATCTATCTGTGTCAAGCGAACGCAGAGCATTGGCTTCGGCGTGAGATATCTCACGGTTTATAGTGCTTTCTTCACGGCTTCGATTTCTGTCAGAGATGACAAGCCGCCCCTCTTTGTCAAACAAAGCCGCACCTATCGGGGTGGAGCCGTAGCCGAACGCCTTCCACGCCTGCTCAAATACCACCTGCCACTGGGATGATAAGTTTTTCCACATAAAGCCTCCACCTTACTGCATTAACTCAAACTTGCCGCTTTCCCGTGCCTTTTTCATCACAGCCTCAAAGTCACTGCAAAGTACGGTGTATTTTAAGTTCTTGCCTATCATTATAGCGCCGCACCATAGGGTCACGTCAATTTCCTGCCCGTTATGGGGAATGGTGTTTCCGTTCTGGCTCATGACCCTTTCTGCAATAGCTGCGACCTTTTCGCTGTCGTCAGTTTCTGTTATCATAACAAACTCATCTCCGCCCATTCGCAGACAGAGCATATTCTCATCAGCCGCTTCGTTTATCCGCCGAAACGATTCAAGTATCACCTTGTCGCCTGCATCACGGCCTATCTCGGTGTTTATCGGCATCAGGTTCTTTATGTCAAAGCAGAGAATGTAAGTGCCTGCCTGACCCTTTAAATAATCATAAAACTCAGATACATCAAATTTCTTAACGTTACGCATATTTATCAGCTCCTCTTTCTCGATATACTTGGTGTTGAGTTTCGGGTAGAGGTCAGTGCTGCCCTTCCATTCCTTCTTGAATTTGGTAGGCGGCACGCCCCAGACCTTTGTAAATGCCCTTGTGAACACCTCGTGCGAGTTGTAGCCGTATTTCATTGCTATGTCGAGCATATTCATATCAGTGCGCAGGATGTCACGCCCTGCAAGCGTCACACGCCTTTTCTGGATATACTCCTTAAGGCTCAGGTGCGTGCAGAACTTCCACGTCTTTTGCAGCGACGACAGCGAGCAGTAACAGTGCGCAGCGATATCCTCCTGAGAAAATTCGCTCATCAGGTTCTCCTCGATGTATTCAAGCGCTGATATGAAAATTGTAAAGCTGTTTTCAAAGGTGTTCATAGTGCTTCTCCATATACAGTAACGTTACCTTATGATACAAGTATAGCACACTCGTCAGGATAATTCTTGATGTTTTGAGTAAAAAAGCCCGAGATGTTATCCCGGGCTTGAAATGTTATATTGATATTTTCGGCAGATAAGAAGTGATATCCTCTTTCATTCTTATTACCTCACGCCTTGCGGCCTTTGCAAAGTCAGTCTCGTCGCAGCCTTCCTTCTGATAAGCGCACATAACGCCTCTTGAAGAATTGACGATAGCGCCTAAGCCGTTTGCATCGAAAGCCTTTGCAACGCCCTCAGCACCGCCGCCCTGTGCGCCGTAGCCGGGAACGAGGAAGAATGTGTGCGGCAGCCTCTTGCGCAGAGTTTCAAGCTGCTCGGGGTATGTAGCGCCCACAACTGCACCGACTGAGCTGTAGCCGTATCTGCCCGACTGCTCTAAGCCCCACTTCTCGCACATATCGCCCATTGTCTCATATACTGAGTTCTGGCCTATCAGCAGATCCTGAAGCTCGCCCGAGGACTTGTTCGATGTCTTTACGAGCACGAATATGCCCTTGTCATATTTCACGCACTTGTCAAGCAGGGGAGTGATGCCGTCAGTGCCTAAGTAGCCGTTGACTGTCAGCGCATCAGCACCGAAAGCCTCAAATTCCTCGCCGGCGACCTCGGTGATGCCAAGGTGAGCTGTCGCATAAGCCTCCATAGTAGCGCCTATGTCGTTTCTCTTGCCGTCAGTGATGACGAACATTCCCTTTTCCTTGGCGTACTTTATCGTCTTGTAAAGTGTCTTGACGCCCTCGTAGCCGTACATCTCGTAGTATGCTGCCTGCGGCTTTATAGCAGGGCATATGTCGTGTATCTCGTCTATAATGCCCTTGTTGAATTCGAGTATAGCCTTAGCTGCACCCTTTAAGCTCTTGCCGTATTTTGAGAATTTCTTTGCCTTTATGTACTGCGGCACATAGTCGAGCTTTGGGTCAAGTCCGACTACTGAGGGGTTCTGT
Organism: Ruminococcus sp. NK3A76; assembly: GCF_000686125.1. NCBI lineage: Bacteria > Bacillati > Bacillota > Clostridia > Eubacteriales > Oscillospiraceae > Ruminococcus > Ruminococcus sp. NK3A76. Next base: position 917,685 of record NZ_JMMA01000002.1, read on the forward strand.
GTGCTTACTATCTTTTCTATAAGTCTGTCAAATGACATTTTTTTAACTCCTTTATTTTATAGTTCAAAAACAACTCTGCCCTTTGATACGGTGTAGAGTACCTTGCCCTTTAGCTTCTCACCCTTGAAGACGCTGTTTTTGCTCTTTGAGTGAAGCTCCTCAGGTATTACCTCCCACTCGTAGTCGGGGTCAAATATCGTCAGGTCGCATGGCTGGCCTGCGCATATGCTAAGCTCAGGAACGCCGATTATCTTTCTCGGGTTCTGTGACATAAGTCTTGCTATGTGCATAAGGTCGCACTTGCCTGTGTGATACAGCTTTGTCAGAGTTGCCGCAAGAGATGTTTCAAGGCCTACAACGCCGTTCGGGGCTTTTTCAAAGTCAGCCTTTTCCTCTTTGGTGTGGGGGGCGTGGTCGGTGATTATGCAGTCTATCGTGCCGTCGAGCACTGCCTGCTCTACTGCCGCCCTGTCCTCCTCAGTCCTCAGAGGGGGAGACATTCTGTAGTCAGCATCTCTGCTGTAGAGCTTTTCCTCTGTGAAGGTGAAATAGTGCGGTGCTGTCTCGCAGGTGACGTTCACGCCGTCCTTCTTGGCAGCCCTTATGATGTTTACCGAGCCCTTTGTTGAAACGTGGCATATATGAACGTGCGCATCGCAGCTCATTGCAAGTGCTATCTCACGGGCTGTGATGTAATCCTCGCTCGCTCTGTCAAGACCGCCTACGCCGAGTTCCTCTGACACCTTGCCCTTGTTGATGATGCCGCCTCTTGTGATATTAATGTCCTCACAGTGCGAGAGAACAGCCAGGCCGTTTGTCTTGCTGAGTTCGATAGCCTTTCTCATAAGCTCTGCGTTCTCAACAGGCCTGCCGTCGTCGGAGACAGCATATACACCTGCACGCCTGAGCTCGTCAAAGTCGCACAGCTCGAAGCTCTGCATACCCTTTGTTATGCAGGCAACGGGATAAACGTCGATGCCTGTCTTTGAAGCCTTGTCTAAAACGTACGAGACAAGCTGCTCGTTGTCGATCGGCGGCTTGGTGTTCGGCATACAGCAGACGGCTGTGAAACCGCCTGCCTTTGCCGCATCTGTGCCTGTGAAAATATCTTCCTTGTGGGTCTGCCCTGGGTCACGGAAGTGAACGTGTATATCCATAAGCCCCGGGAAAGCCACAAGACCCTTTGCATCGATCACCCGTGCGCCGTCCTCGTCAGCAGCAGTGCCTACTGCCGTGATTATGCCGCCCTCTGCGGTGATATCCGTCACTGTGTCGGTGCCCGTTACCGGGTCGATGACTCTTGCATTCTTGATTATCAGTTTCATTTGATCTCCTTGATCTTAGGGTATTACCACTCGATATCCTTGGAGTTGTATACGTCTATATCGTCAGGTCTCTGAGTTACTTCGTATGACTGCTTGCCTACGATAAGTGTTGTCGTAGCATCAGGAATGTTCTGTACCTCGTCGCTGTGCTTCTTCTTCATCTGGAACTGGAGGTCAGAATACTTGATAGTTGTGAAGAACTTGAGGTTGTATTCAAAGTCTATCTCAGACTGGTCGAGATAATCGGGGAGTATGAGCAGCTTGATCTTCTTCTTGTCGTCGTCTACCTTGAAGTAGCCCTTGGAGATAAGATCCTTGTCCTCATCATAATCGTCGTATTCGCCTTCCTCGTGGTAGTAGTGAGCAGTGAATTCGCCTGACTTGTCGAAATCGAATACTATGCCCTTGCCGTCTTCGAGCTGTGTGTACCAGGGACCGTTGATGAATGCTCTTGAATCACCGTCTCTTGACGGCTGCTTGAATACATAAGTACCTACAACTATACCGCATACTACAGCCACAACAAAGATTATGCCGAGTATGACTCCTATGACCTTTTTCATAAATGATTACTCCCTTTCCTTATCTTGATATTACTTTTTTATTTCAAGGACAGCGCCACGGTTTGCAGAAGTAACGAGCGATGCATATCTTGCAAGATAGCCGCTTGTTATCTTGGGCTCTCTGGGTGTCCATGAGCTTCTTCTCTGTGCGAGCTCTTCATCGCTTACCTTAAGCTCGATGCTGTGAGCATTGATGTCTATTGCGATGATGTCGCCCTCGTGTACGAGTGCAATGTTTCCGCCGAGTGCAGCCTCAGGAGAAACGTGGCCGATAGATGCACCTCTTGTAGCGCCGCTGAAGCGTCCGTCAGTGATAAGTGCAACAGACGAGCCGAGACCCATGCCTGCGATAGCAGATGTAGGATTGAGCATCTCTCTCATGCCGGGGCCGCCCTTCGGGCCTTCGTAGCGGATAACTACTACATCGCCGGGGTTTATCTTGCCGCCTCTGATAGCAGCTATAGCCTCCTCCTCGCTGTCGAATACTCTTGCAGGGCCTTCGTGCTTAAGCATCTCAGGTGCAACAGCCGACCTCTTTACAACGCAGGTGTCGGGGGCAAGGTTGCCTCTGAGCACTGCGATACCGCCGTTAGGCATATAGGGGTTGTCGATAGGTCTTATGACCTCAGGGTTGCGGTTTACAGCACCCTTTACGTTCTCAGCAACAGTCTTGCCTGTAGCTGTGAGACAGTCGCCGTTTATAAGGCCTGCATCGAGCAGCTGCTTTAATACTGCGTATACACCGCCTGCTTCGTTCAGGTCCTCCATGTATGTGGGGCCTGCGGGTGCTAAGTGGCAGAGGTTAGGTGTTCTCTCGCTTATCTCGTTTACGAGCTCGAGGTCAAGGTCTATGCCGCATTCGTGTGCAATAGCAGGCAGGTGGAGCATCGAGTTTGTCGAGCAGCCGAGTGCCATGTCAGCAGCGATAGCGTTCTTGAATGCTTCCTCTGTCATTATGTCACGGGGTCTGATGTTCTTCTTTAAAAGCTCCATAACAGCCATGCCTGCGTGCTTGGCGAGCTTAAGTCTCTCAGAGTAAACAGCCGGAATAGTGCCGTTGCCACGAAGACCCATTCCGAGCACTTCTGTCAGGCAGTTCATAGAGTTTGCTGTGTACATACCCGAGCAGGAGCCGCAGGTCGGGCAGGTCTTGTTCTCAAATTCCTCAACATCATCAAGAGTGAACTTGCCTGCGTTGTAAGAGCCTACTGCCTCGAACATCGAGGAGAGCGATGTCTTGTGACCCTTTACATGACCTGCCAGCATCGGACCGCCCGATACGAAAACGGTAGGCACATTTACTCTTGCAGCAGCCATAAGCAGGCCGGGAACGTTCTTATCGCAGTTGGGTATCATAACGAGCGCATCAAAGTGATGAGCGAGCGCCATGCATTCTGTCGAATCAGCGATAAGGTCACGGGTAACGAGCGAATACTTCATGCCCTGATGACCCATAGCGATACCGTCACATACAGCGATAGCCGGGAACACGATAGGTGTGCCGCCTGCCATAGCAACGCCGAGCTTTACAGCTTCGGTTATCTTGTCGATGTTCATGTGACCGGGTACGATCTCGTTGTAGGAGGAAACGATGCCGACGATAGGCCTTTCCATTTCTTCCTTTGTCATGCCGAGTGCGTTGAACAGCGATCTCTGGGGAGCCTTGTCTACTCCCTCACAGAAAAAATTCTTTTCCATTTTGATTACCCTCTTTTTATATAGATTTAATTGTTATCAATGTGACAGCCCTAAGAATGCAGCACCGATGATGCCTGCATCATTGCCGAGCTTGGCTATTACTATCTCACTGTTTCTTGCAGAGTTTCTTGTGTATACTTCCTTTGCTACGAGCTCCTTTAAAGGCAGTAATAACGGGTCGCCCTCGTTGCATACACCGCCGCCTATGCAGAGAATGTCGGGCTGGAAGATGTTTATGGTGTTGGTGATGCCGAGTGCTAAGTATCTGATGTACTTGTCAACGACCTCCTTGCCTGCCTTGTCGCCCTCACGCATAGCGTTGAATGCTGTTCTTGCAGACACCTTGCCCATTTCCTCGCTCATCTTGTTCATGATAGAGTCGGGATACTGCTCCATAGCTTCCTTTGTCATTCTGATAAGGCCTGTTGCAGAGGAGAACACCTCAAAGCAGCCCTTTCTGCCGCAGGTACACTGAGGACCGTTGGGGTCAACGACTGTGTGGCCTATCTCAGCGCCAGCGAAGTTGAAGCCTGAGTATATCTTGCCGTCGATGATTATGCCGCCGCCGACACCTGTGCCGAGGGTGATGCATACTGCATCGTTCGCGCCCTTTGCAGCGCCTGCCACGAACTCGCCGTATGCAGCTGCGTTTGCGTCGTTCTCAACGAAGCAGGGCTTGTCGATGAATGTCTTCATAAGCTCTACAACGTGGAAATCCTTGAAGCCTAAGTTGTTTGAATATTCTATTATGCCGTCTGCCGAGTTTGCAGTGCCGGGTGTGCCGATGCCCACGCTCTCGATGTCGTCAAGAGTAAGGCCTGCCTCAGCTACAGCCTTCTTTGCCACCTCTGCCATGTCCTTGCAGATATCCTCTGCCGGACGGGGGAGGTTAGTCTTGCAGGTGGCCTTTGCGATGATTTTGAAATCCTCATCTACAACGCCAGCCTTGATGTTTGTTCCGCCTAAGTCAATGCCTATGTAGTATTTCATTTATTCGTCCTCCGATATATCTTTTCTGAAAAATTCAACTATGAATTGCCCCATCATAAAGCCTGCGACGGTAAAAAACGTGCGCTTTACGGTCTTGTTCTTTATGCTGAGCGCCCCTGCAAGGTAAGCGAGTGCCGAAGCCGCCGTTATAAAGCAGACCATAAACCTTGCATTCTTTATTTTCTCTTTCATGGTGATGCGCCTCCTATACCTTTGTGAGTATAGCTTTGCACTTTCCGTTTACTGCATATTCGCCTGTGCCGGCTGTGATGAATACGCTGTCGCCCTTTCTGAAAGGTATTCCGCCGATGTCGCCCTCACCCTCTAAGACGAGTATGCTGTTAAAGCTCTTGTCATCGGCGCTGAGTACGGCCTTGCTGTCGATATCAAGCACATATGTCGTGAAATACTCGCAGCTTGCCATGAGCTTTTGTGTAAAGCCGTCTTTCTGTTCTATCGGTGTCTCGGGGTACTGCTTTGCCGGTGCAAGCGTTGTCACGTCCTTTGCCTTTTCAACGTGCAGCTCTCTCGGCTTGCCGTCCTTGCCGACTCTGCCGTAGTCATATATGCGGTAGGTGGTGTTGGAATTCTGCTGTATCTCGGCAATGAGTATGCCTTTGCCGATAGCGTGCAGAGTGCCTGCCTCGATGAAGAACACATCGCCCTTGTGAACCGGAACGCTCTGTGTGACCTCAAGCAGCGTGTTGTCTGCTATGCGGGAAGCGAACTCGTCCTTGCTTATCTCGCTTTTAAAGCCGTAGAGCAGCTCTGCGCCCTCGTCGCAGTCAACTATGTACCACATCTCTGTCTTGCCGTATTCGCCCTCGACACGCTGAGCGTATTCGTTGTCCGGGTGGACCTGAACAGACAGGTTGTCCTTTGCATCTATGAGCTTGATAAGGATAGGGAAGTTCTCAAACTTCTCGCAGTCAGTACCGAGCACGCCCTTGCCGTGTTTTTCGATGTACTGTGCAAGAGTCAGCCCCTTGTCCTCGCCGTCAGCAACGACAGATGCACCGTCCTTGTGGCAGGAAAGCTCCCAGCTCTCTGCTATCTTTTCAAAGTCACACTGCTTGCCAAAATCGTCCCTGAGCCTTGTTCCGCCCCAGAGATAATCCTTGAAAGCAGGCGACAGCCTGAATATTGCCATAAAATTACATCTCCTAAATATAATTATTCAATTTATTATACCATAAACTATATTATAATGTCAATTACAATTTGGTATAAATTTATAAAAAAACACCCCTTTGCATGATACAAAGAGGCAGTTGCTATTAAGGCAACACCGCCGGGCCACCGGCCAATGCCTTTGTATGCCATCTACTTGCAAATTTTTATGTCATATCACCCAAATACTCCTTGTCTTGCGTCAGCAAAACTTCGTCGCATTTGGGCAATCTGACGAAAAATTTGACGTTTCAGCTTTGCTGAAACAATGTATACTGACATACAATGGTCGTGCGGTATTGCCTTAAAATGTCAGGCTTTGCGCAAAGGCCGTCAGCTCGTCAAGGGTCGTGTCCTTGGTTATCGAGCTTATCTCGGCTCTGAAACCGTCGGGGGTGAGTACATCGACAGTGTATTCAAAGTATATGCTCTCGGTGAAGTGCTCTATCACGGCGCTGTCGGTGATGTCTATCCAGTCACGGGTCAGGTCTGTCGTATCTGCTGATACCTTGTCGTAGAGCGACTGTAAGCTGTCGTATCTGTTATCAAGCATTATTACGACAGAGAACGTCCTGTTAGTGTCGGGGGAGTTTATGTCGCCCTTTACCATGCCGCAGTTGATGCTCGTAAGATTTGCTGCACCGCCCATGTCGCTGACACCCTCGGGGCACTTAGGGATAAGCCTTGACTTGTCAGCGCCGTACCTGCTCTCGTAGTATGCGCCCCAGACTGACTTCCCGATGTCCTGACAGTTGGTGAAGGTCTCGTAATCCTGCACCCACTCGTCGCTGTTCTGCTCTTTCTGTTTCTCGACCTCAAATGGGTCTACCTTCGTGTCGGTGTATTCATAGCTCTGCGGCTGCTCTGTTTCTGCCGCCGATGAGCTTTCCCTGCCTGCTGTCGCCTGTGCTGCCGATGAGCTCTCGGCAGTCTTGCCTGTCTCCTGTGAGCTTATATCATCGCCGCACCCTGTCAGCAGCACAGCCGCCGCCAAAAGGGCAAGTATATTCCTTTTCATATTGTTCTCCTTGTTTTGTTCTTTTTCTACGGCAATATTATAGCACACAGAAAATGATATGTCAACAGCGAATAATGCAGATATATAGGCAACACTGCACAAAGACCGCCTGAAGGCTTTGTACGCAACTTACTTGCATCTTTTCCGTCATATTACACATTTTTTCCTTGAAATACGGTAGTATTCCTTCGGAAAATCTGTGCAATCTGACGAAAAAGCTGACTGCGCAATTTGCGCACAATCTTCGTGCGGTGTTGCCTATAAAGAAAGAACAGACAGCCCGAAGACTGCCTGCTTGTATACTTTATGATGAAAGCCCCATTACATTTATGAGCAGTATCCAGCTCATGCCGTAGTAGGTCACGACTGCCACAAGGTCGTTTATCGTGGTTATCAAAGGCCCTGATGCGACTGCCGGGTCTACCTTTATCTTCTTGAAGAAAAGCGGTATCAGCGTGCCTGATGCACTCGATATTATCATGGCAAGCAGCAGCGATACGCCTATGCACCCCGAAACGGCATATGCAAACCCGAAAGGCCGCCCCTTGAAAAGCATGATGTAAAGCCCTATCAGCCCGAAGGATATGCCGCCTAAGATGATGCCGTTGAAAAAGCCTATGCGCATCTCCTTGCCGACAAGGTGCAGCTTCTGCCCGAAGGAAAGGTTCTCATCGGTAAGCACCCTGATAGTCACCGCAAGCGACTGTGTGCCGACGTTACCTGCCATGTCAAGTATCAGCGACTGGAAAGCCATAATAAGCGTCAGCTGTGCGACCACCTTTTCAAACACGCCCACAACGCTTGAAACGGCGATGCCTAAGCCTAACAGTATAAGCAGCCAGGGCAGGCGCTTTTTCATGCTGTCCTTCAAAGGCTCTTTGAGGTCTTCCTCCGCAGTAAGACCTGCAAGACGTGCGTAGTCTTCGCCCATCTCGTCGTCAACTGCTTCTATGATGCTCTGCGCCGTGATAACGCCGAGCAGCTTGTTTGAATTGTCAAGCACGGGTATCGTGCTCTCCGAGTAGTCCTTCAGCCGCTCTATGCAGTCGCCTATGTCTTCCGTTGCATACACATAGGGGAAAGATGTCGCAATAAGCTCTGACAGCTCGTCTGTGCTGCGTGCGGTGATAAGGTCTTTGAGGTCTATCGCCCCGTAGAACTCCTCGTTCTCATCTACCACGAACAGGGTGGATATGTTGTCGTTGTCCTTTGCCTGCGATATAAGCTCGGTCATCGCCTGCTTTATCGTCAGGCCGTCGCCTATGATTATGCAGTTGGTGGTCATTCTGCTGCCTATCTCGTCCTCGTCAAAGGAAGCAATCAGCTTTATCTCCTTCTGTATCTCGGGGTTGATAAGCTCGATTATGAGCGAGCGCTTTTCCTTTTCGACCTCACGCAGGATATTTACTGCCGTGTCTGTGTCAAGCTCGCTGACAAGGTCGGCAGCCTTCTTGATGTCCATATCGACAAGATATGTGCCTGCGTTGTCCTCGTCGATGAATTCAAATATCCCGGCAAGCATCTGTGCCGGGCAGATGCGGCAGAGCTTCTTTCTTGCCGCAGGATCGAGAGCTTCAAAGGCCTGCGCTATGTCGTTCTCGTGATAATCCTCAAGTGCAGCGAGCACTGCCTTTGGCGAGCGGTCGCTCGTGATGATGTCTGTTATCTCCGATATGTAATCGGGTCTTACGTTCTCGACCGTTTCGGTCATTACTGTTTCTTCCACTGTTATCCCTCCGCTTCGTAAAAATGCAAAGGGTCACAAAAGCAAAAACCCACGGCCTATGAGCCGTGGGGGAAAGCTGTTCTTTTATATGCTCACAGCAAACAAAGCGCCGCACGTTTTAGCACAGCCGCCGTTGTGAGTATATGAAAAAATACGTTTTCGCCCTTCCGACCCATAACTGTCACCTGCTGACACTTCGTTCACCTCCTGTGTTTTTGGTTTACATATATATTATACCACCACGCCTATCAATTGTCAATAATTTTTACAGATTTTCAGCGTTACTTTTTTGCTTTTTGTCCGCTTGACTTGATGTATCAAAAGTGCTATAATCAAACCATACTATATATAAAGGATTGATATGATGAAGATAATGGCAGTAGATTACGGCGATGCAAGAACAGGCCTTGCAGTCTGTGACAGGACAGAGTTCCTTGCTTCCCCGGTCGGTACTATAGAAGAAAGAAATATGCAGCTTCTCGCTATGAAGGTGTCGCATATGGCAGAGCAGTATGAGGTGGGCGAGATAGTTGTAGGCCTGCCGCTCAATATGAACGGCTCGTTCGGCCCGAGGGCTGAAAAGTGCAGGCAGTTTGCCGATATGCTCAACGAGATCGCTCCCTGCCCTGTGAATATGTGGGACGAGCGCTCGACGACCGTTTCGGCGCATAATATCTTAAACGAAACAAACGTCAGAGGCAAAAAGCGCAAGGCGGTCGTAGATACCGTGGCTGCTACTCTGATACTGGAGGGCTATCTTGAATACAGAAAAAACAAAAAAGCCGCTGAGCAGGAAACGTAAGATAGCTTATGCTATTATCCTCGTCTTTTTCCTGCTGCTCGGCGGTGAGATGGTAAGGTCAAATACTGTTATTCAGGTCGAGGACTTTGAGTATAAGAGAGATTCTGTCCCCGACAGCTTTGACGGTGTTAAGATAGTCTCTGTGACCGACTACCACAACCACGGCGGCAGCTATGAAGACAAGCTGATAAAGACAATAAAAGACCAGTCGCCTGACTATATCTTCCTTGTCGGCGATATTACCGACCGCCACAGGACAGACCTTGATGATGTCGGGCGGTTTTTCAAAAAGTGCGTTGACATAGCGCCCTGCTATCTTGTCTACGGCAACCACGAGCTTGCCTTGCAGCAGAAGTCGGGCGAGTTTGAAAGGTATAACGAAAAGGCAAAAGATGCAGGCGTTACCATACTTGCAGGCGATATCATTGAGCTTGACCGTGGCGAAGACAGCATTTACCTCGCCGGCATTGATACTATCACATCGCTCAATGACCTTGATGAGCAGATGGAAGGCCTTGACACATCAAAGCCGCTGCTCTGGCTGCACCACTACCCGGAGAATTTCGAGCAGCTTACGGCTTATGCAAAAGACCACGGCTTTAAAGACACGCTCTTTTTCTGCGGCCACGCACACGGCGGGCTGATAGAGTTGGGGCCAACCTATATAGGCCTTTATGCACCGGGGCAGGGGATATGCCCGAAATACACCTCAGGTGCCTACTACAGCGGCAGCAGCGAGATGCTCTTAAGCCGTGGCTGCGGCAACAGCGGCTATACGCTCAGGGTGTTCGACCCGTTCCACCTGATAGTATGCACGCTGAGAAAATAAAAAAACAAAAGAGGTATCGCATCTTATCAGTATTTGCCGATAAGATACGATACCTTAATAATTTATTATTATAGTGGCGGCACTGCCGCTGTGCTCAGTTATTCATCATAAAGGTTTTCAAGGAAAGCCACAGTGCGCTCGTCAAACACGATGTCCTGCGCTGTCATGTCTTCCTCAAGCTGCCAGAGCTTTGATACTGCAAACACCGATGCAGTCGGGAAAGGCTGCGAGTTTAAGTATGCAAGAGTTATAACAGCCGGCGAATAGCCTGTCTTGTCGGATAAGCGCTTTACCTTTGCGAGCCTTGCTAAGTTGGCAGTCGTCGCATAGCTGCTCTCGAGCTGATTGGTCGCGCTCTGCCCTGCTGCGAGCTTTGAGAAAAAGCCCTTTGCCTGCGGCGAGAATGCCATGACAGGGAAGTGGTTCTTCTCGTACCACATATACTCCCTCATGTCCATGCTGACCTGTGTGTCGTCGCCTAATATGTCAGCGCTCGAATGTGCAAGGCTGTAGTTTATCTGGCTCACCGAGAAAGGTGTCAGCCCGTTTTTGAGTGCGAACTTGTTTGCCTTTGCTATCCTTGCAGCCGACCAGTTTGAAGCCCCCAGTATGTGTACCTTGCCGGACTTGACGAACTTGTCAAGATACGGCATTATCTCCTCGACAGGTACCGATGTGTCATCTCTGTGGAGCATATATATGTCGGTGTAGTCAGTCTTTAGCGCTTCGAGCGACTGCCCGAGGTCTTCCGTCACGGACTTCTCGTCTATGCGGTGGATAGTTTCTTCCTCTGTGAAATACGGGTGGCCGCCCTTTGTTGCGATGAGAATGTCAGAGCGGTTGCCCCTTTTCTCCATCCACCTGCCTATAACCTGCTCGCTCGCACCGTCGCCGCCCTCAATCCAGTTGCAGTATACACGGGCGGTGTCAAGACAGCTGCCGCCAAGCTCGCAGTATCTGTCAAATATCTCAAAATAGCCCTCGTCATTGTCCTGTCTGTCGATGTTTGCCGTGCCGAGGACGAGCCCGGGCATCTCGATAGAGTAATCGTCATTCTTTAAGGTGTACTTTAACATTTGTCTTCCCCTCGAAGTATTCATTATTTATTATAACTATATTTTCTAATAGTATGATTATATTATATTGTATCATATTTTTCTAATGATAGTAATAAATTTTTTGTAAACAAATATATTTTGTGAAAAAGCACTTGACAAGTCGGGAAAAATGTTATATAATACATAAATGTAAAGTATGATAGCTTTACAGCTTGTAAAAAATTTGTCGTTTACTTATGTAAGGCGGTGTGCTTATGTCAAAAAATCTTGAATACGGTATACTGCTTGATGTTTACGGCTGTCTGCTGACGGATAAGCAGCTCGAAATGATGGAGCTTTATTATAATGAAGACCTTTCGCTCTCCGAGATAGGTGAGCAGTTCGGTATTTCGAGGCAGGGCGTTCATGACAGTATAAAGCGCTCTGAGCAGGCTCTTGATGAATTCGAGTCAAAGCTCGGTATCCTTAAAGCAAGGCAGGAGGAGATAAATGCGCTCCTCAGTGTCAAGAGCGATGCGCTCGAAGCACTGGAGCAGTGCAGGAAGGTGTCCTTCGGCAAGAATATAGCAGATAAAGTGATAAATACGCTTGAAAATATAGATTCCCGCCTGGCAGAGCTCGGTGAGGAGCAGGAATAGAGGGGGTAAGCACATGGCATTTGAAGGTCTTTCGGATAAGCTCGGTAAAGTATTCAAGGGCTTGAAAAACAGAGGTAAGCTCTCAGAGGCTGATGTAAAGGCAGCTATGCGAGAGGTAAGGCTCGCACTGCTCGAAGCAGATGTAAGCTATAAGGTCGTTAAGGACTTTATAAATAAAGTAACAGAGCGCAGTATCGGTGAAGAGGTTCTTAAGAGCCTGACCCCCGGCCAGCAGGTGATAAAGATAGTTAATGAGGAGCTCATAAGCCTCATGGGCGAGTCGAACTCCAAGATAAACTTCCCCAATAAGCCGCCTTGTATCATCATGATGTGCGGTCTCCAGGGCTGCGGTAAGACTACACACTCTGCAAAGCTCGCAAAGTATTTCAAGGCACAGGGCAAAAGGCCGCTGCTTATCGCTGCCGACGTTTACAGACCTGCTGCTATCGAGCAGTTAAAGGTAGTCGGCGAGAGAGCTGATGTTGCAGTTTTCGAGATGGGTCAGATCGACCCCCGCAAGATAGTAAAAGAAGGTATCAGGCACGCCAAGGATTACGGCAATGACCTTGTTATCATAGATACAGCAGGCCGTCTGCATATAGACGAGGAGCTCATGCAGGAGCTCAAGGACATAAAGGCTATAGCTGAGCCTAACGAGATAATGCTCGTTGTCGATGCTATGACCGGTCAGGACGCTGTAAACGTTGCGGCTGCATTTGACGGTGCGCTCGGTATCGACAGCGTTATCTTGACAAAGCTCGACTCTGACACCCGTGGCGGTGCTGCACTGTCTGTACTTTCAGTTACAGGTAAGCCTATCAAGTTCGTCGGTATGGGCGAAAAGCTCGACGAGTTCGAGCCCTTCCACCCCGAGAGAATGGCTTCCCGTATCCTCGGTATGGGCGATATGCTCACACTTATCGAGAAGGCAACAGCATCTGTTGACGAGGAGGAGGCTAAGAAGCTCGCAGATAAGATGGCTTCCGAGGGCTTTGACCTTAATGACCTGCTCGAACAGATGAAGACTCTGCAGAAGATAGGCAACGTCAAGAGCATTATCAGAATGCTCCCCGGCGCTAATAAGATAAACGATGAGCAGATGGAGCAGGGCGAAAAGGCGCTGCGCAAGACCGAGGCTATGATAAATTCCATGACCAAGGCCGAGAGAAGAAAGCCCTCTATCATCGACCCTAAGAGAAAAAGACGTATCGCTGCCGGCTCAGGCACTGAGGTGGCTGATGTAAACCAGCTGCTTAAGCAGTATGAGCAGATGAAGAAGATGATGAAGCAGTTCGGCATAGGCGGTAATCTGCACGGCAAGAAGCAGCGCAAGGCAAGAGCCAACCTGCTTAAAGGCCTTGGCGGCAACGGCATGAACTAAAGCATTACCTATGGTATTTTCGCTTGTGCGATGATATACAACAAATATATTATGGAGGTGAAAGAAAAATGGCAGTAAAGATCAGACTGAGAAGACTCGGTGCTAAGAAGAAGCCCTTCTACCGTGTTGTTGTTGCTGATTCCAGATACCCCAGAGACGGTAGATTTATCGAGGAGATCGGCTACTATGATGCTACTAAGGAGCCTTCCGTTATCAACATCGATCAGGAGAAGGCTAAGAGCTGGATAGCTAACGGCGCACAGCCCACAGAGACAGTAAAGGCTCTCCTTAAGAGGATCGAGAAGTAATTATCGTGTGATGTAATATAAAGGCGGCGTACATATATAATGTACGTTTGCCTGATGATTACAGCTTACCGGGGCTTACGGCACTTATCCTGCAAGATGCGCTGTAGGCTTTTTATTTTTCAGGAAAAAGAGGTAAATTAAATGAAAGAATTACTCGAAGCAATAGTAAGCGAGCTTGTTGAAGACAAGAGCGCTATCGTTATCACTGAGGACGACCCCGATGAGGAGGGCGTAATAACCTTCCACCTGCACGTTGCCGAGCCTGATATGGGCAGAGTTATCGGCAAGCAGGGCAGGATAGCAAAGGCTATCAGAACTGTTATGCGTGCATCGGCATCCCGCCAGGATCAGAAGATAATGGTCGAGATAGACTGATATAATAAAAAATACCCTTTATACAGCTTTTATCGGCTGTATAAAGGGGTTTTTTGTTTGTATTCAAACAAAATGACTTGTTTTTCATCATTATTGCCGTTTTCAAAGCTGTGCAAATGTGGTGAGATGCAGTTTTTTGATAAGATTTTTTTACCATTCTATGCTAAGTATAACTAAAGCGGAATCGTTTCCGAAAAATCCGGTAGCATTGATTTTTCCGATAGGTGTATTTTCCCAGCAGCAACTAAGATCTGTAGCATTGCTTGTTATTGCTTTGAGTACATCCTTTGTTATAGTATCACCCTCATTCCAGGAATAAACCTCGGGCTCATAATATATTCCGCTATTTGTCGCTTTAGGCTCTCCATATATGTCAATAAGTGCAGTTACTATTTCGTAGTAGTTGTCGGCAGAGATCTTTTCCATTGCCCGAATTCCGTCGTAGTCATCACCTTCGAGAGTACTTGCGAAAATATTTGTCATTTCCGGTTTGCTGGGTGAAAATTCGTATTTATAAGTTTTTCCGTAAAAATTGCCCGTGTTGCCGTTAGCTTTGCTGTATTGATCAAAGCTGTAAGAAAAAGATAATCCATTTGCCGATTCACCATATCCTATACTTGAAAGCTCACGTCCGAATAATAGCGGTACGGTATCATTGTTTTCGGTGTAGTGAAAGGGAATTGAAAAGTATTTTTGTTGAGTTATGTATGAATCCGTTTCTGATGTCGGATAGTTTGATAAAGTATTGTTTTCCAAAAGCTCGTCAAAGAGGGCGGATCCGGAGTCGGGTTCAAACAGGAAATTCTTGAATGCCGATTCAAGATAACTCTTTCCGCCTTCATAATCTGTGGCTTTAAGATTATTAACTATCTCCTCTAATTCCTTCATTCCAAGTTCCTTTTCAAATGCCGACACGCCGGAGACAGATGTGTCATTTTGTGATTCTTCTGTCATAGTTTCGGAACTGCTGTCTGTCACAGCATCGGTTGTTCCCTCATCTGTTGATGAAGAACTGCTCTCGCTCTCCACCACCGAGCTTGAATCCGCCTTGTCTTTCTTTGACTTGCTCTTGCTGCTGCCCTCGCTGTCACCGCAGGCGGTGAGTGCAAGCATTGCCGCTGCTGCAAGAAAGCTTATTAGTCTTTTCTTGTTCATATTGTTTTCCTCCAATCATAACATATATGAACTAGTATAGTTTATATGTATATATATACTGTTAAGAAATGATGAACGCGCCGTAAATCCACAAAATGTAAGCTCATACAGCAAAAAAAGAACCTCCCAAAGGGAGGCTCTTAAAGCAAATGCTTTTTAATAATAACTAACCGCCTTGCCGCCGCACGAGAAAAGAAAACCCGCACATATGCAGGTGGGTGCCAGCCCAACAGGTTCACGCTCCCTTCGTCCGTAGCCGTGATCAGCCCAAAGGGCGGTCATGGTCGGGAGGTCTGCAATCCGCTGCCGGAGATAACCCAGCTCCCTATTAAGAAGTGTTGGATCATAATGCCCGTGCTTTATCGGACAAGGCAGAAAGAAATCAACTTTTCTTTACTGATATCAGTATACCACATTACAAGCAAAAATGCAATATGTATTTAATACAAATAGATGTTCCAAAATTTGTACATTTCACTAAAATCAAGCTGTTTTGGGGAATGGGGGAGGTTATTCGTCCTCATCGTCGTAGTCAAACATTTCCTCCAGCTTCTTCATGAACACCGCACCGACTCTGTCGTATTCCTCATCGTCGTCGATAGTCACCATTATCTCTTCCTCGTCGGTGTATTCGCTCTTTAAGATTATAACAGCGCCGCTGTCCTCCAGCTGCTCCTGCCCGTCTTCATAATAAGGTGTAAGTGCATAGTATGTCTCGCCCTCGAATTCCATTGAATCGAGCAGCTCGAACATCTGCTCCTTGCCGTCCTCATCTGTAAGCGAATAAAGATCAGGTCTGTATTCCTCGCTCATAGCCTCAGCCTCCTTAAGTCAAAACAAGCAGCGCCCAAAAAACCTTTAAGCACTGCAACACTATAATTATACTACAATAACAAACAAAAGTCAAGCGCCTTTTTGTAAAGGTAATGTTAAATAAAAAAGTTGAAAAAAATTCAAAAAAACTATTGACAAACACCAAAAAGTGTGCTATACTGTATTCAAGGAAAGAGGAAAGGGGCTAAACGAAAGGGGCAGCTCGATACAGACCGCTGGTAAGAGGCCGGGTCGATAAGCTGCAGATCGTGGTCAGATGCCCAAGAGGTCATAGCAATGATCTCCGGAAACGTATATTTCCCTTCCTTATCTAAAGTGGTTCGGAATCAGGCCGGTGGTGGAAGTGAGTCCACTTAATTTGAAAAGTCTGCCACGGTCCCGTTAACATACTTTAAATCTACTGAAAGGAGCTTGAGCCCATGGACAATTTAGAACCAAAGAGCATCCGAAGGCTCGGCGACACAGGACTTGTTTAAAGTGGGGCATAAAGACCCGGGTTTATAGACCGGCTGGCCCAAGTGAATGATAAGAATTTAAGTCTGTCGCCGATACCTTCACAGCTTTCCCACCAATCGTTTATGATGCGGGGTGCTCGAAGTATCAGCGATATTTTTATATCCTTTTTACAACTGAATATTTGAAACTTTTATATAAGGAGTTGGTTTTTATATGATCAGCTTAACGAGGTTTCAGAAAACATTTTAGAATGGAGTGAGTCCCATGTACGACTTAAGTGAGGTTTCGCATAATCTATAGAAATAGGTGAATCCAATGGAACTTTAGTCAGCTCACAGTTTGATCTGAGTCTTCAGACTTGGATCCGGTGTGATAAAATTTAATAAGAATTTCTAAGCGAACCTTTTGAAGGGAGTGGTGGATATGAGTAGTATGATTGTCCACAGGATTTCTCTGAATATCTGAAAGTTAGGGGTGATTCCGCCGAGAAATTCAGCTTGGCGCCTGGAATGACGGGGCGCATAGGATCTAAATTTACACGAAAGGTTTGAGTCCAATGGCATAGCAATTTGGCTTTTAACAATGACCAAATACTTTAAGAAAGGGTTGTTTCCGATGGCTTGACGTAAACGCAGGCTGATGATTTTAAATACGACGAAAGGAAACTATTCCAATGGCTATGTAAATTTTTTCTCGACTAAATTATTATCAAGTAGGAGTGGTGCATATGTTACGGTTTAAATGCACATTAACGAATATCTGAAAGATTGGAGTGAGTCCACCCGAAAGTTTAGTCAGGTGCTAAATGCGGCACAGGAAAATTTGTAAATTCGAGGCAGGCCTTAATTATCTGGTGCCTGCCTCTTTTAATTGCCTTTCACGGCCTTTGATGTGAGTCTGTAAGACCGTGAGTGGCCGCTTTGCTTAACTTTTAACACAGTGTGCGCCTTCGCATATAATGTTCTTACAGGCACGGCCCTGCGAGGATATAGCGATGAAAGTGTTTATCAGTGAGCAGTATTTTCGGCGGCCGCCTGATAATATAAATATCAGCCCGGGGTCTGACCTCGGGCTTTGGTTTTTTTATGAGTTTTTGTTCTTTGCGTTTTCGAGCTTTATCTCACGGCGTATCCTGTCGGCTACTATGAATATGAACTCTGAATTTGTCGGGCTGCTCTCTAAAAGCGTTGAATGAACGCCGAAGTATTTCACCTTTATCTCGGGCGATACCTTCTTCCAGCTGCGGCCTATCGCCGTCCTTACACCACGCTCGATGCAGGAGGGCTTTGCACCGTGTATCTTTGCTACCTTCGGGTAAACAGTCTTTGATATTCTTCTTACCATGTCCGGCTCGCTTATAAGAAGGATAAGTATGCTCCTGAGATATCTGTAGCCGCAGTAGTTGGGCGTTATGCCAAGCTCGCATAAAGCGTAGCTCACCCTCTCGTATAGCTCGCTCTCGTAGCTTATCCTGTGCCCCATGCTGGTGCCCAGCATCTTTTCAAGCGAGTTTATCACGGCCTCAGCATTAGCATCTGCCGGTAAAACTGCATCAGCACCGGTGCTTAAGTACCTGTCTCTCTCGCTGCCGCTGCCGTGCGCTAAGACTATAACCTTAGCCCCCGTGCTGCATTTCTTCGTCTGCTCTATATAGTGTATAGTTTCTTTTACTGTCAGCTGCTCGTCAATGACTGCTGCGTCCGGCTTGAACGTTACGTCCGCCTTATATATCTCGTCTGCGTGCGGGTCGGTGCATTTCACACGCTGGCCGGACATCGCAAGACGGTCTGTCAGTTCATTTTTCGTTAAAGTTTTTGTCGGCAAAAGAAATTTGTAGCTTTGCATTTTACTTCTTACTTCCTCTCGTAACTTGAAATTTTGCGAAAGGTATTATATCACAAAATTTGCCTTTTGAAAAGTGTTTTTCTGAAAAATCGGATTTGTGTTAAAAAATCGGCGGCGCTGTTTGTCGAAATATCAGCTACTTTTTATTTCTGCCGAAAGTATTCTTTGAAAATGTGATGTGCAAAAGCTGTGTAAAAGAATTCATAAAATAGTTATTGACAAACGGGGAATTATGTAATATAATATTTGTGTTATATCAAAAAGGCATTGACGGAGATAGTAGGCGTGTAAAATAAAGCCTCAGCGAGCTGCGGAGAGTGTGAGCGCAGCGCAAGTAGTTGCACGGTGAAGATCACTCCCGAGCTGCAGCCCGAAAGGTGACGAGTAGGCGCTGTCGTATTCCCTGCGTTAAGGGGTGGCATATGATGGTATGTGAAATGGTGGTAATAAGCGTAAGTTTTCCTTGCGTCCGTTTTCGGGCGTGGGGTTTTTATTTTGTAGAAGGAGTGTGTTGTAAGTGTACAGAAAGGTCGAGAACAATCTTAACTTCGTGCAGAGAGAAAAGCAGATAGAGCAGCTGTGGAAGGATAAGGATATCTTCAATAAGAGCATGGATACAAGAAAGAAGGGCGAGAGCT
Organism: Ruminococcus sp. NK3A76; assembly: GCF_000686125.1. Classification (NCBI taxonomy): domain Bacteria; kingdom Bacillati; phylum Bacillota; class Clostridia; order Eubacteriales; family Oscillospiraceae; genus Ruminococcus; species Ruminococcus sp. NK3A76. The sequence continues at coordinate 936,494 of NZ_JMMA01000002.1, forward strand.
ATGTCTTCTACGACGGCCCCCCTACAGCTAACGGCAAGCCGCATATCGGCCATGTTCTTACCCGTGCTATAAAGGATATGATACCGAGATACAGAACTATGAAGGGCTATATGGTGCCCCGTAAGGCAGGCTGGGATACTCACGGCCTCCCTGTTGAGCTCGAAGTAGAAAAGATGCTCGGCCTCGACGGTAAGGAGCAGATAGAGGAATACGGCCTCGAGCCCTTTATCACAAAGTGTAAGGAATCCGTCTGGAAGTATAAGGGTATGTGGGAGGATTTCTCCGGCACTGTAGGCTTCTGGGCTGATATGGATAACCCCTATGTAACATATCATAATGACTTCATCGAGTCTGAGTGGTGGGCTTTAAAGCAGATATACAATAAGGGTCTGCTCTATAAGGGCTTCAAGATAGTTCCTTACTGCCCGAGATGCGGAACACCCCTTTCGTCTCACGAGGTGGCTCAGGGCTATAAGCTCGTAAAGGAGCGCTCGGCTGTCGTTCGTTTCAAGATAGTAGGCCAGGACGCATACTTCCTCGCATGGACAACTACCCCCTGGACTCTGCCCTCAAACGTTGCGCTCTGCGTTAACCCCGACGAGACATACTGCAAGGTAAAGGCTGCTGACGGCTATACATATATCATGGCCGAGGCACTTCTTGATACGGTTTTAGGCAAGCTCGCTGAGGAAGGCGAAAAGGCTTACGAGGTGCTTGAAACTTACAAGGGCTCTGACCTTGAGCATATGGAATATGAGCCGCTCTTTGACTACACAGGCAAGGAAGCAGAGAGACAGAAGAAAAAGGGTCACTATGTAGTAATGGACTACTATGTAACAATGTCTGACGGTACAGGTATAGTTCATATAGCTCCTGCATTCGGTGAAGACGATAACCGTGTCGGCAAGAAGTATGACCTGCCTTTCGTTCAGTTCGTTGACGGCAAGGGCAACATGACTAAGGAAACTCCCTACGCAGGCACATTCGTAAAGGACGCTGACAAGCTCGTGCTCGTTGACCTTGACAAGGCAGGCAAGCTCTTTGATGCTCCTAAGTTCGAGCATGACTATCCTCACTGCTGGAGATGTAATTCTCCGCTTATCTACTATGCCCGTGAGTCCTGGTTCATCAAGATGACAGACGTAAAGGACAGGCTCATAGCAAACAACAACACAATAAACTGGATACCTGAGAGCATAGGTTCAGGCCGTTTCGGCGACTGGCTAAAAAACGTTCAGGACTGGGGCATCTCCCGTAACAGATACTGGGGCACACCCCTTAATATCTGGGAGTGCGAATGCGGCTGCCGTCACTCTATCGGCTCTATCGAGGAGTTAAAGTCGATGTCCGACAACTGCCCTGATGAGATAGAGCTCCACAGACCTTATATAGACGCAGTAACTATCAAGTGCCCTGAGTGCGGCAAGCAGATGAAGCGTGTTCCCGAAGTTATCGACTGCTGGTTCGACTCCGGTTCTATGCCTTTTGCACAGCACCACTATCCTTTCGAGAACAAGGAGCTCTTTGAGTCGCAGTTCCCGGCTGACTTTATCTCCGAGGCTGTTGACCAGACAAGAGGCTGGTTCTATTCGCTGCTCGCTATCTCGACACTCCTTTTTGACAAGGCACCATACAAGAACGTTATAGTTTTAGGCCTTGTTCAGGACGAGAACGGCCAGAAGATGAGTAAATCCAAGGGCAACGCCGTTGACCCGTTCGAGGCGCTTGAAAAGCTCGGCGCAGACGCTATCAGATGGTATTTCTACACCAACTCACAGCCCTGGCTGCCTAACAAGTTCCACGATAAGGTGGTCATCGAGGGTCAGAGAAAGTTCATGAACACTATCTGGAACACATATGCATTCTATGTGCTCTATGCTGAGATAGACCAGTTCGACCCGACAAAGCACAAGCTCGAATACGACAAGCTCTCGGTAATGGACAAGTGGCTGCTCTCCAAGATGAACTCTATGGTAAAGGCTGCTGACGATAATCTCTTCAACTACCGTATACCCGAGGCTGCAAAGGCTATGCAGGACTTCGTTGACGACCTCTCCAACTGGTATGTTAGACGTGGCCGTGAGCGTTACTGGGTTCAGGGCATGACACAGGACAAGATAAATGCCTATATGACCCTCTACACAGCACTCGTTACACTCTGCAAGTGCGCAGCACCTATGGTGCCGTTCATTACAGAGGAGGTATATCAGAACATCGTGGTGACTGTTGACAAGGACGCTCCTGAGAGCATCCACCTCTGCGATTACCCGACAGTTGACGAGTCGCTTATCGACCTTAAGCTCGAAAGCGATATGGAGGAAGTTCTTGATATAGTTGTTCTCGGCCGTGCGGCAAGAAACACAGCCAACATCAAGAACCGTCAGCCTCTTTCGGTTATGTATGTAAGCGCTGACCACGAGCTCGACAGCTTCTATGTTGATATCATCAGAGACGAGCTCAACCTTAAGGAAGTTAAGTTCTCTGATAACGTATCAGGCTTCGTTTCATATAAGTTCAAGCCGCAGCTCAAGACCTTAGGCCCCAGGTACGGCAAGAACTTAGGCGAGATAAGAAACCTCCTCTCAGAGCTTGACGGCCACAAGGCTATGGCAGAGCTTGACGAGACAGGTGAGCTGAAACTCACTATCTCGATAGGTGAGATAGCTCTTTCCAAGGACGACCTGCTCATAGAGACAGAGCAGAAGGAGGGATACTGCACTCTCACACAGAACGGCGTTACAGTCGCTATGGATACAAACCTCACAGAAGAACTCATAAGCGAGGGCTTTGTGCGTGAGATCATCTCGAAGATACAGACAATGCGTAAGGATTCCGGCTTCGAGGTAATGGATCACATCGAGGTAGCTATCGACACAGACGAAAAGCTCGCAGCTGTTATTGATGCAAACAAGGCGCAGATAAGCACCGATGTTTTGGCAAACAGCATAACCTGCGGCGCTGCCGACGGCGGCAAGGAATGGGATATAAACGGCGTAAAGGCTGTTATATCTGTAAAGAAGGCATAATAGTATTCTTGACAGAGGTCTGCAATGCAGGCCTCTGTTTTTGTATGTGAAATTAGACAACCTGAAAACTGTGCAGCGGTCAAAATTGATTTTTGTCACAAATCGTTGTTTCCAAGTTGTCATATTTCTTGAAAACAAGCTAAGAATATGATATAATATCATCGCAGAAAATGATAAAAGGTGATATAAAATGGAACTCAGGATATATTTATACAACAAGCCCGTGTCAGATGTCAGAGCGCTTCATAACGAGGTGTTCGCTGACGAGCTGGGGGCTGAAAACTCATTTGATGACAGCATAGACAATGCGACCTATGTGCTCATATACGACGGAAAGACGGCTGTTGCGACCGGCAGGCTCGTATCTTCAGACGGTGAGCGCTTTGACATAGCCGGTGTGTGCGTAAAGAAAGCCTACCGTGGCAAAAAGCTCGGCAGACGTGTGCTCTCAGCCCTTGAAGAAGACGCAAGAAAAGCCGGCGGCAAGACTGCCTGCGGCGTTGTCAGCGAAGATGTAAAGCCGTTTTTTGAAAAGGCAGGCTATACAGCAGATGAAAGCGGCAAGGCAGGCATTTCAATGGTAAAGAAGCTCAGATAAAGAAAAATATAAGCGAATAAAGCGCTTGCTTCTTTTTTCAAATTTTATTATCTGATTATTGGTGCTTTGTGAAAAATGAATGAAAAATCACCTTAATTCTTGACAAATGCGCTAAAAAAGATTAAAATGTAAAGGTAGAAAAAACGATAACACTTGTTATATAGATAAAGGAGATATTATGGAAAAGGTAAAGGTCATGCTGAAGAGCATACCCGGCAAGATAAAGGGTTTTTGCTCGACGCATATGCTTTTTATACTGTTTGTGTTCTCTGCACTTGTCAATTCCTTTGTGCTCAGGGCATTTACGGTAAAGTTTACATATAATTTCGTAAAGCCTATACTTGCCGATGTTGCGGCAGTCCTGATAATAGGCACATTCGGCTTTCTGATAAAGCCAAAGCGCAGGATAATCTATTATATGATATTCAACTGTATATTTGTTTTCCTGTGTATAACAAACTCTATCTACTATACCAACTATAAGTCATTCGCATCGGTGTCGCTGCTGTCTACGGCTTCCCAGCTCGGCGGCGTTATGGACGCTGTAACAAAGAATATCATGGAGCCCAAAGACCTTTTGTTCCTGTGGTCGGTAGTTGCTATGATAGTTCTCAGCATCTTCATCAAGAAGAAAAAGCCTGACTACTACGAAAACCTTGCCAAGAAGAAAAGGGGCAAGCGGTATTTCCTGTGTACCCTTATCATCGGGCTTGCGTTTGCAGGCACGGCAGCGCTCATGTTCACCGGAACTGACTACAGCCGTCTTAGAAAGCAGTGGAACAGAGAATATACCCTTGCTACATTCGGCCTTTATACCTATCAGATATCTGACACCGTGCAGAGCATCTACTCAAAGGTAAACCTCATGTTCGGATATGACGAGAGCAAGGAGCAGTTTACAAACTTCTACACCGACAAGGACACCAAGGACGCAGTCAGCAAGCAGAACGACTACAGCAATATCTTCAAGGGCAAGAATATGCTCGTTATACACGCAGAGAGCATACAGGGCTTTACACTAAGCACCTGCATGAACGGCGAGGAGGTAACGCCTACCCTCAACAAGCTCGCAAGCGAGGGGCTTTATTTCTCCAACTTCTACGCTCAGGAGAGTGTCGGCACGAGCTCTGACTCGGAGTTTACATTCTCCACCTCGCTGATGCCTGCATCTACAGGTACAGTCGCTATCAACTATTGGGACAGGAATTACACCTCTATCCAGAAGCTCATCAAGGAAAAGGGCTATTATGTGTTCAGTATGCACGGCAACAACGGCTCCTACTGGAACAGAATGAACCTTCATAACTCTCTCGGTTATGATAAGTTCTTTAACTACTCTACGGATTTCGATATCGACGAGACGATAGGCCTGGGTCTTTCCGATAAGTCATTCTTCAGGCAGGCAGTGCCGAAGATAAAGGATATCGACCAGAACAACAAGAACTGGTACGGCGCACTTATCATGCTCACAAACCATACGCCGTTTACCGATATCGAGCGTGTCAGCGATTTTGATGTTGACTTCAAGTATAAGAAGATAAACGAGGAGACAGGCCTTTATGAAGAAGTCTCTGCACCATTCCTTGAAGGCACAAAGCTCGGCAGCTACTTAAAGAGCGTTCACTACGCAGACGAGGCGCTCGCACAGCTTTTGCAGGATATGGATAACGAGGGTCTGCTCGATGATACAGTCGTTATCATCTACGGCGACCACGACGCAAAGGTCAAGGAGGAGGAGTACGACCGCTACTTCAACTACAACCCCTTTACCGATTCAGTGCTTGAGGAGGGCGACCCGGGATATATCCCTGTTGATGATTTCTACTATAATATCAACAGACAGGTGCCTTTCATAATCTGGGAAAAGGAAGCAGATTTTGAACCCAAGGAGATAACTACTGTCATGGGTATGTATGACGTACTGCCCACACTTGGCAATATGTTCGGCTTCAGCGACCCCTATGCGCTCGGTCACGATATCATGTCGATAGACTCTGACAAGGAAAATGTAGTTATCTTCCCGAACGGCAACTTCGTAACAGACTCGATTTACTACAACAGCCAGAAGGATATCTACTTCGACCTTAAGGACTACAAGAACGTTGCTGAGTGTGTCTCCTGCAATCAGAAGTATAAGGATATGCCGATACCCATTTACGACGAAACGAGGGACGGCATCTTCAAGGCCATCGACGACGAGGATTACTCCGAGGCGGCCTGCGAGGCCAGGAAGGACGACGGCGTGGTAGACGAGGCGTATATCCAGGCATACTCGGATTACGCAGAGCTTAGGATAAGTATCTCGAACTCGATAATCTACTACGATATGATAAACAAGACCGCCGACGGCTTCTCAGACCTCGAAGTGAGCGACGAGCCTTATGAGCAGGAGGACGATGAATACTCTGTATTCGCACCGCCTTCCTACCACAAGAAAAAGCATATTAATGCGGCGTAAGCGCTGAAACAAAAGAATAATGATAAAAAGATATGACCGGTTCTGGTCATATCTTTTTTTGTGCCTGCATAAACTTAATCAGAAAACGCTTGTGAACGTGTTTTTTACAGTACATAAGGAGGATGAATGATATGCAGGTAAGTGAACTCAGACAAAACAGCATAAGCCTTGAAAACCTTGTGAGCATATTTGACGAGGGGGTCGAGCAGCTTGTGGAGAAAGACTTCGTGCTGCCGGACTACTGCCCGGATATTTTCAGGGTGCTCAAATGCCGCTGCTGCCCGAGGGTGCTCTCATACAGCCTTGTCGGCAAAAAGCTCAGCTTCGAGCTTTCGGTCACGCTTAAGCTGATATATGAGAGCGAGGGCAGCGCAAGGCTTGGCTTTACCGAGCAGAAGCTGCAATACTCAAAGTCAGTCGAGCTGCCGCAGGAGGCAAAGGACGCATTCGTGCGGCTTACCCCTTCGTGCGATTACGTTGACCCGAGGGTGGTGAACAAAAGGCGCATTGATGTCAGGGGTGCTGTCACAACAAAGGTCAGCATAATGACAGGCGAGCAGATAAGCGTGATAAGCGACTGCACAGGTGCCGGCATAGAGCTCAGAACAAGGAGCATCGCCTGCCCTGCCAAAAGGATAGCGCTCGATAAACGCCTGACTATAGTCGAGGAATTCGAGCTTGGCGAGGGCAAGCCGCAGCCGGCAGCGATAATAAGGAGCGATTGTGCCGTTATCAAGGGCGAGCAGAAGACAGTGCAGGGCAAGCTGGTGCTCAAAGGCGATGCCGAGGTCACGGTGCTCTACAGCACAGCAGAGAACGAAAAGGAAGGCTTTGACACGATACGCTTCACAGTGCCGTTCAGCAGGATAATAGATGCCGACGGGATAGACGACAGCTTTGATGTGTGCTCAGAGATAAGCTGTGCCTCCTGCGAGATAATGCCAAAGAGCGACAGCGCCGGCACTCTTGAATGTGAGATAGTGCTGCTCGCTGAGATAAGCGCAGTCAAGCAGATGACTGCCGTTGCCGCAGAGGACGCATATTCGACTAAGTTTGAGACAGAGGTCACAGCCGGTGATGTCAGGGTCGAGGGCATACCTTTGATGATAGACAAGAGCGTTTCAAAGACGGCATCTGTGCGCTCGGCTGACGAGCAGATAAGCAAGGTCTATGATTGCTGGGGCGAGCTTAACGGGCTGAACACACACTTTGATGACGACAAGAACAGCTGCACGCTGCTCGGCAACATAAGGCTGTGTATGCTCGGGCAGTCTGACAGCGGCAAGCCGCTCTATCTTGAGCACGAGGAGCCGTTTGAAGCGCCGCTCGACGGGGGAGAGTGCGTTCTGGCACAGAGCAGGGTGTATGTAAACGCCTTTGTCAGGAGCACGTCTTTCAGGCTGACAGAATCCGACTCAGCAGAGCTGACAGCGCAGATATGCATAACAGGCCATATCTCCGAATGCCGCACCTACAAGCTGCTGACCTCTGTGAGCGTTGATACCGACAGGCCGAAGCAGAAACAGTCAGGCTGTGCCGTCAAGCTCTGCCGGTGTGATGAGAACACGGATATATGGGATATAGCAAAGAAATATTCCACCTCGGCAAGTGCTATAGAGCAGGAGAACGACCTTGCCGAGATGACTGCCGGCAAGGGCACGATGCTGCTCGTGCCGCTTATATAAAAAGGGAAGGAGAGAACATTATGAGCGATATATACACTGATATTGCCAGGAGAACGGGCGGCAATATCTACATAGGTGTCGTTGGACCTGTCAGAACAGGCAAATCGACCTTTATAAAAGAGTTTATGGAGGAGGCCGTTATCCCCAATATCGAGAGCGACTATATGAAGGAGCGTGCTATCGACGAGCTTCCGCAGTCGGCAGGCGGCAGGACGATAATGACCACCGAGCCTAAGTTTATCCCCGAGGAGGCGGTGAGCGTCACAGTTGGCGAGAGCGCAAAGATGAACGTGCGCCTTATCGACTGCGTGGGCTACATAATCCCCTCGGCTATCGGCTATATCGAAAACGAAGCCCCACGAATGGTAAAGACACCGTGGTTTGAAGACGAGGTGCCCTTTAACATGGCAGCCGAGGTCGGCACACAGAAGGTCATCACCGAGCACTCGACGGTAGGCCTTGTGATAACCACCGACGGCTCTGTGACAGGCCTGCCCCGTGAGGAATACGAGGAGTGCGAGGAACGCATAATCGACGAGCTAAAAGCCATAGATAAGCCCTTTGCTATAATCTTAAACAGCACAGACCCCACAAGCGACGAGGTGCTTGCCCTTGCTGACAGTATGTCGCACAAATACGGCAGGCGTGTGATACCCTTAAGCTGCGCAGAGCTCACTGACAAGGACATAGCAGGCATCATGACCGAGCTTTTGTATTCCTTCCCGGTGCAGGAGATAAATATCGAGATGCCCACCTGGATAAACGCTCTCGATAAGGAGCACTGGCTGCGGCGTGAGATATTCAGCCAGATAAAGACCGCCGCTATGGGCGTATCCAGCCTGCGTGATATGGAGGGCTTTGCCGAGAGGCTTGCAGGGTGCGAACATCTGACACAGAGCGTGCTGAGCGGTATGTCACTCTCGGACGGCACGGCCACAGTATCGGCAAAGATACAGGACAGCCTGTTTTTCAAGATAATAGGCGAGTGTACCGGCCTTGAATGTGACACCGAGAGCGACCTCATGCCGCAGATACTTGCCCTCACCGGCTTTAAAAAGCGTTTTGAGAAGTTCTCATCAGCCCTTGACGATGTCGAGAAAAAGGGCTACGGCATAGTAATGCCGTCTATTGACGAGCTGAGTCTTGACGAGCCGGAGATAATCAGGCAGGGCGGCAAGTACGGCGTGCGCCTTAAGGCCTCAGCCCCTGCCATACATATAATGAAGACCACCGTCAATGCCGAGGTCGCCCCTATAGTCGGCTCGCAGAAGCAGTCGCAGGAGCTTGTGATGTACATGATGAGCGACTACGAGAACGAGCCCGAGAAGATATGGCAGTCAAACATCTTCGGCAAGAGCCTGCACGAGCTTGTAAACGAAGGCCTTATCACCAAGATGAACACCCTGCCCGACGATGCACGCCGCAAACTGCGTGAAACAGTCGAGCGCATGATAAACGAGGGCTGCTCGGGGCTGATATGTTTTATATTGTAGTACAAAAAAAGAGACCGTTTTTAAGCGGTCTCTTTTTCGTGTGTATTTTAGTTTTGTTCTGCCGTGTAGGTCTTGCCATTGAAGGAAACTGATGCGATGTTCTTTGTATCTGTCAGCTTTCTTAAATACTTGACTGTTGCATAGCCGTACTTGTGTGTGCAGTATGCCACAGCTGAATTTGAAAGCTCGCTTTCTTTTATGTCCCGGCTGTAGCTTATCGTCTCAGTCCTGCCGTCGGTGTAGGTTATCGTCATATCAGTCGTGATGTCGTCACAATCAAGGCGACATGCAGTTTCAGGGTCTTTCTGAGTGTTTTCGATGTATACTGCATAGTCGGATAAGTGGATAAGCTCGCCCTTTTCGTTTTTGAGCGTTACAGGCTCAGTGTTTTTCTTTATGTCAAACTCAATTGCCGATATATTCTCAGTGCCGCTCATCATGTTCTCAAACAGCACATCTGAGTCAAGCTCTGCCTGTGCGGTAACGGTATCATCGCCGATATCAGCAAATGATGTGAATGCGATGTATTCAACAAGACAGCCGTTTATACGCTTTCTGCCTATCTCCTCTTGGCAGGTGCCTATCATTCTTCCGTCCTTTGCCTCTATCGTGCTGTTGCCAACGTCTATCTTTCTCGACATACTGATAATTCGCTCGCCCTCCTGGTCAAGCGGCTCTATCGTCAGTATCAGCAGGCCGTTCTCGCCGTCAAATAAAACCACTTCATTCGTCAGCTTTAAATGCCCGTTGTCTGTCTTGATGTTTTCGCCGACGTAGTAGTCCTTGCTCCCGATGTCGTCGCCGAGCACTGCCTGAACTGTCTCGTCGTGTTTTGTGCTGTTATTTTTGTAAGCCGCAACTGCCCCTGCCGTTGCAGTTATCCCCAGCGCTGCCACAAGTGCCGCTGTAATTGCGATTTTCTTTGATGATGCAGTCTTTTTCATTTTTCCATGCCCCTTTCCGTCAAACAGACCTGTGAGGTCGGGCTGCTCTGCGCTCTCTAAGGTGATGTCACCTATCAGCCCGTCAAGCTCTGTTGTGTCCATATCGTCAAAAAGTCTTGTCAGCTTGTTTTCTGTGTCTGCCATTTATGACACCTCCTCTATCTGCTCAGCGAGTTTTTTCAAAAGCCTCTCGCAGCGCTTTCTTGCCGCCGCCTCACTGATACCGAGCGAAGCCGCTATGTCCTTGTATGCCTGCCCGAAGTAAAACCTGCGCATGATAAGCTGCCTGTCATCGTCCGGCAGGGCTCTGAGCCTGGCTATAAGCTCTTTCTTTGTCAGCTCATTATCGACACTGAAGCTGTCCGCCGTGAAGTCGCTTATAAGCTCTAACGGTATCACCTTCTGCGCCCTTGCAAGCTGCTCACGCCGCCGCAGGCTGACACTTTTTGCAAGTACGCAGATGTAGGCTTTCAGGCTGCCTTTTGAGAGGTCTATCTTGTTTCTGCTCTGCCATAGCCTGACAAAAATATCCTGCACTGTCTCCTCGGTATCCTCATCAGAAAACGCCGATAGCTTGTCCTTTACTATGGCATAGACATATCCGCTGAACTGCCTTGCTATCTGCTCCATGCCTGCCTGTGCGTCCTTTTCGGTGAGTGCTAAAAGCTCGCTGTCGGTCATAGCTGCTTCACCTCCTTTGCTTTGTTGAAAGTATTATGATGCATCGTTTGCTTTCTGCAGGTCTTTAAGGCAACACCGCACAAAGACCGCCTGAAGGCTTTGTACGCAACTTACTTGCATCTTTTCCGTCATATTACACATTTTTTCCTTGAAATACGGTAGTATTCCTTCGGAAAATCTGTGCAATCTGACGAAAAAGCTGACTGCGCAATTTGCGCACAATCTTCGTGCGGTGTTGCCTTAATGATGACCTATATATACATATACACCAAATCTTGTTTTGTGACAAGTATTTTTTTAGTTTAAAAATTTACACTTGCAAAGCTGCGCCATTTATGATATAATAATATTTGATTTTGGAAAAATACGGCTTAGTTTATATGTAAAGGAAAGAGGCAGCTATGGCAAAGAAAAAATATACAGATGCGGATATTCAGTTACTCAAAGGTGCTGACAGAGTAAGAAAGCGCCCGGCAGTTATCTTCGGCTCGGACGGTATCGAGGGCTGTAAGCACTCGGTCTTCGAGATACTTTCAAACTCTATCGACGAGGCTCGTGAGGGACACGGCAATAAGATAGTTCTTACTGTCTTTAACGACGGCTCTATCGAGATAGAGGATTTCGGACGTGGCTGCCCCGTTGATTACAACACAGTCGAAAAGCGCTATAACTGGGAGCTCGTTTACTGCGAGCTGTATGCAGGCGGTAAGTTTGACAATAACTCGGGCGATAATTATGAGTATTCCTTGGGTCTTAACGGTCTCGGTGCCTGCGCTACACAGTACGCTTCAAAGTATATGGACGTTACCGTTTACCGTGACGGCTTTAAGTATTCGCTTCACTTTGAAAAGGGCGAGAATATCGGCGGCCTTACAAAGGAAGAATTCAAGGGCAAACGCACAGGCACAGTCACACGCTGGCTGCCCGACCTTGATGTATTCACAGACACGAATATCGAGCGTGAGTATTTTGAAGACGTGCTCAAAAAGCAGGCGGTAGTAAACCCGAATGTAGAGTTCATTCTTAAGATACAGCGTGAGAACAACTCCTTCGAGGAGATAAAATATCTATACGAGAACGGCATCGTCGATTATGTAAAGGAGATAGCAGGCGAGCAGACGCTCTCGTCTGTGCAGCTTTTCACAGGCGACCGCAAAGGACGTGACAGAGAGGACAAGGACGAATACAAGGTAAGGCTCAATGTTGCTTTTACCTTCTCGAATAAGGTGGCAACTACCGAGTATTTCCACAATTCGAGCTTCCTTGAACACGGCGGCTCACCCGAGGACGCAGTAAAGCTCGCATTCACAAACCAGATAAGCACATATATCAAGGACGCAGGCAAGTATTTAAAGAACGAGAAGGCTATCAAGTTCGAGGACGTGTCAGACAGCTTGGTGCTCGTGTCAAGCTCATTCTCGACGGTGACGAGCTACGCCAACCAGACCAAGAAGGCTATAACAAACAAGTTCATCAAGGAGTGCATGACAGAATTTTTAAAGCACAACCTTGAAGTGTATTTCATAGAGAACCCCGACGAAGCAAACCGTATCGCAGAGCAGGCGCTTATCAACAAGCGCTCCCGTGAGAAGGCTGAAAAGTCGAGGATAGACATAAAGAAGAACCTCCAGGGCAAGATAGACCTTGCAAACCAGGTGGCTAAGTTCGTTGACTGCCGTTCAAAAGACCTTGCAAAGAGAGAGCTTTATATAGTTGAGGGTGATTCGGCTCTCGGCTCTGTAAAAATGGCAAGAGATGCCGAGTTCCAGGCTGTTATGCCGGTGCGAGGCAAGATACTCAACTGCCTTAAGGCCGACTATGACCGTATATTCAAATCTGAGATAATCACCGACCTTATAAGAGTTCTCGGCTGCGGTGTTGATGTCAAGACCAGCAAGAACAAAGACCTTTCATATTTCAATATCGACAACCTGCGCTGGAACAAGATAATAATCTGCACCGATGCCGACTACGACGGCTTCCAGATAAGAACGCTCATCTTAGCTATGCTCTACCGCCTGACACCACGTCTTATCGACGAGGGCTATGTGTATATCGCAGAGACACCGCTTTTTGAGATAACCGCAAAAGAGGGCAAGAAGGAAAAGAAATACTTTGCCTACGACGAGCCCGAGAAAAACGAGATACTAAGCAGGATAGGCGATGCAAAGTATACTATCCAGCGTTCAAAGGGTCTTGGTGAGAACGAGCCCGAGATGATGGCGCTCACGACCATGCACCCTGACACACGCCGCCTGATAAAGGTCGAGCCGACCGATTCGGAGATGACCGAGTGGATGTTTAATATCCTGCTCGGCGACGACCTTGCAGGAAGAAAGGAATTCATCACCAATAACGGCGCTGATTACCTTGATATGGCTGATATCAGCTGATACAAATACTTAGGATAATAATATAAAGGAATAAGAACTATGCCAAGAAAAAAGAAGACAGAAGAACCCAAGCGCCCAGTTAACGCTATGGACGCATATATCGCAGGCGCAGGACAGGTCGCTTACGAGCCTATAACACAGACGCTTGAAAAGAACTATATGCCCTACGCTATGAGCGTAATAGTTTCACGAGCTTTCCCCGAGATAGACGGCTTCAAGCCCTCGCACAGAAAGCTGCTGTACACCATGTACAAAATGGGGCTTATCACCGGCGGGCTTACAAAGAGTGCTAACATCGTCGGCCAGACTATGCGCCTTAACCCCCACGGCGACCAGGCTATCTATGATACAATGGTGCGTCTTGCAAGGGGCAACGAGGCACTGCTGCACCCGTATATAATGAGCAAGGGCAACTTCGGTAAGGCGTATTCTGCAAATATGGCCTGCGCTGCCCCCCGTTATACCGAGGCAAAGCTCGAACCTATCTGCAACGAGCTTTTCAAGGATATCGACAAGAACACAGTCGATTTCGTGCCTAACTACGACAACACCATGCAGGAGCCGCTGCTTCTGCCGGCATCTTTCCCCTCAATTCTTGTAAACGCAAACGTCGGCATAGGCGTTTCTATGGCGTCGGCTATCTGCCCCTTCAACCTCAAAGAGGTCTGCGAGGCGGCTATCGCACTTATGCGTGATAAGGACACAAACCTCCTTGAAATAGTCAAGGGCCCCGACTTCCCGGGAGGAGCTTTCATGCTCTACGACGAGGCCGAGCTTGACAAGGTATACCGCACAGGCCGTGGCTCTATAAAGCTGCGTGCTAAATATGAGTATATCAAGGACGGCAACCTTATCGAGATAACCGAGATACCTGCTACCACGACTATTGAAGCGATAATCGAGAAGATAGTCGCACTTGTCAAGGCCGGCAAGATAAGAGAGATACAGTATGTGCGTGACGAGACTGATATCACAGGCTTAAAGATAGCAATTGACCTTAAGCGCGGCACAGACCCCGACAAGCTCATGCAGAAGCTCTACCGCCTGACCCCCTTGCAGGACGCATACCCCTGCAATTTCAACGTGCTCGTTCACGGCTACCCGAAGGTTATGGGTGTGTACGAAATTCTGGACGAATGGATAGCCTTCCGCACCGACTGTGTCAAGAGACGCACAGCTTACGATATCGAGCGCAAGAAGGAAAGGCTGCACCTGCTCAAAGGTCTTGGCAAGATACTTCTTGATATCGACAAGGCTATAAAGATAATCCGTGAGACCGAGGAAGAATCGGAGGTCATCGGAAACCTTATGATAGGCTTCTCTATCGACGAGGTGCAGGCTGAGTATGTCGCAGAGATAAAGCTGCGCCACCTGAACCGTGAGTATATACTCAAAAAGACTGCCGAGACTGACGAGCTCGAGCATGACATTGCAGAGCTTGAAGATATCTTAGGCAGCGACAGAAAGATAAAGAAGCTCATCAAGAGCGAGCTTGAAGAAGTCATCAAGAAATACGGCCAGGAGAGAAAGACACAGTTCTACTACTCGTCAGATGTTGAGGAGGTCGAGGAGGAGGACGACACCCCCGATTATCAGTGTACATTCTTCATGTCGCAAAGCGGCTATTTCAAGAAGATAACCCCTCAGTCGCTTCGTATGTCAAGCGAGCAGAAGTGCAAGGAGGGCGACTTTATCAGCCAGACAGTCGAGGCTACAAACAAGACCGAGATACTTTTCTTTGCTGATAACGCCACAGTATTCAAATCCCGTGGCTCTGACTTCTCAGACACAAAGGCAAGCACGCTTGGTGACTTTATCCCTGCAAAGCTCGGCTTTGACGAGGGCTCTAATGTAGTCAAGATGATAACCACGACTGATTATTCAGGCTATCTTATCTTCGTGTTTGAAAACGGCAAGTGCGCTAAGGTGCCGCTGTCTGCATACGCTACAAAGACCAACCGTAAGAAGCTCGCCAATGCCTACGGCACAAAGGCAAAGCTCATTGATATATTCTTTGTCGAGGAGAACGGCCTGCTCATGCTGCGCTCGTCAAACGGCAGAATGATAATCTTTGACACAGCGCTCATAAACCCCAAGGCTGCAAGAGACACTCAGGGCGTTCAGTGCATGACCCTCAAAGCCAAGAGCCTGCTCGATAAGGCGTTTATGGTGGACGAGCAGACGGCAGGGGAGCTCTCAAAGTATGTCGTCAAGAATATCCCCGTTGCCGGCAGCTTTGCAAAGGACGTTGAAGACCCCGACCAGCTGCATTTTTAGTAATGGTTATTGCATACTTTTGTGATGTAATATTATAAAAGATGAGAGTAATGCACCTGCAAGTATTACAGCTGTTAATGCAACGCCGATAAATAAAGAACGAGGCTAAGGTTTAGCTTATGTTTTATACTTGAATGAGGGGATAATATGAGCGATGCTAATTCATTTAAAGAAATGATTTTCTTCTTTTGCACGGTGATAAAGCCTTTGACGAAAAATACGGAACAAATACAGTTGAAAGACTTAAAGATCCGCTTGTGAAGGACAACCGTAAAATCTGCCCATATTGTGAAGGCAAACTATATAGATTAAAGAATGAGTATAATGGGAAGTCATATCAATGTACTCGTTGTTATAAGTATTATTAAAAATGAGCAAGAATAGCCCATTCATTAGGGGCTATTCTTGCTTTCTGAAATATATTTGACATTTTTATCTTTTTGTGCTATTATAAGATTGAGCATATATATGCCGTGATATGTGCGGCTATGAACGGGGGATAGGAAATATGGAATGTCCGAAGTGTCATAAGACAGTCGGCGATAACGATGCCGTCTGCAAAAACTGCGGCCTTGTGCTTAAGGAAGACAGCGGCAAGTCAAAGGTGTCGCTCTTTTCGCCGAAAAAAAGCAGCGAGCGTAAAAAGGAACGCACAGAGCTCTCGCTTTTTGGCAGGTCAAAGGGCTCGCTGTCATCGTCAGGCGAGGCTGCGTCCGATAAGGGGCAGCTGCTCAGAAAGCTGAAAATATTCGGTATAGCTGTCGGTGCTCTGGCGATAATTATACTGATAATCGTGATAATCGTCAAGGTCATGGGCGGCGGCGGTGAGAAGACTGCCGAGAAGATAGCCGAGTATATCAATAAGCCTGTCACGACCGCTGAGGACAAGCTCGACCTCCACCTGAAAGAGGAGTCGGATTTCGACGGTGTCAACTATGCCTTCGGGTTTGACTATATCTATGAGTCTGAGGACGATGTAAAGGTAGATGAGGTCAAGTACCCCGAATGGGCTATCACAGTCAGCGTCGATGATGATAATGATATCACCAGCGTTACCTATACAAATATCAAGCTGCTCGAAAAGAACCATAAGGGTGTCAAGACCGACGGCAAGATATCCATAGATAACTTTGACGAGGGCGACAAGCTCTCAAAGGTGCTCGATACTCTCGGCATCGACCCCTACAGCATAACCTACCGTATCCTCGGCAAGACCTATGTCTTCAAGTATTACTACCATGCAGACAACGGCGACAGCTGGGCGGTAGTCATCACGGCAGTGTTTGACCCTGATGATAAGCTCGAATATATAACCTCCGCCGATGTTTTCCCGACGGATATGAGCTTTTCGTGATATAAGATAAGTAACAGGCACTTTTGTCAGTCGTATGGCAAATGTGCCTTTTTGTATGCGGTATTATGCGAGCGTATACGGTCGTATGTTTTCGTAGTACGAAAAAGTACGAAACGATACTGATAATGTAAATGATAATGTAAATGATAATGATAATGCTAATGACAATGTGAATGAAAAAGATAATGAAAAGGAAAATGATAATGACAATGGAAATGAAGAAGACAAGGTAAATGACTTATTGTCTTCTTCTTCGTCTTTGTCGTCTTTGTCGTCTGTCTTGTGAGTACAGTGTCTTTTTCGTTTCCTTTATATGGATACAGTTTATCATTTGTTCAAGAATTACAAAAATGCTACAAATTATTGCTCAAATCTCACAAATGACGGGTTTTCCTTGACTTTGTCAGGGATTATTGGTATTATAGTATTGTGCGATATTTTGTAAAGAAAGGGGTGGGCGTCAATGGAAAGAGCAATAAGACTCTGTATGGGCTGTATGAATGAGCTCGATGAGAACGGCGTGTGCCATTATTGCAAATATACCGATGATGCAGCCTACCTGCGTTCCTACCTTGCACCTCGCACGGTGCTCGATAACAGATATATCATAGGCAAGATGCTCTCATATAACGGCGAGGGCGCTTCGTATATATGCTATGACTCGGTGGCTAAAGAAAAGGTAGTATGCCGTGAATATATGCCCGATACCCTCTGCGAGAGAGACAGGGGCAGCAATAATATCATAGTCAATTCCGACTGCCTGGCTAAGTATAAGACCTTTATGCAGGAGTTTGTCGAGACGAACAAGGCTCTCTCACGCATGAGGAACCTCAATCACATGGTCACAGCCAAGGATATGCTCTATGAGAACAATACGGCTTACGTTATCCTTGAATATATCGAGGGCGTATCTTTAAAGAAGTTCTTGCAGTCAAATACAGGCTTCCTCTCGTGGGAGCAGGTAAAGAAGCTGTTCGTGCCGGTGTTCACGACGCTTTCTATAATACATAACGCAGGGATAATCCACAGGGGGCTTTCTCCTGAGAATATAATCGTAACTATAAACGGTGAGCTCAGGCTCACAGGCTTTTGTATAAGCTCGATAAGAACCTCGAATACAGCGCTTTCGCCTGAGTTCTATTCAGGCTATGCCGCTCCCGAGCAGTATTCCTCGCTCGACTGGCAGGGCACATGGACAGACGTTTACGCTATCTCGGCAGTGCTTTACAGGATACTTACCGGCACTGTGCCGCTCGATGCGCTGACCAGGATAAACAACGATACCATGCCCGAGCCTGCAAGGGTCAACCCGCAGGTGCCGCCGAGAGTATCAAAGGTGCTCATGAAAGGCCTTGCTGTAAGAGGCGAGGAGAGGATACAGACTATCACCGAGCTCGTGACAGCGCTTTTCGAGCAGCCTGAGTATGTCGAGCACAGAAAAGGCCAGACGCAGACTATTCCGATAGCCAAGGCAAACGCCGAGGTGAGGAATTACAGAAACAACAACGAAAGACCCAGACAGCAGGCAAGGCAGCAAAAGGAAGAGCCTAAAAAGCCCAGCAATAAGGTAGTCATAGCAGGCTTTGTGGGGCTTGTGGCACTTCTTGGTGTGGCGCTGGTGCTGCTTTATCAGATAATGTCAAACGACAACGGCAGTTCATCGAGCCTGGCCGACAGCAACCCGGCAGTCAAGACGACTGTTACCTCGGAGAAGATCGCAGAGCCCGACAGCAGCTCGGAAACACCTGAAGAATCATCTGACAGCGGCTACGGCACGGGCGCATTCATGCCTGACCTTGTGGGCTACAGATATGACGGCGTGACCGAGAAGCTCGGCAATTCGTTTGAGGTCATAGTTGAGCCTTTCTATTCTGACGAGTATGACGCAGGCATAATAACCGAGCAGAGCATACCGGCTAATACCGAGTATGACCCGACAAAGCGCCATAAGCTGACCCTTAAGGTGTGCCAGGGCTCAGAGTATTCAACCGTTCCTGATTTTGCAGGCTATACGCAGGAGAATTATCTTAAGCTGCTTGGCGAGCTGAGGATAAAGTATAACGTCGTTGAGACTGAGAGCAGCGAGTCAAAGGGCAGCATCGTAAAGCTCAGCAAGAATGTTAATGACCAGATAAACGTCAAGAACGGCGAGGAACTTATAGTATATGTCTCTACCGGCGAGCAGGAGACCTCTATCGTGACGACGACGACCGAGGAGGAAACTACCACCACCACCGAGGAGACGACGACTACGACCGAGCCTGAGACGACAACTGCCCCCGAGGAGACCGAGCCCCCTGAGGAGACGGAGCCTGACAACGAGGAGCAGGATAATGAGTAAACAACACACTCGCCCCGCAATGGGGCGATTTGTGCGTGTCGGGGCAGGATTTATATAGTTTAAATAAAGTGTAAAATAAATTTTAAAGCCTTGACATCGCACCTGCTTTGTGTTATGATATAACTTGGTGATTAAGAAAACGTTTGCGTAAATTGTATAACAAAGGCTTGCTTTGGTTATGGAAAATGTCCAAATCAAGGCAGAATCTTCGTAAAAGGATGGAGAATGATTATGGCAAAGAAGATCGGTATTCTTACAAGCGGGGGCGACGCTCCGGGAATGAACGCCGCAGTAAGAGCGGTAACAAGATCAGCTCTTACCAAGGGTATTGAGGTAATAGGTATACAGAGAGGTTATGTAGGCCTTCTCAATAAGGAATTCGTTGAGATGAACGCAAGGACTGTTTCCGGTATCATCCAGCGTGGCGGTACCTGCCTTTATACAGCAAGATGCCCTGAGTTCCGCAATATGGAAGGTGTTATGAAGGGCAAGGCTGTCTGCGATGAGCTCGGCCTTGAAGGTATTGTTGTTATCGGCGGCGACGGCTCTTTCAGAGGCGCCGGTGACCTTTCAAACGCAGGCATTCCCTGTATCGGTCTTCCCGGTACTATAGATAACGATATACAGTGTACAGAGTATACTATCGGCTACGACACAGCTATGAACACAGCTATGGAGATGATAGACAAGCTCCGTGACACAACTCAGTCTCATGACCGCTGCTCGGTAGTTGAGGTAATGGGCAGAAAGGCAGGCTATATAGCTGTCAATGTCGGCATC
This sequence comes from Ruminococcus sp. NK3A76, assembly GCF_000686125.1. Lineage (NCBI taxonomy): Bacteria > Bacillati > Bacillota > Clostridia > Eubacteriales > Oscillospiraceae > Ruminococcus > Ruminococcus sp. NK3A76. The sequence continues at coordinate 956,524 of NZ_JMMA01000002.1, forward strand.
GCTGTTGGTGCTGAGGCTGTTATCACACTTGAGCGTGAGTATGACCTTGATGCTATCGCTGCCAAGATGGTAAAGGTAAAGAATTCCAAGAACGGCAAGCACCACTTCATCATCGTTGTTGCTGAGGGCGTTGGCCAGACTGAGAATATAGCCAAGTCTCTCCAGGAGATGACAGGCATCGAGTCAAGAGTTACTATCCTCGGCCACGTTCAGAGAGGCGGCTCGCCTACACTTCGTGACAGAGTTCTTGCTACTGAGATGGGCTACCATGCTGTTGAGCTGCTCGAACAGGGCATAGGCAACAGGATCGTCGGCCTTAAGGACGGCAAGGTATATGACATCGACCTGCAGGAGGGTCTTGCAATGAAGAAGCCCTTCCTTGACCACAGGTATGATGTATTCTATGATACAGCATATTGATATTTCAGGATATTGATATAAAAAAACAGAGTAGAGCTACGAGCGTCAAGTGCCGTCGGAACGGGGAGTTGTCCGTCGGACGAAAAAGCAGATGATATCTGCCTTTGCGGTTCGTAACTCGCATCCCGCTGAATGTATTAACAAGGCTTTATTGCGGCTTTGCGTTCATTTTCGGGTGATCGCAAGGCCGTTTTACTTTGTTATCTCAGCATGACACAAAGGAAGGAAGATGTGTAATGAAAAACTTTTTCAAGATGTTCGCTGATTCTGCTAAGGAATTCAAGTCGGTAAAGACTATCACCGTGACGGGTATGTTTATCGCCCTGTCTATGATAATCGAGATGTTCTCGATCGATATCGGCTATGCAAAGCTCAACTTCGCATTTATCGCTATCGCAGTTATAGGAATGCTCTTCGGGCCTACTGTGGGCTTCGGCGCAGGCCTTGTGTGTGACGTTGTGGGCTATATCGCTCACCCGACAGGCGCTTTCCTGCCGATGTATACACTCGTTGCAGGACTCCAGGGTCTTATCTACGGCATATGCCTCTACTACAAGCGTGAAACTCCTATGGAAGTAAAGGGCAAGGATATCTCCCTCTTTGTCAAAGCAACTGTAGCAAGACTGCTTGATGTTATCATCATAAACCTGCTTATCAACACAAAGCTCAATATGCACTACGGCTTTATCCCTGCGGCTGCATACAGCACAGCTATCAAGGCAAGAGTTTTAAAGAACCTTATCGAGCTTGCAGCCGATCTGCCGCTGCTGTTCATACTTCTCCCCATATGCCTTGCAGCATACAAGCGCACATCAAAAAGCAGTGCTAAAGCATCATAAATAACACATAAAAGCCCCGAGGAAAAACCTCGGGGTCATTCTTTATTCTGTATTCTGAATTTTTCAGCATACGAAGTATGCGCTGCTTACCTCTTGTCGCCCATAAAGAACAGTGCTATCGTTCCGGGGCCTGAGTGTGCGCCTATTACTGCACCTGTGTAGCAGATGTTGACCTTTGTCTTTTTGCCGAAAAGCTCACGCATCTTGTCAGCACAGTATTCTGCGTCCTCAATGCAGTCACCGTGGCAGATGCATACCTCGCTGTTGTCCCAGTCGCCGCAGCGCTCCTTGATAAGCTCTATCAGCTTGTTGAGCGACTGCTTTCTGCCCCTTATCTTGCCAAGGGGGATAAGATGACCCTCGTTGTCAACGTGCAGCACGGGCTTTATGCCGAGTATTGACCCTGCAACGGCAGCAGTCCTCGAAACACGGCCGCCGCGCCTCAGATATTCAAGGTCATCGACTGTGAATACATGGCAGGTGTGGAGCTTGTTCTCCTCCAGCCACTCGCCGAGTTCTGAAAGCCCCATGCCCTCACGCCTCAGCCTGTCAGCCTTTATCAGCAGCAGCCCCTGCCCGGTGGAAGCACACAGCGAATCTACCAGCACTATCTTTGCATCGGGGTATTTTTCAAGCAGATTGTCCCTTGCTATGCAGGCCGCCTGATAGCTGCCGCTAAGACCCGATGAAAAGCCGAGGTGCAGAATGTCAAAGCCTTCGTTTATGCACCTTTCAAACTCCTCCTCATAGGTCTGAGGGGATACCTGCGAGGTCTTTGTCATAGCGCCGTTTCTCATGGCGTTGTAGAATTCAGGCAGGGTCATCTCGTCACCTATATATGTTTTCCCGTCTACCTCAAAGGCGAGGTTGAACAGCTTGACGTCCATTGTGTCAAGTATCTCCTTTGAAAGGTCACAGGTCGAATCCGAATAGAGCCTGTAGCTTATATCACTCATTTTAATGCCCCCAAATCGTAGATTATCCATATGATTATACATATGTATAAAAATATTATAGCATATTTTTAGACATTTGTATAGTTCTTTGAGAAGTCAAATGTAAATTTTATGTTAACTTGGGAATAGTTGCATAAAAGCCCCTGAAAACACGCTGCTGCGACGCAAATATAGATAAATTACTGTACGCTGTTTTGTATGATGTGACAAATTGTAATATTGCTGTAATATTTAGCTAAATTTGCTTGACAAAGTGAATTTTTTGTGATAAAATATTTAGTATGAATGAATGAAAATAGGTGAGCTGTGTCCTGATGCAGCCTGCGTGTTTTTGATTCAGGTCAAATTTTTTATGTGAAAGGACTGTTTATAAGTTGAAGAGTATTAAGAGAACTATGGCAATGTGCGCAGCTGCGACCCTCGTATTCTCCACTATGGGCGTAATGCCTGCAGCCGCTGCCGGCGATTCCGTTGACGTAAAGCTTGTCGCTTCAAAGACAGTTGTTGAACCCGGTGATGAGATCACCGTTACAGTTGATCTAACAAACACTACCGGCGGTCTGGGCGGTTTCATGTTTGATATCACATATGATGATAAGGCACTTGAATTCGTTCCTACAAAGGATACTGAGAATGGTACATATCCTTATATCGAAGTTCCGTCTGACATCACTTCTGCTTCCAAGAGAAATAAGTACATAGCTGATAAGATGGATGAGTTATATGACGAAGGCAGATTCATGTTCGGCCAGATAACCGGCCCTAAGGAAGCTACTTCAGGCTCTGCTCACTTCCTCTGGATGCCTGATCCGGATGACGGCAACTACACTGATTCAGGTGATGTCCTTGAGGTAACATTCAAGGTAAAGGAAGGCGCTTCTGCCAAGACATATTATATCGACCTTGACAAGGTTCAGTTCGAGCAGCTTATCCCTGCATCTGAGGGCGGCGGTTCCAAGACTGTTGATGCTAACGTAACAGCTGCTTCCGTTAAGGTAAATGCCGCTGAGGTCGCTGTTAAGGACGTAACAGTTACTCCTTCTATCATCGAGTTTGCAAAGGCAGGCCTTACAAAGGCTATCTCTGCTGTAGTAGATCCTGATAACGCAACTGACAAGACAGTTACATATAAGAGCGGCAATACAAAGATCGCTACAGTTGACGCTTCCGGCGTTGTTACCGCTGTTGCTGAGGGTGTTACAAACATCACAGTTACTGCCGGCAAGGTTTCCAAGACAGTTAAGGTAACTGTTGCTCATACACATACTCTTACTAAGGTGGACGGTTATGATTCTACCTGCACAGAGACAGGCATCAAGGAGCACTATGAGTGCAGCGACTGCGGCAAGCTCTTTGCTGATGCTGAAGGCAAGACAGAGCTTACTGAGGCTGATATAGTTATACCTAAGAAGGCACATGACTTCACCAAGAAGGACGTTTCTGCCAAGTACCTCAAGACAGAGGGCACCTGCACAGAGAAGGCTGTTTACTACTACAGCTGCTCAATATGCGGTGAGAAGGATACAGAGACATTCGAGGGCGAGACATCTCCTTCCAACCACGTTCATACAGAGGTTAGAGACGCTGTAGAGCCGGGACTTTTCAAGGAAGGCTACACAGGCGATACTTACTGCTCTGACTGCGGCGTTAAGCTCAAGTCCGGCGATAAGATCGAGATGATCCTTCCTGATCGTGTAGAGCCTAAGGATCCTACTTGCACAGAGGACGGCAACATCGAGTACTACAAGTACGGCGAGAAGCTCTATGACAGCAACGATCCTGCAACTGCTAAGGAGATAACACTTGCTGCCGTAACTATCCCTGCTACAGGCCATGACTACTATGAGCCTACATATGAATGGGGCGCAAACAACAAGACCTGCACAGCTAAGAGAGTCTGCAAGAACGATTCTACACACGTTGAGACTGAGACAGTTGACGCTGTAGAGACAGTTATCACAGAGGCTACATACGAAGCAGGCGGCGAGTCCAAGTTCACCGCAACATTTACAAACCCTGCATTCGCAGAGCAGACAAAGACTGAGGCAACTGCTGCTAAGAACCATACATATGAGGCTGTTGAGGCTAAGGATCCTACCTGTGAGGAAGACGGCAACATTCTCTACTATGTAAGAGACGACGGCAAGCTCTTCAAGGATATGGCCGGCACTGAGGAGATAACTGAGGAAGACACAGTTGTTCCTGCTATAGGCCATGACTGGGAGCTCGATGAGGAGAGCGTAACATTCAACGACGATCACACTGCTTGCAAGGCAACTCTTGTCTGCAAGAATGATCCTTCTCATACAAATGATCTCGAAACAACTGATATCGAAGTTGTTGAGTCTGTAGATGCTACCTGCACAACTGACGGTTCTGTAACATACCTTGCTAAGTTCCAAGACGGCTTCGAGGCTAAGGTCACAGAGACAGTTGAAGCTACCGGCCATGACTGGGGCGAGTGGGAAGTAACTAAGGAAGCTACAGAGGACGAGGAAGGCGAGAGAACCCGCACCTGCAGCATCTGCGGCGAGACTGAGACAGAAGTTATCCCTGCACTCGGCAGCGAAGATGAAGACGGTGAAGGCGACGACGGCGATGCTGACGCAGACGGCGACGAGGACGGCGACGAGGACGGCGACACAGACGGCGACAAGGACAGCAAGTCTGACGGCGGCAAGTCCAACGGCGGCAAGTCCAACGGCGGCAACAACGGCGCTACAACTCCTTCTACAAGCAACCCTGTAACTGGTGCAGCTGCAGCATTCGGCGCACTTGCAACAGCTATCGGCGCACTTGCTATCTTCAAGAAGAGGAAATAATGTAAAATAGCTTTTTAGCTTGATAAAAAAGCAGCAGGGCTCGCTCTGCTGCTTTTGTTATGGTGATATTATGTTTAAAAGATTTTTCAGCGCGGCAGCGGCTGCTGCACTTGCCTGTGCTTGTGTGCCGTGTGTGAGCGCATATGACGGGCTGTTCTCCGTCTCCTCGGGGTCTGTCAAGGCAGGCGACGAGGTGACTATAGATGTAAGTGTCAGCGACAGCACAAAGCTCACGGCTGCAAGGCTGTTTGTAAAGTACGATGCTTCCGTATTCACGCTCACGGATGCGCAGGAGGTCGATTTCAGCGGCGTTGTAATGGGTAATAAGGACTACGAGCCGTTTACCTTCCTGTGGATAGACCCGTCAGGTATGGGCGTGGCTGATGAAGGCACATTTGCAAGGCTTACATTCTCGTGTGACAGGGACGCAGTTTCGGGCGACTATGATTTCTCGCTTTTCTATGAGGAGGAGGACTGTATAGACGCTTACGGCTATCCGCTTGACTTTGATGTGTCAGAGGGCAAGGTGACTGTCACCGGCGGAAAGTCTGCCGAGACGACAAAGCCTGTTACGACCACCACGTCAGCCGATACGACCACTGCAAAGGAAAAGAAGACGACGACCAAGGCCGTGACCACAAAGGGCAAGGATACAGATACAACGACTACCAAGCCGAGCGAGACGCAGTCTCAAACGAGCAGTACGTCGTCTGAGACAAAGAAGTCCGAGTCTACCACCAAGGACAAGGACGACTCGTCCGAGCCTGATAAGACGAGCAAGACTACCAGGACATCAGACTCGCAGACCGAGACTGTATCTACAGATGTGACGGTAACAGAGCCCGGCGACATATCAGATACTACAACGACCACCGTGTCTGCTGCGGCTTCGTCTGACAGCTCCTCATCGCCTGATGATAAGGATACCGGCAGCAAGAAAGGCATCATAGCAGTGCTGGCATTTGTCGGCCTGTGCGGCATCGTGCTCGCTGTGTGGCTTGTGTTCAGAATAAAGAAAGAAAAATAATACTAAAGGCAACACCGCACGACCCGCGGCTAACGCCTCTGCACATCATCTGCTTGCCAGCTTTCCGTCATATTACCCAAATTCTCCTTGACTTGCGTCAGCAAGCCTGCGTCGAATTTAGGCAATCTGACGAAAATCTGGACGGCGCATCTGATGCACAGGGGTCGTGCGGTGTTGCCTAAAAGGTCTGTGCGTGATGCACAGGCCTTTTTTGCGTAAAAATAAAGGCCTGCAATATGCAGACCTTTAGGTTTATTTTATTCTCTTGCCTTTTTTCTTTGGCTTTTTTTCTTCCTCGATAGGTGCTTCCTTGCCGCCCATGTCCTCAAACAACGCTTCTTCGTCGTTTTTGAGATAGTCAAACTCAGGATTGTCCTCGCCGAGCTTGTCGTAGTAGGGCTGGATAACGTATTTTCTTATTACCGGATAGCAGTTGAAGCAGGTCACAAAGCATAAGAAGCTCGATGTCCAGAAAAGCATGATAAACAGCGAGAAGGGCAGCATGGTTATCATCATAAATGATATCATCAGCCATACCAGCAGCGTAACGAGCGACTGCTTAAGCCCGAGGCTGGTTAAGAAGAATGCGTTTTTGAATATCTGACGCAGGCTCAGTGTCGTTGATACTATCATCAGGTAGATGTAAAAATGCATCATAAAGAAGACGATAACGCACATAAGACACATCACAAAGGGGATATACATCATCTTGTTCTGCTGCGCCCATATGCTGTATGAAGGCACTGCTACTATGAATGCCACCACGAAGATAATGTCTATCAGCCCCATGATGAAGCTCTGCTTGAAGTTTTTCTTGAAGGCCTCCCAGAAATCCTGCCATACAAAAGCGTGGCGCTCCTGCGAGTAGTTTCTTGCGACCTTGGTCATGCCTGCGGTCGCAGGGCCTATGGTTATAATCGGTATGCAGGCGAGCAGATATATGAGGTTGAGCCCCATGAGCACCCACATCCTGCGCCCGTAGACTTCCATAAACTTGAAAAGCCCCACCTTTTCCTGCGGCGCCTTAGGCACGCCGGGGCCTGCGCTGTTGTAGTTTGAGAATAATCCCATAATTTCACTTTCCTTTGTTGTTTGTAATGCCGCTATACGGCAAATATCATTTTATATATTATTGTTATCACGCTCTGCAAAAGAGCTGCCGCCCCTGTGCATGAGAGAAGTACGAGCATCTTTACCGAGTAGAGCTTTGTGATGTCGCACAGCTGCCTGTCGGTCGTGCTGCCGGTAAGCGTTTTGAAAACTATGCCCGACATGGATATCGACTCTCTTGCAGCGAGAATGAGTATCATAAGCCCTGCTGCGCTCTCAGGCAGAAGCAGGAACGAGAAGACTTTAAGCCCCTCCTTGCCGTATGCCGAGAACACCGAAGCCGCCGCCGCACCTATGCCGACCGCCCTGCAAACGAGCACCAGCACAGTAAATGGCTGCCCCAGAGCACACAGCCCGAGCAGGAAAACCGCCGCCATGAACAGCGCCCCTGTCCCGAAAGACTTGAGTATCATAGGCCCGAGCCCGGAGCTTAGCCGTGAGCTTAGAAAATCATCATTTATCAGCCCGAGCGAGCGCTGTGTATCATCACTTGCATAGCAGCAGACAAGCGTGCCGAAAAGCACACCTAAAAGTGCCGCCGCCATGAGGAACACGAACATATCGAGCCTTGCGTTTGAACGCCTTTGCATATATATCACCCCGAAAATATCTATAGATAATATATATGCTTACTTGTCCGCCTGTATTACTTTGAAAGCTCGTATGCTCTCTTTGTGCAGGCCTTGCAGCAGTCGTCAACTGCCTTTTTGAGGTCGTTAGCTCTCAGCTGTTCAAGCCCTGCGATAGTCGTGCCGCCCTTTGATGAAACCATTGTTATGAGCTCATCAAGTGTCTTGCCGCTGTCGGTTATCATCTTTGCAGAGCCTATGAGAGACTTTGCAAAAAGCTCTGTTGCAGCCGCAGCATCAATGCCCACGCTCTGCGCATACTCTATGAAATACTGTGCGTAAAGGTAGATAAAAGCAGGGGAGGAGCCGTTGATAGCGATGATCTCCTTCATCTTGTCCTTGGGAACGACCGAGTAGATGCCGCCGGAAGCGAATACCTTGCACACAAGCTCAAATTCCTCGTCAGTCACGCTGTCAGAGTGTGAAAGAGCTGTAGCACCCTCTCCGAGCAGAAAAGGAGTGTTGGGCATAACGAGCACTACCTTTGCGTTTTCAACAGTTCTCTTTGCGTAGTATTCGTCAGTCACGCCTGCAAGTATAGACACGATAACAGTGTCGCTGTCAACCTCGGAAGCCACCTCGTCGAGCACCTCGTCGAGCTGCTGCGGCTTTATTGCAAAGAACACATACTTGCACTGCTTAACAACGTCCTTTGCATCGCCTGTTGCTGTAACACCTGCTGCCATAGCCCTGTCAAGTGCAGCCTCTGACTTGTCAAATGCGAAGAGCTTTACATCATTCTTCATATCACTTGAAAGAATACCCTTCATTATGGCATAGCCCATGTTTCCTGCACCAATAAATCCTACATTTGTCATATTATCAAGTCCTTTAATTCTTATCTATTTTTCCGAGCGAGAGGTCTTTGAGGTATGCGTTTATGAACCCGTCAAGGTCGCCGTCCATAACTGCCTGTACCTGTGTAGTCTCATAGCCTGTTCTTGTGTCCTTAACAAGGGTGTAGGGCATGAATACATACGAGCGTATCTGCGAGCCCCATGCGATCTCCTTCTGCACGCCCTTGATGTCGGATATTTTGTCAAGGTGCTCCTGCTCCTTTATCTTAACGAGCTGTGCTGTCAGGAGCATCATAGCGTATTTTCTGTTTTGCACCTGCGAGCGCTGTGTCTGGCAGGAAGCGACCAATCCAGTCGGGATATGTGTAAGTCTTACAGCAGAGGAGGTCTTGTTGATGTGCTGACCGCCGGCACCGGATGAACGGAAAACGTCCATCTTGATATCCTCAGGACGTATCTCTACCTGGATGCTCTCGTCTATCTCAGGCATAACATCAACTGCCGAGAATGAGGTGTGTCTGCTTCCCGAGCTGTCGAAAGGCGATATACGCACAAGCCTGTGGATGCCTGCCTCGCTCTTTAAATAGCCGTAGGCGTTCTCGCCCTCAATGAATATAGATGCGCTCTTGTAGCCTGCATCGCCGCCTTCGAGGATATCCATCACCTGCACCTTGAAGCCGTGCTTGTCTGCCCAGTGGGTGTACATTCTGTAGAGCATCTCTGTCCAGTCCTGCGCCTCTGTGCCGCCTGCACCTGCGTGCAGCGTGAGGATACAGTTGCGGCTGTCATACTCGCCCTTAAGGAGAGTTTCGAGCTTTATCTTTTCAAGCTCCTCGCCGAGCTTTTTGAGCTCCTCGTTTATCTCCTCCACCATAGAGTCGTCGTCTTCCTCAGCGGCCATTTCTATCATGACCTCTATGTCATCTACGGCAGCGGTGAGCTTGTTGTATTTTTCGACCTTGTTCTCCAAGCTCCTTGTCTGCTGGAGCACCTTCTGCGAATTCTCCGTGTCGTCCCAGAAGCCCGGCTCGGCTGCTTTCTCGTGCAGCTCGTCTATCTTTTCCTTAGCATTCTCGATGTCGTAGACCGAATACAGCTCCTCGACCTGCGGCCTGTATTTTTCAAGCTCGGACTTTAAGTTTTCTAAAAATACCATAACTCTCTCCTTATTTCACATAAAAATATACCATACCATTATATTATATAACAAACTTAGAAAAAAGTAAAGAAAAATTTGTGAAAACTCTTTCCTTTTTTTATAAAGTATGGTATAATAGATATCTAAAGTGTTTTTATTGTATCATTTTACAAATAAATATCTTTTATTGAGCTAAGATATTAAAAATGAGGTCTGTTATAATGCAATGTCCTGTGTGCGGTGCAGAAAATCTAACTGAAAATGCTAACTTTTGTACCGGGTGCGGTGCGCCGCTCGGCGGCTATGCTTACAGTCGGCCTGCTGCCCCGGCGGTGAATGAGCAGATGCTCAGACAGCTCGGCAACGATATGGGCAACTACTGCAAGGTAAAACGTGTTCCTAAGCTGGGCGTAGCGCCTGTTCTGATAGTCCTGTTTGAGTTTGCTGCGATATCTGCTTTATGCATCGTGGCGGCCGGTGTTGCCGCAGGGCTTTTTATAGGAGCTTTCTTTGGCGGGGTGTTTGCACTTCTCGTGTGGCTCGTTTACAGGCTGCGTGTCGGGGCATCAAAAAGGCTCAACACATACTTTGGCACAGACGGCGAAGTGAACGTGCTGCTCGATTTCGCATCGGCAGAGCCCTTTGTAAATGACCAGTTCAGGCTCGGTATGAAATATCTTTTTATCAGAAACAGCGCAGTGCTGCGGTTAGTCAATATAACCGATGTAAGGATAATAGTGCATCATTACCGTATCATTCCGACAGGCTTTCACCTGACAGCTATTGTAGACGACGAGAACGGCAGTCTGGCTTTTCCGCTGTGCAGGCTGCATATGTTTAAATTCAGGCCGGAATCAGAGCAGGTGATATCAACTATTATGCAAAGGCGTGACTTTGCGAGAAATAATATGAGACAGATATAATACCATAAGAGACATAAAACGAGACAGAAAATGAAAGGAGAACTGTATAGTGGAAGTAAACAGATTTTACGGCTCACGCTGTATATCCTGCAAGGAAGAGTTCAGGCATGGTGACGATATAGTCGTTTGCCCCGAGTGCGGTACTCCTTATCACAGAGAGTGCTATAAAAAAGAGGGCAGATGCATAAACGAGGCTCTTCACGCTTCAGGCTACAGCTGGAAGCCCATAACCGAGGAGGAGGCAGCAGCTGCCAAGGTGAGCGAGAGCGGGACTATCCGCTGCTTCCGCTGCGGCGAGGAGAACCCGTCGGATATGCTGTTCTGTACAAAATGCGGCCTGCCGCTTCATCAGAACGAGCCGCCCGAGCGCCCCTTCAACAATATGTACACCCCCAACCGCTATCCGGATATGAACAGCACAGGCCAGCAGCCCGGCCAGCAGCAGGGCGTGCCGCCTTTTACCAACACGATAATGCTTGACAAGAATTCCGAGATAGACGGCATCACGATAGAGGATTACGCTTGCTTTGTCAGGAGCAATCCGATATACTTCATAACGACATTCTTCCGCTTTTTCAAGCTGAAGACCAAGATATCATTCAACTTCGGAGCAGTGCTGTTCCCTGAGTTCTATATGCTATACCGCAAGATGTACGTCAGGGGAATGATAATGCTTATCCTGAGCTTCCTGCTCTCGGTGCCTTCGTATATCTACCTCGGCACGCAGGAATTCATGGGTCAGGTGTTCATCAAGAGCGCCCCGTTCGTCGAGGGCAAGACCTTCCAGCTGATATATCAGGCTTCCTATTACGCTTTCTGGGCGATAAGGCTGCTGCTCGGCTTCTCGGTCAACTATATGTATTATTCCTCGGTCAAGAAGCGGATACGCCGTATCAAGGCCGAAAACCCCGATAATATGCAGGCCCGGCAGATAATGGCTCTTGCAGGCGGTGTCTCATGGCCGGCTGTGATACTTGGCGGAACGCTCATGTTCGGGCTGTTCACAGGGCTGATGTTCCTGATAAATAATGTCATCGCATAACGTGAATTTACAGAAAATTTACAATATATCAGATATCAAGGTTGACAAAAAGCTCGGCCTGTGATATAATAATTAAGTTATCCTTGCTTGTGATAAACACAGGCGAAATCCAAAGGGAGGTGCATTTAAAATGGCAAAGTTAACTGAAAACTACGAGGCAATGGTCGTATTCAGTCTGAAGAAGGAAGAGGAGGAGATCAAGTCCCTCATCGAGAAGTTCACAGGCATGATCAATGCTGAGGCTGAGGATGTTACAACAAACGAGTGGGGCAAGAGAAAGCTCGCTTACGCAATCAACTACGAAAACGAGGGCTACTATGTTCTCTGGAACTTCACAGCTAAGCCTGAGTTCCCGGCTGAGCTTGAGCGTGTACTCGGCATCACAGACGGCGTTATTCGTTTCCTGATAACACTTAAGTAAGCTAAGACCCTTAAAGAATGGAGAATGTTTAGATGCTTAACAGAGTTATTATAATGGGCAGGATCACACAGGATCTTGAAGTAAAGCAGGCAGGAAGTCAGCCTGTTCTGAGTTTTACCGTGGCAGTTGAAAGAAACTACACTGACCAGAACGGCCAGAGACCTGTTGACTTTATTGACTGTGTTGCATGGAGACAGCAAGCTGAATTCATAGGCCGATTCTTTGGCAAAGGTAGAATGATCTGTGTTGAAGGTGAACTTCGCAAGAGAGATTATACCGATAAGAATGGTAATAAGCGCTATGTTACAGAGGTTTATGTTGACAGTGCTTATTTCACCGGTGAGCCTAAGAGAGACGGCGGCAACGGCGGCTATGGCAACCCTTATCAGGGCGGCAACAATTATAACAACGGTTATAATAACAACAGCTACCAGCAGAACAGCTACCAGCAGCCCCAGCAGAATAACTACCAGCCTCAATACAATCAGCCTCCGCAGCAGGACAATATGTCCATAGGCGGAATGGAGGATTTTGAGGAGATAATAAGCGATGACGGCGTTCCGTTCTGACAAAAACGTAACATTCGATACAGTTAGGAGGATAGATCAATGGAAAATCAGAGACCTGCAAGGCCTGTAAAGAGAGGCCGTAAGAAGGTATGTATGTTCTGTGTTGACAGAGCTGAAACTATAGACTACAAGGATATAACAAAGCTCAGAAAGTGCATGACAGAGAGAGCTAAGATTCTCCCCAGAAGAGTTACAGGCACTTGCGCTTATCATCAGAGAGAGCTCACAAAGGCTATCAAGAGAGCACGTCACGTTGCACTCCTGCCTTATGTAGCTGACTGATCAATATAGTCTATCAAGCGGAGATATCCTTTTTCGGGTGTCTTCGCTTTTTTATTATTTTCCAGTATCCAAGCCTTAAATTAATACTTGCAAAATCCCTTGAAATATGCTATTATAATATATACAATATGTGACGACCAACTATGGAAAGGAGAACGGTTTTATGAC